>CANRKF010000006.1 GCA_947631145.1 uncultured Clostridia bacterium | reverse complement strand
TCATTTACTATAAATTCTAGTTGTTCTGGTAAATGGTCTGTTATTTTTGTTACATAACCATCTATTTGTCCTTCATTATATACTCTTATTGTGTATGTTACTATATCCCCATTTGAAACACTTATTGGATCTTTTGGATGTTCATATGTTGCTGTTGTTGATTTGCCACTTCTTAAGTCTTCTACATTTACTTTTGGGCTTCTATCATATTTCTTTTCTTCTGTTCCTGTGTTTATTTCTGTTATGAATTTTCTTAATGATAAATCAAAGTATTCTCCATTTAATACTAGGTCTTCAAAGTCGTCATCATCTTGTTGACTTTTATCTTCATAATTTTCTTTATCTACATTATCTGGTGTTGAATCTCTATCTTGTACAGTTTCATCTCCATGTTCGTCACTATGTTTTGTTATTTCTGCAATATTTTTTAGTGATTGTGAATTTTCTGTTGCTATTACTTCACATTCTATTTGCAAATCTCTATAGTCTAATTTTGTACCATCAAATGGATCTAATAAATCATTTTTTAAATAATCTGTTTTAATAGTTTTTCCATCTCCTGTAGGATTTGTCCAATGATAGTTTTTATTTATGTCGCTATCTTCTACAAATTTTAATCCTTCTGGTAAATAGTCTGTTACTTCTTTAACATATGCTGGAATTTCACCTTCATTATATACTCTTATAACATATATTACTCTATCACCTGTTTTTACTGTTAATGGATTTTTTGGATGTACTTTTTCTGCAGTTGTTTTATCTCCATTTTTTAGGTCTTCTAATTCTTCAGCTGATATTTGTGGTTCTCTTGTGTATTTATCTTCTGTTTTTACTTCTTTATTTCCTATTTTTATAATGAATTTTCTTAAAGCTAAGTCAAGCATATAGTTTTTTAAGGTTAAACTGATTTTTCCAGATTCAAAGCTCATTGTAAGACCTTTTGTTTCTGAAACTTTTACATCTTCTATAATGTATGCTCCATCTTGCTCTTTAACAGTTACTTTTAAAGTAATAGTTCCTGCTGTATTGCTATAACCTTCTGGTGCTTTAATTTCTTCTATTGTAATGGTTTGCTCTCCGGCTTCTTCTATTCCTATTTTATTAATATTCATTTTTCCTTGAGCATCTGTAGTGCAAATTTGTGGTTCTCCACCATTAACTGTTACTTTAAATTGTGCTCCCTGTAATTTTTTAGTATTGTTTTGTGCATCTACTTTTTCTAGTTCTAAGTTATAATCTCCTAAAACTTCTACTACATATAATTTTTCAAAATCGTCATCATCTTGTTGACCTGGTATATATTTATCTCCTTTTTCTATGTCTTCATCTTTGTAGGTTGGGAATTCTTCAGCTGATGGTAATTTATCATCTTTAATTTTATCTTCTTCTTTTGAATTTTCTTTTGTTAAGCTATCATCTGTAGAGTCTCTATCCAATATGTCTTTTTTATCTGCATCTGTAAAATCTGCAATTTCTGCAATGTTTGTGATTTTTTGATTCTTTACTGCGTTATCCTTTACTTTGCATCTTATTTGCACATCTATGTAATCAAGTTTTTCCCCTAAAAATGCTTTTAGCAATACTTTATTTTCATCTGTTGTTCCATTTTGTATTCTTTCTGCATAAATTTCATTTCTATTTGCAGAATTATCTGTTGTTGGTGATGTAATATCTGTTGATACTGTTTTTCCATCATCTGATAATTTCCAGCCATATTTTTTGTTTAATTCATCATCTGATAAAAATTCTAATTGATCTGGAATATGGTCTTTTATAGATGTTACATAACCATCTATTTCTCCTTCATTATATACACGAATTGTATATGTTACAATATCACCTTTTGAAACACCTATTGGCTTTTTAGAATGCTCATAGGTAGCAGTAGTGTCAGTTCCACTTGCTAGTTCTTCTACTTTTACATCTGGAACTCTTTGATATTTCTTTTGTTCATCTTCTGATTCTATTGTAGTTATAAATTTTCTTAAAGATAAGTCAAATATTTTGTTTTCATAAGTTTTTTCTAATGTAAATGGTAGTATTTTATTTTCTACTATAACTACTGGTTGATTTTTGTCAGGAGTAGGGTTTGTTTCTGACCAATAGTTAATTGATCTTACATATAACTTAATTGAAAGTTCTAGTTTTATATTTTTTATTTCTGTACCTTCTGGTACTGAAATATAAAAATCCTTTCCTACTAAATCTTTTATTTCTTTAGCATTAGCGGTATTTTTATTGTCTTCTAAATATTTAACGTCTTGAATATTGCTTCCGCTTCCATTTGTTACTTTTGCTTCTATAGTATATGTGCCTTTATGTTTTTCTTTTAGCTTATATGGTCCTATTATTAATTTTCCATTTTGTTTTGTAACTTTAATTTCTGTATTTTCTAATTCTACAGGTTGTTCTTCTGAAACAGTTTTATAATTATAATCTGTTTTTGACTCAGCTGTGTTTACTAAATACTTAAATAATGCCTTGCAGGCATCAGCTCTATCCCAACCATTGTCAAAAAAATCACCTGATCCAATTCGCTCACTTAATGGCTTCTTTTCACTAGCTGCTTCTTTCTCTACTGAATTTAAGTAAAATAATATATTTTTTTCAGATATATGATAAGCATCATTATCATTTGTAAAATACCATATTGCTAATTGTTGTACTGCATCTATATCATCATCTGTTAAATATTCTAATACTTCCGGATCAGTAATAATTGATTCTTCGTCAGCATAATTTTTAGCAGCTTCTAATAAACTCGCTTTATTGGCTTCAGCTCTATTTTTCTCTTCTTGTGATGCATTTGTTACTGAAGGAACATATATGTTATCTAAAACCCACATTAATGATGTATACTTTTCATCTTCTTTAGGTAAAGCATTTTTATAGTCTGTTGGTGTAATAGCCTCTGGATTTCTTAAATCAAAATATTGATTATAGTTAAATTTTTTTTGCTTTTCAGTTCCTATAGAAGGATCTTCTGAGGCAAAAGCACTACCAAAACCTGGTCCACCTTTTAAACAATATATAGTTTCGCCTATATCATTATCTACATCATAAATTTTCCATACAATTTTGTTACTATTAGCTAATAGATATCCATATCCTGAACTTCTTAAAAATTTAATATTTAAGTTTTTTTCAGAACTTGCCTGTGTTGCTTGTACACTGTTTGAAATTCCTAATATAAAAATTGATAAAAATAATAATACAATTATTGATGTAATTTTTTTCTGTTTCATTTTTTTATCTCCTTTTTTTCACGCTTTTTATTTTTTTAATCAATAGTTTTAAAGTTTAATAAAATATATAAATATTTCTATATTTATAATTTTGTTTATGTAGAAATAGCCTTAGTATTTTTCAGATTTTTCTTTAATATTTTACATATTTTTATTTTTCTACTTATAAAAATTAAACTTACTTATAATAATTAAACTATTTATTTTAAGTCATGTCAATATCAATATTTTACATATTTAGCAATTTATTCCTGTTTAATTTTTACGCTATTACGGATACTTGTACTTTGCATTTTTATATGTAATATTAAATATATGTTACACTTTTGTTGCAATTTCTTTATTATTCTCTTTTGGCTAGGGAATAAAGCTTTAGAAGCTTTTTTATATATTTAATTAAAAAAAGAACATCTTTAATATTTTTTATGCTAAAAAAGAACCTCTATCTTAAGTTTTTTAGGTATTAAAAACCTATTTACTTAAGATAGAAGTTCTTTTGTTTTATTGCTTTATTGTCTTATTGTTTTATTTTTTTGAACTTTAAACTTCAATCCTTTATCTAGTTTGTTCCTACTACATCTTCTTCCGTTTCTTCTACTCCTTCTGTTCCTTCTGATTCTTCTTCTTTATTTATTTCTTCTGTACTAATATGTGTATTTTTATATACTGGAAGTCCTGTTCCTGCAGGAATTAATTTACCAATTATAACATTTTCTTTTAGTCCAATTAATTCATCTACTTTTCCTTTAACTGCTGCTTCTGTTAATACTCTTGTTGTTTCTTGGAAAGATGCTGCAGATAAGAAGCTTTCTGTTGCGAGTGATGCTTTAGTAATTCCAAGTAATATACGTTTTCCTGTTGCTGGCTTTTTACCTTGTGCTATTGCTTCTTCGTTTTTATCTTCAAATTCATGAACATCTACTAAAGAACCTGCAAACATATCTGTTTCACCATTATCTTCTACTCTTACTTTTTTAAGCATTTGTCTACCAATTACTTCAATGTGTTTATCGTTGATATCAACACCTTGATTACGGTAAACTTTTTGAACTTCTTGAATTAAGTATTTGTATACTCCTTCTGGTCCTTTAATTAATAGTATTTCATTTGGATTAATAGCACCTTCAATTAAGGCATCTCCTGCTTCTACAAAATCTCCATCTTTAACACGTAGTTTAGATCTAAATGGTATTGCATAAGTTTTAGAGTTATCATCTGATGTAACGGTGATTTCCTTTTTCTTTTTATCTTCTGATATTTTAACAACACCATCTATTTCTGTAATCACTGCTAATCCCTTTGGTTTTCTTGCTTCAAATAACTCTTCAACCCTAGGAAGACCTTGTGTAATATCTGCTACACCTGCAACACCACCAGAGTGAATTGTTCTCATTGTAAGCTGTGTACCAGGCTCACCAATAGATTGTGCTGCAATAATACCAACAGATTCTCCAATGTTTACTTCATCACGAGTTGCTAAGCCCATACCATAGCATTTACGACATACACCATGTTTTGTACGACATCCTAAAACTGAACGTACTGGAACTTTTTCCATTCCTGTTCTAATTATTTTTTCTGCTATTTTTTCTGTAATCATAGTATTTGTATCTACAATTACTTCTTTAGTTGTTGGATCTATAATTGTTTCTAATGGATATCTACCAATTAGTCTTTCTTCTAGTTTTTCAATTACTTGGTTTCCATCTTTTATATCTTCAACGATAATTCCTTCGTGTGTTCCACAATCGTCTTCACGAACTATAATGTCTTGTGAAACATCTACTAATCTTCTTGTTAAGTATCCTGAGTCTGCTGTTCTTAAGGCTGTATCTGCTAATCCTTTTCTAGCTCCATGTGCTGAAATGAAATATTCAAGTGCATCTAGGCCTTCACGGAATGAAGATGTAATTGGTATTTCTATTGTTTTACCTGTTGTGCTTGCCATAAGTCCACGCATACCTGCAATTTGTCTTAATTGGTTTAAGTTACCTCTTGCTCCAGATTGACTCATCATATAAACTGGGTTTAGGTCTTCAAAGTTATTTTTCATAGCTTCTGTAACATCATCTGTAGCTTTTTCCCAAATTTTAATTACTGAGCTATAACGTTCATCGTTGGTAATTAAACCACGTTTATATTGTTTTAATACATTGTTAACTTCTTCATTGGCTTTTTGTAATATTTCTTTTTTAGCTGGTGGTACTTTAACATCATCTACAGAAACTGTAATTCCAGCTGTTGTAGAATGTTTGAAGCCCATTGCTTTAACATAGTCTAGTAACTCTGCTGTTGCGCTTAATCCATTGCTATTTATTGATTTTTCAATAATTTTTCCTAAATTTTTCTTAGAAACTGCAAAGTTAATTTCTGGTTCAAATATATTTTCAGGATTGCTTCTATCTACAAAGCCTAAGTTTTGTGGTATTCCTTCATTGTAAATTAATCTTCCAACTGTTGTTTCTACTTTACGTGTTTCTAAAATTCCATTTATTTCTTTTTGAATTCTAACTTTTATTTTTGCGTGTAAACCTAAGTCATGATTTACATATGCAATTACTGCTTCTTCTGGTGAAGAGTAATAATTTCCTTCTCCTTGTTCGCCTGCAACTTCCATTGTTAGGTAATAACTTCCTAATATCATATCTTGTGTAGGTACTGTTACTGGTTTACCATCTTGTGGTTTAAGTAAGTTATTTACTGAAAGCATTAAGTATCTTGCTTCTGCTTGTGCTTCTGGTGATAATGGTAAGTGAATAGCCATTTGGTCTCCATCGAAGTCTGCATTAAATGCTGTACATACTAATGGGTGAAGTTTTATTGCTCTACCTTCTACTAAAACTGGCTCAAATGCTTGAATTCCAAGTCTATGTAGTGTTGGTGCACGGTTTAAAAGTACAGGGTGATCTTTAATAACATCTTCTAGAATATCCCATACTTCTGGTCTTAATCTTTCTACCATTCTTTTAGCATTTTTAATATTATGTGCTAAACCACGTCCTACTAGTTCTTTCATAACAAATGGTTTGAATAATTCAACTGCCATTTCTTTTGGCACACCACATTGATATATTTTAAGTTCTGGTCCTACTACTATAACTGAACGTCCTGAATAATCTACACGTTTTCCAAGTAAGTTTTGACGGAATCTACCTTGTTTTCCTTTTAATAGGTCTGATAATGATTTTAATGCTCTGTTTCCTGCACCTGTAACTGGTCTTCCACGTCTTCCATTATCTATTAAGGCATCTACTGCTTCTTGTAACATTCTTTTTTCATTACGAACTATAATTTCTGGTGCACCTAATTCTAATAATCTTTTTAAACGATTATTTCTATTTATAACTCTACGATATAGGTCGTTTAAGTCTGATGTTGCAAATCTACCACCATCTAATTGTACCATTGGTCTTAAATCTGGTGGAATAACTGGAACTACATTTAGTATCATCCATTCTGGTTTATTTTGAGATAGTCTGAATGATTCTACTGTATCTAGTCTTTTTACTAATTTTGCTTTCTTTTGTTCACTTGCTTTTTCAAGTTCTTTTTTTAGCTTTTCTGCTAATTTTTCTATGTCAACTTGTTGCAATAGTTCTTGTATTGCTTCTGCTCCCATTTTTGCTTTAAATGAGCCTATGCCATATTTTTCTTCTGCTTCATGATATTCTTTTTCAGATAATACTTGGCATTTTGTTAGTCCACTTGTTCCTTTATCTGTAACAATGTATGATGCAAAATAAATAACTTTTTCTAGGCTTCTTGGTGAAATATCTAGTATTAAACCAATTCTGCTTGGTATTCCTTTAAAATACCATATGTGTGCAACTGGTGCTGCAAGTTCAATATGCCCCATTCTTTCACGTCTAACTTTAGATTTTGTTACTTCTACTCCACATCTATCGCAAACAATTCCTTTATATCTTACCCTTTTATATTTTCCACAATGGCATTCCCAGTCTTTGGTTGGTCCAAATATTCTTTCACAAAATAGACCATCTTTTTCTGGTTTTAAGGTTCTATAGTTGATTGTTTCTGGCTTTTTTACTTCACCTTTTGACCATTCTCTAATTTTTTCATCTGATGCTAACCCTATTTTTATTTTGTCAAAAATTTCTAATTCATCCACTTTTTTAGCCCCCTATTTTTATTTTAGTTATAAAAACGCTATTTTTAAGCGTTTTTACAACTTTTATTTTCAAAATGTAATTTTTACTTACATTTTTTGATAGTTTTTCTTCCTATCTTTGGTGGTTCGTAATCTATTATTAAAATAATTGCCACCGCTGTACAATTCCTTTTGGTCTTTATTTTTTAATGATTACGAAGGCTATTTAATTATTTTTCTTAATACTTATTGATAATTCTTGTAAACTAATTGCTCTTGAAACTGCTTAAATTTTTCTTCAAAATACTTATCAATTATATCTTGTAATTTATAATTTGCATCATCATTTAAAATTTTATATTTTTTATTATTAATATAAATTTCTTGAGTATAATCTTCTTTAATATTCTTTGGTTTATGAATGAGTTTTCTTAGTTCGTCTAAGTCTTGCTTAAAATTTTCAAGTTCTTGTGATTCTAAAGTAAATGTACACATATCACTCACGTACTTTATTTCTACATCACCATTTTTAGATACTTTATATGTTGGTAGCACCACATCTAAATAGCCACTATTTTGTGGATAATAAAATAACTCTTCATTATTAACATCATTCTCAAAAATATTCTTAATTAAAAATACAGCGCCAATAACGATTATAATTACAAAACATAAAATAAATATTACTTTTTTATTCATTATTTCTTTTTTTCCTCCATTTTTTTATTTTTATTACTCTCCATCGTCATCTAGTAAATCTTGGTCATTTAGAAGATTATCTTCTCCTAAGTCTGTATCATCTAATAAAATTTCGTCATCGTCAAAATCTGCAAATATGCTATCATCATCTTCGCTTTCTTCTAAGGCTTCTGCATCTTCTTCATTTGCTTCAATGTAACTATCTGAAAGCTCTGTTTCATCTACAACTTGTTCTTCTATTTTTCTGCTATCTTCAACACTATTAAAGTCAATGCCATCTTCAATGTTTTCTTTTAATTCTAGTTCTTTGTTATCTTCTGATAGAAGTCTTACATCTAAGCCTAAAGATTGAAGTTCTTTTATTAATACTTTAAAGCCTTCTGGAACTCCCGGCTCTGGTACATTTTCACCTTTTACTATTGCTTCATAAGTTTTAACTCTTCCTACGATATCATCTGACTTAACTGTTAGCATTTCTTGAAGTGTATATGCTGCGCCATATGCTTCTAATGCCCAAACTTCCATTTCACCGAAACGTTGTCCACCAAATTGTGCTTTACCTCCTAAAGGTTGTTGTGTAACTAATGAGTATGGTCCTGTTGAACGAGCATGGATTTTATCATCTACTAAGTGGTGTAATTTTAACATATACATTACTCCTACAGTGATTGGGTGATCGAAAGGTTCTCCTGTTCTACCATCATATACTACTGTTTTTCCATCTTCACTAAGTCCTGCTTCTTTAAATAATTCTTTAATTTCTTCGTCTGTTGCACCATCAAATACAGGTGTTGCAACTTTAATTCCAAGTGCTCTTGCTGCCATTCCTAAGTGTACTTCTAGAACTTGACCTAAGTTCATACGAGAAGGAACACCAAGTGGGTTTAATACTATATCTACTGGTGTACCATCTGGTAAAAATGGCATATCTTCTTCTGGTAATATACGAGAAATAACACCTTTATTACCATGACGTCCTGACATTTTATCTCCAACAGATACTTTTCTTTTTGTTGCTATATAACAACGTATAACTTGATTAACTCCTGGTGCTAACTCATCTGAGTTATCTCTAGTAAATATTTTAACATCTACTATTGTTCCAGCTTCCCCGTGCGGTACACGAAGTGAGGTGTCTCTAACTTCTCTAGCTTTTTCTCCGAATATTGCACGAAGTAATCTTTCTTCGGCTGTAAGCTCTGTTTCTCCTTTTGGAGTAACTTTACCAACTAATATATCACCCGGTCTTACTTCTGCACCAATTCTAATAATTCCGTTTTCATCTAGGTCTTTTAAACTATCATCACCAACGTTTGGAATATCACGTGTGATTTCTTCTGGACCTAATTTTGTATCACGACATTCACAGTCGTATTCTTCAATGTGTATAGATGTGTATACATCTTCTTTAACTAATCTTTCACTAATTAAAACAGCGTCTTCGTAGTTATAACCTTCCCATGTAGTGAATGCTATAAGTACATTTCTTCCTAATGCCATTTCTCCATTTTTAGTAGCTGGTCCATCTGCAATTAATTCTCCTGCTTTTACTTTTTCGCCAACACTTACAACTGGGCGTTGATTAATACATGTTCCACCATTGGTTCTTTTGAATTTTCTTAAATGGTATGTATCTATTTCGTCTTTTTTATTTCTAATTTTAATTTCATCACCTGTAACTTTTTCAACAATACCATCATTTTTTGCCATTACTGTAATTCCTGAATCTTTAGCTGCTCTATATTCAATACCTGTTCCTACTATTGGTGCTTCTGGCATAAGTAGTGGAACTGCTTGACGTTGCATGTTTGCACCCATTAAAGAACGTTTTGTATCATCATGCTCTAAGAATGGAATCATAGCTGCGGCAACAGATACTAATTGTTTTGGAGATACGTCTACGAAGTCTACTTGATTTTTATCAACCATTGTAACTTCTTCTCTGAAACGTACACGAATTCTATCGTTTACAAATCTTCCTTCTGCATCTAATGGTTCTGATGCTTGGGCAATGATGTATTTATCTTCTTGGTCTGCAGACATATATACTACTTCATCTGTAACTTTTCCTGTTTCATGATCTACTTTTCTATATGGTGTTTCTATGAAGCCATATTCATTTATAATAGCAAATGATGAAAGTGCTGAAATTAAACCTACGTTAGGTCCTTCTGGTGATTCTATAGGGCATAGCCTTCCATAGTGTGTATAGTGTATATCACGTACTTCGAAGCCTGCTCTTTCACGTGAAAGTCCACCAGGTCCTAAGGCTGAAATTCTTCTTTTATGAGTTAATTCTGAAAGTGGGTTTGTTTGATCCATAAATTGTGATAATTGTGAACTTCCAAAGAATTCTCTAATAGAAGATGTGATTGGTTTTGTATTAATTAAAGTTTGTGGTGTAATTACATCTAGGTCTTGAATTGTCATTCTTTCACGAACAACTCTTTCTAGCCTTGTTAAACCAATTCTAAATTGATTTTGTAATAACTCACCTACACAACGAATACGTCTATTTCCTAGATGGTCTATGTCATCTACATTTCCTAAACCATGTTCTAAGTTTAATAAGTAGCTAATTGATGCTATAATATCTTCGTTTGTAATATGTTTTGGATTTAAGTCGTCCATTCTTTCTTTTATAGTATCGTGTAAGTCTTTTTTATCTACAGTATCTATAATAGATTTTAAAACTTCATAATTTACCATTTCTTTTATGTGTAAATCACTTAAATTTACATTTGGTAATACGCTATGGATATTTACTGTTCCATTACCTATAATTCTAACTGGTTTATCATCTACTTTAACATCTACTATATTAATTCCTGTATTTTGAATAGCTAGTGCTACATCTTCTGAAATAACATTATCTTTTTCTACTAATACTTCTCCTGTTTCTGGATCTATAATGTCATTATAAGCTATTCTTCCTGTAATTCTACGGCTTAAGCTTAGTTTTTGGTTAAATTTATATCTTCCTACTTTTGCTAGGTCATATCTTCTTGGATCAAAGAATAATCCATTAAATAAGTTTCTAGCAGCGTCTGTGGTTGGAAGTTCGCCCGGTCTTAATTTTTTGTAAATTTCTACTAAGGCTTCTTCACCAGTTTTTATAGGATCCTTTTGAAGTGTTGCTGTTAATTTATTTTCTTCACCAAAAAGCTGTATGATTTGTTCATCTGTGGTTAAGCCAATTGCTCTTAATAATGTGGTTACAGGAATTTTTCTGGTTCTATCTACTCTGGCATAAAATACATCATTTCCATCTGTTTCATATTCTATCCATGCTCCACGAATAGGCATAACTGTTGATGTGTAGATTTTTCTTCCTGTTTTTGTGTCAAAGTCTTCTGCATAATAACATCCCGGTGAACGTACTAACTGGCTTACTACAACTCTTTCTGCACCGTTTATAACAAAGGTTCCACTATCTGTCATAACTGGGAAGTCTCCAAGATAAATTACTTGTTCTTTTATTTCTCCTGTTTCACGGTTGATAAGTCTAACTTTAACGTGTAATCTTGTAGCATAAGTAGTATCACGTTCTTTGGCTTCTTCTAATGTGTATTTAGTTTTTTCTTCCATGTAGTAATCTAAGAATTCAAGTACTAAGTTTCCAGAATAATCAATAATAGGTGAAATATCTCTTAATACTTCTCCTAAGCCTTCTTCAAGAAACCAATTGTAAGAATCTTTTTGAACTTGAATTAAGTTTGGCATTTCGATTGAATCGCCGATTTTTGCAAAAGTTTTACGAGAGCATTTCTCGTGTTTAATTTCCTTTAACAAAAAAATCACCCCTAAAAAATATTAAGCAGAAAAAAATATATATTTATTTTAAATAAGAAGTCCTTCTTGTTTCTATTATTAGTTTACAGGTTAAACATGCTTTCTGCTCTCAAAACACTTTAATCCGTAAGTAAAAATAGGCAATTCCTCTTCTTATTTAAATTAACATAACAAAGTTATAAAAGACAACAAAAATACGGTTGGCATTTTTTATTTGATTTGCCAACTGTTATTTTGTTGTTAATTTATTATTTTTTTATAAACTACCTCTTTTATTTTAATCACCTTATATATACTTTTTGGTATATATTGATATAATTTTTGCAGTTAAAACATACCTTTTATAGTATAGCATGTTTTATTGGACAGTGTCAATAATTTTCGGGAATTTTTTATTCATTTTTTTGATACATTTCACAGTCAATTATAAATTTTAGAGTAGCCACAGCGGCATGCTCATATGTTTTTTCGTGCTTTAGCCCTAGAAAAAACATATAGCATGCGCAAGCGACGTGGCGGATAATTTTAAAGCTGTAAATAGTAACATTTTTTTATTTTACCCATTTTTTTAATACAGCTTCAATATTGACTTTGTACTATTTCAATGATAGAATTTAGGCTACAAAATTAATTAGAAAGGGTTAGATTTTATGAAACATATTATTAATTTTTTTAAAGGTATGATTATTGGAATAGCTAATGTTATTCCCGGTGTTAGTGGTGGTACTATGGCTGTATCTACTGGTATTTATGAAGATTTAATTCATACTATTAGCACTTTTTTTCATAATTTTAAAGAAACTTTTAAAAAGAATATGATTTTTTTATTGCCTATTGTTTTAGGGGCTGGTATTGGGATTCTTGCGTTTAGTAAATTATTAAAGTTTGCTTTGCAAAATTATGGTATGCAAACTCAATTTGCTTTTATTGGGTTAATTTTAGGAAGTCTTCCTTTTGTTTTTAAAAAATCTGTGGAAAAGGGGTTTTCTTGGAAGTATTTAATTCCTGCGGTTTTAACTTTTACTATTGGTATTGTTTTAGCTATTTTAGAATTGCTAGGTGTTACAGGAAATGCTGTAGAAAGTTTTGATATTAATTTTATTAATATTGTTTTACTTTTTATTTATGGCGTTATTTCTGCGGTTTCTATGGTTGTTCCTGGTATTAGTGGTTCTTTTATTTTGTTACTTCTTGGTGCTTATTCTGCTATAATAGGTGCTATTTCTAGCTTAAATATTTTAGTGTTAATTCCTTTTGGAATTGGTGTAGTAGTTCGGTATACTACTTGCTTCTAAAATTATTAACTTTTTATTAGAGCATTTTTACGGCTATACTTACTTTGCAATTATTGGCTTTGTAATTGGTTCACTTCTTGCTATTTATCCCGGTTTTAGCTTTGATATGGCAGGTTTAGTTTCTGTAATTTGCTTGGTATTAGGCTTTGTTGCTTCATTTTTTATTAGTAAGTATGTAAATAACTAATTTTCTTAACGAATAGTATTACTAATTTTTAGATAAAATATATTATATGTTTTTTGAATAAATACGTTTTGACGTACGTGTAAATGTGTGCTATAATATAAATATATAGGAGGTGCCTTAAAAATGACTAATACAAATATAACAAATTTTAGAAAAGATATTTATAAATTATTAGAAAATGCAATAAAATATAATGAACCTATTAATATATCAACAAAAAATGGTAATGCTATTGTTTTATCAGAAGAAGATTACAATAGCCTAATAGAAACACTATATATATCTTCTGTACCAAAATTAAAAGAAAAACTTATAGAAAGAAAAAATGCTAAAGATGAAGATTTTGTGGAAGAAGATGAGGTGGATTGGTAATTGTATAAAATAGAATATCATAAAAAAGCATTAAAAGATATTGAAAAATTAAAACAAAATAATTTAGTAAAAAAAACAAAAGCTTTAATTGAAGTTATAAAAAATAATCCTTTTCAAAATCCACCACCTTACGAAAAATTGTTACGGTGATTTAAAGGATTTATATTCTAGAAGAATAAATATACAGCATAGGATTATATATGAAGTATTAGAAAGTGAACATATAGTAAGAATATTAAGTATGTGGTCACATTATGAATAATTAATAATTGAAAGAGGGGGCTAAATTTTGAACCCCCTCTTTTAAATATATTTTCATTTTCTTTCAAAACCTATAGTTACTTTAAATAAATCCCCGTCTAAATAAATGTGAAATTTTCCTCCCTGAAGTTCTGTTAAACTTGATGCTATTGAAAGCCCCAAACCGCTTCCTTCTGTATTTCTAGATGCTTCTCCTCTTACAAATCTTTGCATAAGTTCATCTGCCGATATGTTTAGTTTTTCTTGTGAGATGTTTTTCATTTGAATTACTACACTTTTTTTCTGTGCAATAACATCTAAGTATACTCTTGTGTTTTCCAAAGCATACTTTGCTACATTAGAATAAATATTTTCTAATACTCTATATAAATATCTGCCATCTGCTGTAATAATAACAGGTTCTTCTGGAAGTGTCATAATTTCTTCTAGTTTGTGTTCTTTAAATTTATCTTCAAATTCTCCAGAGACTTGTTTTACTAATTCCACAACATTAATTTGTTCCATTTTTAATTTTATATTTCCTGAAGATGCTTTTGATGCTTCTACTAAATCTTCTGTTAATCGTTTTAATCTTTGTGATTTATTATCTAATATCATTAAATATTCTGTGCATTTCTCGTTTGGCATTTTTTCTTTTTTTAATAAATCTACATAGTTTATAATAGAAGTAAGTGGTGTTTTTATGTCATGTGATACATTTGTAATTAATTCTGTTTTTAGTCTTTCACTTTTTAAACTTTCATTTACTGCATTAGATAAACCTCCCGCTATGTCTTGTATGTATATGCTAAGTTCTTTTAATACTCCTTTTTGTTCATTTGGATTTAATTGTATATTTGTATTTCCTTCATATATACTTTTTAGCGCTTCTTTTATTTTTTCAAATTCTCTTAGCTTACAAAATAAATACCAAAGGCTTAAAAAGCCAAGTGAAAGTAGCAATACAGCATATATAAATGCTTGCTTTGTTTGAAACATTCTTGCAGTAAAGAAAAATCCTGAAATGCAAAATAGTCCATAAAATAATATTAATTTTGTTGCAATATCTCTATTATCTATTACAGATTTTGCCCCTTTTAATATTGAATATGCAATTGTTGTTTTTAATAAAGTATGTGATTTTAATCTTTTTACAATAGTTTCTAGCATTAAAATTAGGATTACATATATAAATAATACTCCTGTAGCACCTCCTATAATTAAAAAACTTGTAACTGGTATTTCCATAGATATAGAGCAAATTAGAAATCCAAAATATATTAATATAAGTCCTATTAGAAGCACTATTTCTATTTTCCATTTATCAAACCAATTTAAATATATTTCGCCTTCTTTTTTTGTTCTTCCTATTCCTCGTAATATTAACGCTAAACATATTGCCAAAGCTATTAATGAAACTATTATTAATACTGGTGCCATTTTATAGGTTGTTATCATTAAATCATATACAAATTGATTTTTAGCAAAATCATCATTGTATGGAAGATTGTTTATTAAAGTAGTATATATTTCAAATTCTTCTCCATCGCTATCAATTTCAGAAAAAGTGGATTCATATTTAATATTTCCCATAGTTAAACTTGAAAAGTTAGTATCAATTTCTTTATTTGCATAATTCCAATATTTTGTATTTACATGTAAGGTTTGTTTTATTTCATTTATGGTATCTGTTTGCATGGTGTGATCTACATTAGTAGTTGCAAGTCCTTCTTTTTTATTTATTATTAAATATCTAAAATTTCCTTCTACAGAAGTATTATAATAAATTGTGCCATTTTTTCCAGATATATCAGTTGTTTGTGTGTCTGTATACCCTCCTTTAAATTCTTTACCATTTATTAAGTCATATTTCCTTGAAATACTATCTAAATAATCTTTTTTAAAGGATTGTGTGTCATAATATGAATTTGCATATATAAGATCTCTTTCTGATTTTTCTACGAATATTACTGATATAACAGATACTACTAATATGGCAAGAAATATTGGGGCTAATATGTATGAAATATTTTTTAGTATTTTGGGTATGCATATAGATTTTTGCTTCATTTTTTTATCATTCCCTTCTTGGTTAGGTTGTAAGGTATATATAATTAATTATATATACTCATTTGTGTTTATTTTAGAAATTAATAGCCAAAGGTGAATTTTCAGTCTATTAATGTGAATTTTTATATATGTTAATTTTTCTCGCTCAAGTTTTCTATTTTGTACCCAATTCCCCATATTACTTTTAAATATTTGGGTTCTCTTGGATTTATTTCTATTTTTTCTCTTATGTGCCTTATATGTACGGCAATGATATTTTCTGCTCCATAGCTTTCTTCTTCCCATACGTTTTCATATATTTGCTCTATTGAATACACAATACCTTTATTTTTTGTTAAATATTTCAATATGTTATATTCTGTTGGGGTTAGCTTTACTTCTTTTCCTTCTACAATTACTTGCTTTGTATTGTCATTTATTATTAAATCTCCTGAACGATATATGTTATCTCCTTCTTGCATTTTATCTGCTATAGATCCCAAATGGGTGTATCTACGTATTTGTGAATTTACTCTTGCAATTAGTTCTAATGGATTAAAGGGTTTTGTAATGTAGTCATCTGCTCCATTATTAAGACCTGCTATTTTGTCATAATCTTCTGATTTTGCAGATAACATTATAATAGGAATTGCTTTATTTTTACGAATTAAATTTGCTGTGCTAATTCCATCTAATTTTGGCATCATTACATCTAATAAAATTAAGTGTATGTTTGGATTGTTCTCTACTATTTTAATAGCTTCTACCCCGTTATAGGCTTTTAATATGTTGTACCCTTCTTTTCCTAAATATATTTCTACTGCTTTTACAATTTCCTTGTCATCATCTACTACTAAAATGTTGTACATTTGTTACTCCCCTTTTTCTATAAAATGTTTATTATTATTTTTTGTAAATGTATAATTTTGAAAAACAATATGTTGTATTCAATTTATTTTTGGCCTTACTAGTTTTTATAAATGTATTATTTTAAAAATAACATGTTGCATTAAATATATATTTGTTTGATTAGTTTTTATAGATGTATTATTTTAAAAATAACATGTTGCATTAAATATATATTTGCTTGATTTTCTTTGTGCTGATTGCATTTATAATTTATTATAACATAAAGTGTTTCAACTGTTTATAGTATACCATGAATTTCTTAAGAAAAAAGGGGGTAATTTATTAAGGTTTTATTAAGTTCTTTTATTTAATAAGAGATATGGCTCAGATTTGATATTAAAATAGTTTTATATGTGGTTGGTGATGCATACATCTTCTACCGACATTCACCGATCAACTAAACAACATGCCCGTTGCACAAGCAAAAAATCGTTAGACTGAAAATATCTCAGTTTAACGATTTTAATGTATTTTTTCATTATTCAGTAATTTCATATTGATTTTTGAATATTACTAATATATACTATTTTACATAAAGTACAACACGGAAGCCTATGTTAGGATAGGTATTGCCTATAGCTTCGTAGCCATTGCGAAGAGAAACGGAACTGTCAATACCGAAGTCGCGGAAACCACCACCACGAAGGACAGCGTACTTTGTGTCACTATCTCCCATGTTTTCTCCATCGTGGAAACCTGTTTCAGTAGTCCATTCATACATATTTCCGCCTAAGTCATATATATTTTTTAATTTTGTGTTATCACTTACTCCTGTTGCCATTTCTACGTAAAGTCTATAAGTATCATTTTCTTTTACTCCGTTATAATTGTCTTTGTTATCTGTTTCACTGTTAAAAGTGTAGTTTTCCTTCCATCCTGATGTAAAAGTTCCATATTTATAATTTTTTGCTGGTGCCCAACCATCATCGACACTATTATTCCTATTCATTATATGCTCTGCATATAAAACATTTTCTACTGTTATTTTTCCTTCTGCACTATTATTCGCATAATTTCCATTTTTAGTACTATCTTTTTTTACTACATCTGAAAGTTCCCCATCTTTTGCTATCCACTCTACTATAGTGTCCCATGCTATTCCGTCTACTAATTGACTTGTTACATACGTATTTCCGCTATACATTCTTTCTGATACTTTTTTTGCATTTTCCTGACTTATATAATTCCATGCTTGTGCTCCTTTTTTACTTACTGGCACATAATTTGATTTATTCTTTTGGGCTGCAACTGCATAAGTTTTAGTTGATGAGTTATCAGGTTTTACATAAACATCTGTCATGCCACTTGGTATTCCTGCTTCATATCTTGCTATATAAAATCCTCCGTATTTTTTTACACTTTCGGCATTCTTTTTATCTTGTTCTTCATCGCCCTTCCAATCACTATAACTTCTATAATACCATGTATTCCAACCTTCATTATGAGATTCACCGTCTGCTAAGTTTTTTCCTGCATCTGTTTCTTCAGTTTTTAATTCTGTATAATCATGCTTTTTATATTGATCTGCTGTACATGGCACCCATACGAATTCATTTCCTGCTTCGTCTGATATTACTACTCCTTCATTTAAATTTTCTATACTTCCTTCTGTTATTTTGAATCCTGCTGGTATGGTTATTGCAGGTAGCGTTGTTTCTTCACTACTTTTGTCTATTTTATTTCCTTCGCTATCAAACTTCGTTGTATTCGAAAATACTTTTTTACTGCTTGCTGCATCTTGCAAAGTTTCTGGATCCTTTCCATTTACTGCTTCATTTATCATTCCTGCTAAATCTTGTAAGTCTTTTTCTTGCTGTTCCTCTGCTTCTTTTGTTTTCTCTGCTGCTAATTTTGCCTGTGATATTATTCCATTTTCTCCTAATACCATGTTTATTGTTATTCCTGCTAGTATTAAAAGAACCACTATGGTAACAACTAACGCTATTAAAGTTATACCTTCATTTTTTAATTTTGTTTTCATTTGCTTTCCTCCTATTCATATATCTTTAGTAAAGATATTTACAATTATTTTATCTTTATTAAAGATAAAAGTCAATATTATTATTGCAAATATTATAAAATATTTTAAGAGGTATAAAAATGTATAGATTGAAGGAATTGAGAGAAGAAAATGGCAAAAATCAAGCAATGATAGCTAATATGCTAGGTATTCAACAAAATAGTTATTCTCAAATAGAAAATGGTGTAAATGCATTACAAGTAGATCATTTAATTAAACTGGCTAATTTTTATAATACATCAACAGATTACATATTAGGAATAACCAACGAAATAAAACCATATCCAAGAAAAAAATGATTTTAGTAAAAAAATTACTATCGCACTAAGTTGATAGTAATTTTTTTTACTTTACAAAAATAGAATTTCAAACTACCTTTATTTTTAATTATTTATTTTTAAACCGCTTTTATAATCTACATATATTTTAATTATTCATTTTTTAAGCGTTTTTATAATCTCATATATTTTAATTATTCATTTTTAAGCTATTTTTATAATCTACATATTCTTCTATTAACAATTTAATAACTGTGAATATTGGCACTGCTAAAAACATACCAAGTATTCCAAAATATGCTCCACCAATAGTTACTGAAAATATTACTAGAAGTGGGCTAATTGATAGTGAGTTTCCTATAATTTTAGGATTTATAATATTTGCATCAATTTGTTGTAATATAATAACTACTATTGCCATTAAAATTGCTTGTCCTAAGCCTCCTGTAAATAATGTTACAATTATTGCTATAATTACTGCTACAATAGCACCAAAATATGGTATTAAGTTAAATAGGCCTATTATAAAACCTAATAATACGGCATATTTTACACCAATAATTGACATAGCAACAGAGGTTAATATTCCTACTACTACTGCATCTAGCACTTGACCTGAAATAAATTTAAAAAATACTTCATTTGCTTTGTTAAAATATCTGCTCACCATAATATATGTATCTTTTGCAAATAGGGCATTTGCTAGTCTTTTTAAAAATTTTAATATTTCTGTTCTTTCTGACAATAAATATACTGAAACAACAAAAGATACAAAAACGTCAAATATGCCCGTTACTGCACTGATTGCTCCTTTTGCATATTGAACTAGGCTTTCTATATTTAAAAATTGATTTAGGTCAATTTCACTAAATCCTTGTGCTATTTTCATAATTGTTTCACTTTTTAAAAATGAATCTTCTGGTAGTTGTTCTAAAGCATTCATTGTATTGTTATAATAAGTTCCAAAATTATTTACAAAATCTGTTATACTTTTCAAAACATTTGGAATTACAAAGGTTAATGCAAGAACAATAACTAAAATTGCAATAATATAAACAGTAATAATTGATAAAATTCTCGCTTTTTTCGAAATCCATTTTGGCTTTTTTACTGACTTATAACACTTTTCTAAGCTTCTACAAGGAATATAGAATAAATATGCAATTAATAAGCCTATAATAAATGGCATTAAAATATGAAATAAGCTTTGAATCCAAATTGCTATTGGTCCTATATTATCTAATAATTTATAAACAGCAATAATTGCTACTCCTAAAATAAACCAATAAAGCCATTTAGTTAGCCCTTTCTTTTTTTCGTTCATAGTTCAAAAAATCCTCCTTTTTTATATTATTTTCAATGTTAGTCCCACAGGGCAATGGTCGCTTCCCATTACTTCTGAATAAATTATGCTATCTTCAATTTTTTGCTCTATTGATTTTGAAACTATAAAATAATCTATTCTCCAACCTACATTTTTTTCTCTGGCGTGGAACATATAGGACCACCATGTATAAGAATTTTCCTTTTCTGGGTATAAGTATCTAAAGCTATCTGTAAAGCCTGAATTCAAAAGTTCCGTCATTTTGCTTCTTTCTTCATCTGTAAATCCTGCGCTGTGGTGATTTGTTGTTGGATTTTTTAAATCTATTTCTTGATGTGCTACATTAAAATCTCCACAATAAATTACAGGCTTTGTTTTATTCAACTCTAACAAATAATTTCGAATAGCATCTTCCCACACCATTCTATAATCTAAACGTTCTAATTCTCGCTTAGAGTTAGGTGTATAACAATTTACTAAATAAAATTCTTCAAATTCTAAAGTGATTACTCTTCCTTCTTGATCGTGTTCTTCTTTTCCTATACCGTAAGTTACATTAATAGGCTTCTTTTTTGTAAATACTGCTGTTCCTGAATATCCTTTTTTTACGGCGCTATTCCAATAGCTATTATATTCTTTAAATAAATTGGAAATTTCAATATCTATTTGATCTTCTTGCATTTTGGTTTCCTGCACGCAAAAAATATCTGCATTTGCTTGATTAAAAAATTCTTTAAAACCTTTTCCCATAGCTGCTCTTAATCCGTTTACGTTCCATGAAATTAACTTCATATAGTTTCTCCCTTTTATATTTATAATTTTAGATAATATATCATATTATTTATAAATTTTCAATGGTATATAGGATTACATAATTTGACTTTTTAGTAGATATTTAGTATAATACTCTCATATCTAAGTTTTATCCCTTAGACAAAGTATATGATGTCGGACATATACAGGCGACTTAGTTAAATATCAACATCTTTAATAAGAAAGGGAAATTAGAAATGGACAAAATGTTTGGATTGGCACCAGGACAATTTTTTATAGTAACTTTTTTGTCAGTAATGTTAGTAATACTTTTATTTGCTCTTATTTTGTATTTTATTTTGTATATTTGTCCTCGCAAAAAAAGCAACAAGAAAAGCTCTCAATATGTCCATGAAGCAGGCAATGATGAAACAACTGACAAGAATAATGATGAAGCGGCTGACGAGGATGATAGTGAAGACTTTTATAACTTCAAAGTTACCATCTTTGACAGCGCTGGCAATTTTATTAAAGAAAAAGAATTAAAATGCCAAGACTATGAATGCGATGAAGATAACTATTTTTTCTATTTCTTAGACGAAAACGATAAAGACCATTATATCTACATTGAAGGTAATTTTATTATCTATGTAGATGAACTGTAAAAAACAGTTTTCCGACACAAAAAGCAACCATTTTTAGGTTGCTTTTTTGTTAATATATTAACATGTGTCCCAAATGCGACAAAATGTCGCGTAAAGAAACGTCCCTAAAACGACAAAGTGTCGCGTGAACAAACGTCCCCAATGCGACACTTTTAATTTACATTGCATTAAAATATACGTTTCCGCCTATGTTAACACCACTTGCATAACCTGCTGCTCTAAATGATAAGTAATTGTGATTTCTTTTTCCATTTAAGGCATCTACAACTGCTCTTTTAACATAAGATGGATAATTTCCATTTAATCTTTTTTTCCAGTAATTATCTAATGAATAACAGAATTGATTTTTTGCTTTATATTGGCTTAATGGATCTCTACCGTTGTATATCCATCTGCTACTTTCTGCTCTATTACATGCACAAGTAATAACTGCTAATGCTCCTTCGTAACTTGAAGAACATTCTTGGGCTGTAATAGCACATATTAAATCTAATTCTGATTCTGAGTAACTCCATTTTCCTGAATATCTTGTTTTTGTACTACTTCTTGAAACAACTTGTTGTTTGTTTCTAACTTCTACAATTTTATTTACTGGTTTTGTGATGACTTTAGAAGAAATTTCTTTTTTCTCTATTTCTTTTTCATTTTGATATTTTACTTTGTAAGTAACTTCTTTTAAACCATCTACACCATATTGAACTATTTTATCTTGCTTTGTTCCAGAACCTGTTGCTACATTTTTAGTAATTGTTTCATAAGGTATTTTTACTTTTTCTACTACTATTTTTTCTATAATTGTGTCATAATTTTCTAGTATTTGTTCTATTGTAACTTCTTCTGAGGTTTCTACTACTTCTGGAAGTTCTATTTCTTCTTCTGTAACTTTTAAAATTTTTATTGTATTATTATCTGATAAATTTGATGTTAAGTCTGGAGTTACTTTTTCATCTTCTAATAATATAATATGGTTTTCTTCAAGTATATCTGAAACTTTTTTCTTGCTAGTTAGTACGTTCATTTCGTATCCACTTGAAAGAATAATTTTTACATTATTTACTTTAACGTTTGTAGCCCTAACAGCTACGGTCATAATAAATATAAATAAAATACTAATTGAAATGATTTTTTTCAGCGATATTGACGCTTTATCATCATTTTTCATATTTAATTTGTTCCCTCCTTTAAAAGCAACAATTGTATTATACCATTTTTTGAATAAATTGTCAAATTTTATGTCATTTGCTAAGTAGCTACGGATACTTGCGTTTCAGGATTTTAAAATGGTTTTAATTTTTTTGAAAATATTTAAGTATACTATATTATATGCCAGCTTGTACCAATTTATGAAAATTTTTCAAAAAATTGTAATTATTTTAATATATATTTTTAACTTTTAGCATAGAATAATATGAGTTATGGATATTGTTTTTTGTATTTTTTTGTGCTATTATAAAGGAGTAATATTTATATATTATAAATTTAAGTATAAATGGATTTTTTCATTTATAAGAATAGGAGATAAAATTATGGGTTGGATTATTTTAGCAATTGTTTTAGTAATTATTATAGCTATTATTGGTTTATATAATAGTTTAGTAACTTTGAGGCAACGTGTAAAAAATGCTTGGAGTCAAATTGATGTTCAATTACAAAGAAGATTTGATTTAATTCCTAATTTAGTTGAATGTGTTAAAGGTTATATGGCTCACGAACAAGATACTTTAACAAAAGTTACTGAATTACGCACTTCTTGGGCAAATGCCAAAACTGTTGGAGAAAAAGCTGAATTAGATAACCAATTATCTGGTGCTTTAAAAACTATTATGGCTGTTTCAGAAAATTATCCAGATTTAAAAGCTAACCAAAACTTTTCTGAATTACAAGAAGAATTGAGAAATACTGAAAATAAAATTTCTTATTCAAGACAATTCTATAATGATAGTGTTACTAGATATAATACAAAAATAGAATTATTCCCTTCTAGCATTATTGCTTCAATGTTCCATTTTATGCCTGAAACCTTATTTGCAGTTGAAAGTTCAGAAGCTAGAAAAAATGTGAAAGTTGATTTTAGCAAGTAATTTATAATTGTGTTAATAATATGCTTATTCTAAGTTTTACTATTCTTGGAAAAGCATATTATTTGTTTAAGTTTTTATAACTATGTATACTAAATGAATGCATTTAATATGTGTTAAAAATTATGAAAAAATGCATTTTAATATATGCTTAAAAAGTATGAAGAAATTTTATTTTAACATATGCTTAAAAAGTATGAAGAAATTTCATTTTAACATATGCTTAAAAAGTATGAAAAAATTTCATTTTGGTATGTGTTAAAAAGTATAAAGAAATTTCATTTTAATATGTTTTTAAAAGTATGAAAGGAACCATTTTAGTATGTATTAAAAAGTATGAAAGGACTGAAAAAAAATGTATGAAGATATTAGAAAAAATAAGATAAAAACTGGTTTTATTATAGGACTTTTTATTTTATTTATTACCTTAATTGTATATTATATTTGTATGGCTTTTGATTTAGGAGAAGTTTCTATTTTAATTGCCTTAAGCTTTTCTATATTATCTGCATGGAGTTCTTATTACTATAGTGATAAAATTATTTTATCTTTAAATAGGGCTCGCCCTGCAACACATGAAGAAGATCAAAAGTTAGTAAATATTTTAGATGCTTTAATGGTTTCTTCTGGTTTACAATATAAACCTAGATTATATGTAGTAGATGATAATCAACCTAATGCTTTTGCTACTGGAAGAAATCCTCAAAATGCAATTATATGTGTTACAACGGGTTTACTTGAAAAGTTAGATTATTACGAATTAGAAGGTGTAGTTGCTCATGAACTTTCTCATATAAAAAACTACGATATTCGTTTATCTGCTATTGTAACTGTAATGGTTGGACTTGTTGTAATGCTTTCTGATTGGGTTTCTAGAGTTCTTTTTTTGGGGCGGAGGTAGAAAAAATAATGATAATGATGGTGGCGGAAATGCAATTTTAATGCTTTTTGGATTAACTGCTCTTATTTTAGCACCTATATTTGGTCAATTGATGAAGCTTGCTATTTCTAGGAAAAGAGAATTTTTAGCTGATGCTACAGCTGTAGAATTCACTCGTAATCCTAATGGGCTTATTTCCGCACTTGAAAAGTTGGAAGCTGATCCTAATGAACTAAAAACTGCTAATAATTCCACTGCACATATGTATATAATTAATCCTTTTAAAGCAAATTTAAAAGGTAAAAAAAGAAGTAATATTTGGTCTACTCACCCTTCTACAGAAGCTAGAATTGAGGCATTAAGAAATTTAAAATAATTTTTGTGCTTTTAATTTATTATGATTTTAATTTATTGTGCTATAAAATTATTATGCTCTAAATTTATTGTGTTGTAAATTTATTGTGCTACAAATTTATTATGCTTTCAATTTATTGTACTATAAAATTTATTATGCTTTTAATTTAAATATTTTTTCTGCATTTTGATAAGTAATTTTTGCAATTTCTTCTACAGGTATTCCTTTTACTTCAGCTATTTTTTCCGCCATGTATTTTACATTGCCAGAATCATTGCGTGTTCCACGTATTGGTTCTGGTGCTAGATATGGGCTATCTGTTTCTATTAAAATTCTATCTAGTGGTACAGCACTAATTGCTTCTTTTGCATTTTTTGAATTCTTGAAAGTTATTGGTCCTGCAAATGAAATGTAAAAGCCTAACTTCAAACCTTCACGAATTAAATCTAAATTTAATGGGCAACAATGAAATATTCCTTTATTAATAACTGGCTCTGTTTTTAATATATTTAATGTATCAAAAATGGCTTCTCTTGTATGTATTACTATTGGTAAATTTAATTTATTGGCAAGTTCTATTTGCTTCTTAAAATATATTTTTTGTTCTTCTTTATTTTCTTTATTCCAGTAATAATCTAGCCCTATTTCGCCTATTGCTACTACTTTAGTATTTTTAGCTAATTCTTCAATTTGGATTAATTCATTTTGCATTTTTTGGTTTATACCTTCTTGTTTCTCCGTAATAAGCTCATTTTCAATATCGTTTGGCGAAATTCCTACAGTTGCATATATAAAGTTGTGATTTTTGGCAATTTCTACGGCTTCTTTCGAGGCTTCTAAATTGTAACCAGCACATATTAGCTTTGTAACTCCACTTTTATATACTTTTTCTAGTATTTGTTCCTTATCTTGCAAAAATTTTTCGTCATTATAGTGTGCGTGTGAATCAAAAAGTTCCATTATTTTCTCCTTAAAAATGTTTATAAATTTTATAATTACAGTATGCATATGGATTAAAAATCTATGTTTTTTCTGTTTAAAATTTTTATAATTATAATGTGCGTACAAATCGTTTTTATGTTTTTAATTTTTATAATTACAGCGTACATACAAATTAAAAATTCCATAATTGCTACTATATATTAATTTCTATTTATAGTTAATTGCATTTAATTTTCGAATAAAATTGTAAAGCTTGCTACTGCGTAATCTTTTAAATGTGAAAGACTTAAATCCATATCTATTATTCCTGTTATTTTCAAGCTTTCTAAATTTGCAATTGGCTTTCCACTTTTTTCATTTTTAATTTCAATTCTTTTTAGAATATTGTCTTCATTTTCAGAAATTTTTGCAGATATTGCCTTAAAAACCGCTTCTTTTGCTGCAAATCTAGCTGCATAATGCTGATATTTCATTGTTTTTGTATTTTCGCAATAATTTATTTCTTCTTGCGTATATACATTATTTAAGAATTTTTCGCCTTGCCTTTGTATTGCTTCTTTTATTCTTTCTACTTCTATAATATCTACACCTGTTCTTATTTTCATGAATTTACTCTCTTTCTATTTTTGGTTTAAGTTTTTATACTAAAATCAAATATCTGCAACGAAATACTATACATTTTCGTTTTATTAATGTTATACTTCACTACTTTTACAACCCTTAAATATTTACAACGCTATTTAGCTTAGTGTTATAATAATTAAATACTTACAATGATATTTAGCTTGGTGTGTTATGATAATTAAATACTTACAATGATATCTAGCTTGATATTATAATAATTAAGTATTTACAATGCTATCTAGCTTGATATAATAAGCATAATTAATAACATTAAATAAATGCACACTTTTAACATGTGTTCCAGAGGCAACATTATAACCTGTGTCTTAAATGCAACATTATTTAAGATGTGTCCCAAACGCGACAAAGTGTCGCATTGAGAAACGTCCCCAAAGCGACAAAATGTCGCTAAATTGACAATTCATATTTATCTTTTAAATTTTTAAAAAACTCATACAAATTTTGTGCCTTTTTATTATACTTTTCTAATATAATGCCTTTTGCATCATCTGTTATTTCATATGCCCAATCTTTTTTAGTGAAACTTAAAAATTCTTTATATGCTTTTCTTATTTTAATTTTTTTACTTTTTGAAATTTGGCTATTTAATTTTTTCAAATAAATTTTTTGGTGCAAGTCATATAAAAAGTGATATAGTTCTTCATTTTCATATTGAAATAATAAGCTTGTGTAATTCTTTATATTGCTTGCAGATGTCATTAATACAGTGCTATTACTAGAGAAGCCATAATATGCATATTTTTCTTTATAAACCAGCTCTTGCTCTAATGTAATGTCATCAATATGCTCAAATGCTGGAAGTATATTGCGATATTTTTCAAATTCTTTTTCTAGCGCTACTAAATCTGTATTTTCATTCCAGCTATTTTGCTCTAGGCAAACATAACTATATGTAATTAATCTATCTGTATTTATATTTACTTGTTTGATTAATAAATTAGTTCCTACAATTTCTTTTAAAAATTCTTCGAAGTTCTGCATATTATTTAATTTTTGTGTTTGAATTTTTATATTATCATATTCTTTTTTATGTCCCATTTTTGAAGGAATGTCTCTAAATTTATAATTAAAATTTAGTACATCTGAAAAGTTTTCATTATCACTTATTACTGTTTTTATTAATAGAAAGCAAATTCCCGTGCTAAAACAAATTATTTCTATTTTTGGTATATCAAAGAATATGCCATTTTCTTCACCTATTTTTGCTGGTATATCTTCTTGTAAGTGGTATTCAAAAAATGAACAATATTGCTTACTTAATATATTTGCTTTCATTCTTGTATCCATTTTTTCATAACTTTTTATTCCATCTTGTGTTAAATATAAGGACCAAAATAGTTTATTTTTTATTTCTGGAAGGAAATAATAATCTATGTCAAGATCTTTTTTTCTTTCGAATATTTTTAGGTTACATTTTTTATTTTTTAAGAGACTATACAAATAATTTGCATAGTCCTTTTTTTCTATTAAATATGGATATATAAAATATGTATATTGATACTTTGTCTTTAGTTCCATAAGTTCTCCTTATACTTTAATTCATTTTTTATTAGTATGTTATATTAATTTATATAACATATTACTTGTATAATTGTTAGTCTGAGTAATATGTTTTGTATAATGATATTTATTCATATAATGTGTTCATTTGTATAATATGTTCTGTATAATGATATTAATTCAAATAATGTGTTTGTCGGTATAATATATTAGTTCATATAATATTATTCTATATATTAGTTTATATAATTTATTAATCCGTATAATAGTTTAAATTTAAATCTTCTCCTCTGTGCCATTTATTAATAAATTCTATTACATAATTATTTTCTAGTTTATATGCTGGGGTTATTACTTCTTTTCCTTTTGAATTTATGCATCCCCACATGCCATCACTTTTTACACTTGCGTATCCAAATTCATTTTGCTCTTTTGCGTCATCATAAATATAGTTTACAACTACAACTCCATCTTTATTAACATAACCATATTTACCATCTTTCTTATCTAGGAATAGGGTATTTGCAGTAAGAAGTTCTCTATTAGTTTTTGGCTCAAACTTGAAGTTATAATATTTATATTCTCCTTCTGTTCTAATTTGCATATATCCAACTTCTGTATTTATTTCTGATAGAATTCCTGTTATTTTTTCAGTAAAATCTGTTCCTATAAATATAGATTCTACTTGATCTTTTTTGTTAGCTTCGAAGAAGCCTGCATCTTCTCTATATATAAGTGTTTCATATTCTGGTTTTAAAACAGTTTTTCCTTCTATATTTATAACTCCGTAATTTCCATTTTCTTTATAGATATAATTATTATCAAAAGCATATTTCATGTCTGCATATTTTATAGCTATTTTTTGTTCTCCATTTAAGTTAAGAACTCCATATTTGTTATTTTGTTTAACTAATATGTCTTCTCCATTTATTGAAATTACATCACTAAATTTATCTTTTAAATATACTTTTCCTTCTTTATTAACTATTTCCCAGCTTTTTCCTTCTTTTACTACATACAAATTTGAACCATAAATTTGTTTAATGTCATCATATTTTATTTCTAAGGCTATTGATTTATCGCGCCCAATAACTCCTTTTTTATTGCTTTCGTTTGTAACAATATAACCATTTTCAAATTTTTCAGATATTGGGCTAATTGCTTTATAACTATTCTCTATAATGGTTGAACCTATGTTATCTACTAAACCTAGCTTGCCATCTTTTTTAGTTAAAAAGCTTTTTTCAACTCCTTTTAGTGCTTCTATGGATTCGTATTCGCATTTTAAAAGCTCTGTTCCTTTAAAATCTATTAAGCCATATTTGTTATCTTTTTTTACTAATAATACATCAGTTTCGTAAGATAAATTGTTATTTCTATCATAATTTTCTAGTGCTATAACTTCATCATAATCTTTAATTATTTCTTCACCTTTACTATTTAGCACCTTCGTTTTATATGTATTTTTAGAATAATTTACATCATAAGTACATAAGAATACATCTTTTTGATTGTCTGGGATTATTATTGTTTCAGTATATTCTGGTTTTATTATTATTTCACCTTTTGAATTTATAACTCCCCATTTTCCATTTGTATATACCGCATAATATGCATTTGCTACTGTTTTTTCATTTGTTTTACTGCCACTAAACATTTTTTTTATGCTAGTTATTGCCATAATGATTACAATGAAAACTATTATAACTGCTACAACTTTTTTCATATTTAGTTTCGGCTTTGTTCCTTCGTACCTTCTTCCTCTATTGTTACTCATGAATTACCTCCATTTAAGAACGTATATACAAATTTGTTAAGTATATAATGTTATTTTTTATATTCAACAATTGTAATGTTCTTGCTTTTTTTATTTACTAATACTAAAAATATGATATAGCATTAGTTTTTTATACCTATACTATACCATATTTATACATATAATGACAAGAATTTTGCTAAATTTATATAATTATTCATTTTATAGTGTTTTATAAAATTTAGTTTACTAGTTAGATTTCATCAATTTCTGATTTTTTATTACTTAAATTTATTGATATATTGAATATCGTATTTTTCTTTCATTTTTCTAAATCCTCCATAAGCTCTTTTACAGAACTAAAGCTTTTATAAACATATTTATAGCAACAGACACATTCATTCCAACATCATTGCAAAAATCTTCAAATTCTTTTTTATCTTCTTCATTTACTCTAACGCTTAAATAAGATTGAGGCATTTTAATCACTTTCTTTTTGTTTATATAAAATATTACATTGTGTTATATTGTCAATACCATGTTATATATATTACTATGCTATATCATATATTTTTTATTCAATAAAAATGCTTATTTTTATAATTATTTATAAGAGCTAAAAATAATGGTTCTATAATATTAGTTGGGGTAGTAAATGCCTCAACATTTTTTTGTAAAAAAATAGCATTTATCATAATATAAATATTAAATAAAAATAGCACCTGCTTAGATTTAGCAAGTGCTTTATTTTTCTATGGTTGCGGGGGATGGACTCGAACCACCGACCTCAGGGTTATGAGCCCTGCGAGCTGCCAACTGCTCCACCCCGCGATATTTTTAATTTTTTTACTATCTATTAGTATACCCGTTTTTAATCATATTGTCAATATATTTTTATTAAAAAACTCGAATAAGCCTGATTTTTATAAAAAATCATTCATTGACAAACAAATTTTATTATCTTTTAGTATAAAAAAAGTAGTACCTAAATATTTTTCATTCCTTACTTTTTACATAGCTCTATATTTATATTATATGTAATAAATTATTGCTTTAGAACTATATTATGTGTTTATTTTTTATTTAAGTACTACTTTTTTAATTTTGTTTAATTTTAAATTATATATTCATAATAATATTTGATTTTTAATTATACATTTATAATTATACTTAATTTTTAATTATGCTTTTATAATTATATTGTATTCTAAATTATGGCTTTTAATTTATCTTTCTAAATTTATTTTAATTATACTGTTATAAGCTCTTTTATTTTTTCAAATTTTGCATCTCCTATTCCTTTTACATTTTTTAAGTCTTCTATCTTTTGAAATTTTCCATTTTGCTCTCTATATTCAATAATTCTATTTGCCATTGCTTCACCTATTCCCGGCAGATTCTCTAATTCACTTTGTGTTGCTTTATTTATATTCACTTTACTACTTTTCCCTCCTTTTTCTGAAGTATTTTCCTGTATGATAACATTATTTCCACTTTCACTTGTTATATACTCTTTTGCCTCATTTTTTTCTTTATCTTTTTTACTTGGTATATATATTTTTTGTCCATCTTGAAGTTGATATGCTAAATTTATTTGATCTAGGTCTGCTTCATTTGTTGTTCCTCCTGCTTCTTTAATAGCATCTGCAATTCTTGCTCCTTCTTTTAAAGTTATTATTCCTGCTTTTTTTACTTCTCCTGTTATATGTACTATTATTTTATTTTCTTGTAAGTTACTTTCAGTATTATCTAAATTATTAGAAGATTGCTGAGTATTTGCGGTATTTATAATATTTTCTATGTTTTTTTGATTGTTCTCATTTTCTAAATTTTTTCTTTCTTCTTCACTTAATAAACTGCTTAAATCTATTTGCGTTTCATTTTCTTCTTTTGTGAAAATAAATCCTATAATTCCAATAATTGTTACTAATACTATTCCTATTATAGTTAAAATTATTTTTTGTTTTTTATTTAATTTATCCATTTTTAATTTTCTTCCTTTCTAAGTTATAAATTTTGTTGAAATTGTAATTATTTTTCAAATTTTCCTCTTAACTTAATTTTTTAATTATAGTTTTTAACATCTTTTCTTTTGTAAGTTTTCTTTTAAAAATTTTCTAAAAATTTTTATGCTACTTTTAAAATAAAAAATTTATAAAAATATAGGTATTGTACAATGTTATAGAAAAATTTTTTCTATTTTTACTTTTATATGAATATTGATTTTAAAAATTTTAGTTCTAAATTGTAATTTTTTTCATAAGTTTATATGTATTACTTGAAATTATTTTGTTTTTAATATATAGTTATATTTAGTTTTTATAGGAGATTCGCTATGAGAAAAGCAAAATATTTTATATTATTATTTATTATTACTTTGCTTTGCCATTTTTGGGTATCATGTTCTTATGCTACTGAAAATTCTAATGGTCTTAATGTAACTTCTTCTACTACAAGTGTTAATGACGTGGCTACTAGTAGTAAAATTACTACATATTCACCTGCTTGTATTTTAATAGAGGCTAATTCTGGCAAAGTTTTATATGAAAAGGATTCTAACAAAGTTAAATATCCTGCTAGCACTACTAAAATTATGACTGCTATTTTAACTATGGAGAATTGCGAGTTAACAGATGTTGCAACTGTAAGCCATAATGCTATTTTTTCTGTTCCTTCTAGCTATGTTACTGCTGATTTAAAAGAAGGCGAAAAGCTTACTATTGAACAATTATTAAATGTGCTTTTAATTCCTTCTGCTAATGATGCTGCTTTTGTTTTGGCAGAACATATTGGTGGAAGTGTTGAAAATTTTGCAAATATGATGAATGAGAAGGCTAAAGAAATTGGTTGCTTGAATACACATTTTGTAAATCCTAATGGTATTCATAATAAAAATCATACTACTACTGCTTATGATTTGGCTCTTATGGGAAGGTATGCTATGCAGTATAGTAAAATTAGAGAAATTGTTAAGAAAACTAAATATACTTTACCTGCAACTAATAAGTATTCTAAAACTGACCGAACCTTTACTACTAGTAATGAATTAATTGTGCCAAATAATTCTAAAGCTAAAGATAACTATTATTATGAAAATGCTATTGGTATTAAAACTGGTTATACAAGTGAAGCTGGTTCTTGTATTATTGCTGGTGCTAAAAAAAATAATTTAGAAGTTATTGCAGTTATTTTGGGTGGGCAATCTAATAAAGATGGTTTAAGCCAAAGATATTTAGATTGTATTAATTTATTTAATTATGCTTTTGAAAATTATAAAGTTGAAACTGTGCACGAGAAGAATAGTGTTTTAAAACAAATTTCTATTCCTGGTGCTACAAAAGAAACTAGAAATTTAAATGTTATAGTTAAAGATGAAATTTCTTTTTTTATGGAGAATAATTCCTTAAATAAATATGAACCTGAAATTGTTTTTAATGATAATTTAAAAGCTCCTATTTCTGCTAACACTGTTATTGGTAAAATTACATATCATGTCGGTGATGATACTTATTCTTCTGATTTATTAGCTGAAACTAGTGTTATTGCTTCTGGTTTTTGGCCTATTCTAATTAGAATTATTCTAATTTTAGTTACTTTTTGTATTATTATTTTATTACTAAAAAAGCCTAGCAATAATAATAGATTAAAAAAGAGAGGTTATAAAGAAAAACATTCTAAAAAAGGGGCTACTGGCTCTGGAAGATTTCGTTTTACTGCTTTAAATAACTTTGAAGAATAATTAAAATATATATAAGCAAAATTGTAAAATATAAAAATAAAAGTTAAAGTTAAAATAAAAGTCAGAATTAAAATTAAAGTTAAAATAAAAATAAAAATAAAAATTAAAATTAAAATAAATAAAATATAAAGTAAAAGTATAAATGTATATAAAAAGTAAAAAATGAGGGTACTAATTTAAAAGTTCCCCCATTTTTTATATGTATAAATATTAATTTTAACTGTATTTATTAAATTGCATATATAATTTATTTTTTTTGATTTATGCTGTACCTAAAATTATTGTAACATCCACATCTGTTTTTTCCCCCGTATACAAATATGTGGTATCTGCTAAAACTTTAAGTTCTTCTTTAATTGCTTCGTGCTTTAGGTTATTTCTATCTACAATAACTGTAGTTTCTGTATTTGTTGCTGTTCCTGTTTTTGCTACTGTATAACCTGCTTTTTCTAGTCTTTGTTTTATTAATTGCAATCTTGTATTACTATTACTTCCATTTAATATTTCTACTTTTATTTCTGATTTATCAATTCCAGAAGTATCTATTGAACTGGTATCAACATCATCTTCTATTTCTGGATTTATGAAGAATTTATCAATAATTTTTGCTGTTTCTTCTTCATCTACTGTGAAAATCCATGCACCAGTTCCGGCTGGCTCGTTCTGATTGTCCCGGTAAATGTTGTGTTTGCAAATTATCAATATTAAACTCTACTGCATAAGGTATATAATCTTTAAGTACACTAAAGTCTAAATTTGTTTCGATATATTTTTTTGCAATGTCAATAAAAGTATTAATTTTAGATATGTTTTCTATTTTTAAAGTTTGTTTTGCAAGTGCTGTTAAGAAGGCTCTTTGTGTTTTCATTCTTCCGAAGTCTTCGCCTCCATATGAATATGGATATGTTGTTCCATCATTGTTATGCCTAAATCTAACTACTTGCTCTGCTTTGTCTCCATCTAGCAATTGCTCGCCTGCTTTTAAATGTATATGTAAGCCTTGCTTGTTGTCGTCATAGTTCATATCTATTGGTACATCAAAGTTAACTCCTCCTATTGCATCTATAACTTCTTTAAAAGCTACTGTATCTACTTTTAAATAATATTTTATATTAAGTCCTGTTATTTCATTTACTTTTTTCAAAAGTTTTTCTGCTCCTGTTTGATAAACAGAATTTATTTTATCAGTTGATAATGCCATATTTTTATTTTTTCCAATGAATGTGTCTCTAGGTATTGATAATAAAGATGCTTGCTGTGCTTCTGGATCATATTCTGCAATCATTATGGTATCTGTTAAATTTTGACTTTGCCCTAAAAGTAAGCAATACATTTTTTCTAAGTTTTTTACTGTGTTTTGGTCATGCCCTACTATTGTTGCTAAAAAGCCTTTTTTGCCTCCACCATTTTGATATACTTTATATGCAAATATACCACCTGATACTAAAATAAGTAATAATATTATTAATAATATTTTTCTAAATATTTTTCCTTTTCTTTTGTTTTTCTTTTTGCTTCCCAAAATGTTCACCTTTTCCTTTTTTATAATCTGGCTTGTAGTATATCAAATTTTTACACATTTATCAATACTTTCGCTATATTTTCACAAAATATTTACTTTTAATCATATAAATTGCATTTACTTTACAGAATTGTATTTAATTTTTTACTTGACCAATATTTATTTTTTTAGTTATTTTACATAGTATTTAAATGCATTTATATATTAACAAATTAAAACTAATATTTAATAATATATTTAGAAAAATATTTTTAATATTAAGTTATTATTATATAAAATACTTCCTGCATAAGATTCTTGTAGTGCTTTTATAATTCCTGTTTCTGCTATCATTGGGCTTATAAATGATATTATTGCAAGTATTATATATACAATTACTAGTGATTGTAATAGTCCATAAATAATTCCGCCTAGCTTATCAAATTGTTTAATTATTGGTAATTCTGTTAGTAAGTTTAATATTCCTCTTACTAATATTAGAATTATTCTAGCAATTATAAACAATGAAATTAATACTGCCCCATTTATTATAGTAACTGCTACTTCACGTGCTGTTGAGTCTATAATTGTTTCTTTGGCTTCTTCTCCTGCTTTTTCTACCGCTTCATTTATATAATTTATTATAACATCTGGCATGCCCTTTTTTTCATTTTGTTCATCATTAGTGGTTGTTTCTTCCTCGTTTTCTAGTGCCATTTGCCTAATGGCTTGCTCTAAACTTTCGTCCCAATTGGTATGATTTATTACAAAGCTTGATACCGGCTTAAATAAAATAAATGCTATTACTAATGCTAAAACAAAAGATACTATTTTTAATATGGAACCTGTTAGCCCTCTTTTATATCCCATTAAAATGCAAACTACAAAAATTGCAAGTATTATTAAATCAATAATTAAACTCATTTTTTACTTCTCCCATCTTTTGATTTTTTATTTTCTAGGAAGGTGCATTTTTATGCATTTTTCATAGAAAACAAGGTTAATCTACCTACGTTCGCCCGCGCAAAGCACGTGGCAGAAACTAAATAATTATCTATTTTTTGTTTTTTATAATGAAATCAATTCTATTTTATCTCTATAAATAACTCCTGCTAGTCCTTCACAAATTACAATGTTTCTAACTACTTGTGTTGATGTGTATTTTTTTACTAGCCTTCCATTTGTATCTATAAATTCTACTTCTGTTCCTAAATTAATTGCCAGAATATTTTGTCCACTTGTAACACTTTTTGCTACATTTTTAGTTGTATATATGCTTTCCTTCTGATTATTTACATTTTTTATTTCTACTACTGTATCTGCACTAAATATTCCAGTTGATTTTTCTTCTGTTCGAAAAACATTATTATTTAATTCAATATCTGCAAAAGAAATTTTTTTATCGTTTTCATTTAGCTTCATTATTTCTGTATCGTTTTCCTGCTGTAATATATGGATGCTATTTTCATACATGCATACTAGCTGATTTTTGTCTTGATATTTTATTCTTAAAATCAAGTTATTTTGTGGTGCTTCATATGTATATTTTGGTTCTGTATTTTTTTCTTTTGCTTCACTAATAGAAATTACTTTTATATTTGATTGTACTATAGTTCCAGAAATATTTACTTCTGCATAAGCAAGTTCACTATTATTTGGTGAAATACATGCATCTACTGCAATTGTACGTGATAAATAAGACTTAAATAGTTCATTTCCTTCTTTATCGTAAGTAACTATAACTGATTTATGTGTAGTTCCTGTTACTATTACACTTACATAACCATTTTTATTTACTGTTACTTTGTTTAAATTTCCTTCTATATTTTTTTCCCAAATAATATGATCTCCATTTATTAAATATAATTTTTGATTGTTCAGCTCTCCTATTACTAAATAATTACTTTCTACATCATATATTGGATTACTTATTTCTACTTTTACTTCTTTTTCTTTTTTTCCATAGCTGTTATATTCAAATAATGTATTTTCTGCTAAAATGCAAATATATTTACCATAGGGTATTATGTTTGTGTTTGATTCATAATCTATATCTATTGTTGGAACATTTTCTTCTGTTACACTTTTCATAAGTATATATTTATCTGCAAAAGTTCGGAAGCCTTCATTTGTTTGATATATTATTACAGCTATAATGAATAGTAGGATTACTATGGTTATACCAAAAGTTATAAATACTTTTTTTCTATTTAGTTTTCTATTTTTTGATTTCATTTCTACTACCTTATTCATGTTGTTTTTGCTTTCTCCTTTTTTATTGCATAAGAAAAATCTATTTTTTTCGTAGTAACAAGCTTATGTTTCTTTGTGTTGTAAGTTTTGCAAAGTAAATTACTTTGTGTTATATGTTTTACAAAACAAGTTACTTAGCGTTATATGTTCTGCAAAGCAAATTACTTTGTGTTATATGTTCTGCAAAGTAAATTACTTTGTTCTATATGCCTTTCAAAGCAAGTTACTTAGCGTTATATGTTTTGCAAAGCCACTTTTATTATTTATATCAGTTTTTATATTTTTTTTCAATAGAATTTATGCGTTTTTAATTGTAATTTTATAAATATTTAAATATTATTTTCTGTTTCTAGCTATACCATATGAACTGTAACATAAATATTTTATTTTTTTATGCAGTAAAAAATTTGTAAAAGTCCAAGTATGCCAAAAAATGGATACCATATATTTACTAATTTTGAAAATCCTATTGGCGAAATTAGTATAGATGTAGTGCAAAGTAAAATAATATGTTTTTTATCATACTTTTTTAAATTGCTTAAAAAGCTATATCCTGCTGAAATACATGAGGTAAATATTGCGCTGATAATTACTAGCCCATATATTATTGGATAAATTTTTCCAAATTCTTTTATTATTTGAATTATTGGTAATTCTAGTTGTGAAATATAATTTTCTCCTCTTAGTAATAAGCAAAATATGCAAATGCCAAGAAGTAGTAAGATTATTGTGCAAATTATGCTTACTTTTTTGGCTTTTGATTTTTCTTTTATATATGAACTTAAATTTATTAATATTGGTATAAGCATAATGCTATTATAGCTAGTGTACAAGATGCTACTAAATATACATCTAAAAATTGAATTTCCATTCAAATAATTACTACTAACTGAAAAATATTTTGTTGTAAAGTTTATATTTTTTATTCCGATATAGAAAATAAATAATATAAGTATTGGTACTAAAATTAAATTAATGGAAATTAGTCCTTGTATATTTTTTGATAGCGTAATATAGCATAAAGTAGCCATTATTATTGCAGTTACTAAAATTGGAATTTCAAATTCTTGCTTAAAATATGCACAAAATCCTGCTATCATTATATAAAATGATGTTAATAAAAATAATTTCACTATTATTTGAATTATTTTATTAATTCTTGGATTTGTATTTATTGCTTGTAAAAAGTCACTATAATTATGTATTTCATTTTTTTGAATTATTTTAAAAACTTTATAAATTATTATTCCTGTTAAAATTGAAGATAATACTATGCCTAATATTCCTTTTAACCCATAAATATTAAAAAAGGCTGCTATTTCTTGTCCTGATGCAAAACCTGCACCTATTATAGTTCCTATAATTACTGAACTTACTTTACTAATATCTTTCATAAAAAAATTTCATTCCTTTCTTACTTAACTCAAGTGCACACATAGAAATGAAATATCAAATTCTTTCAAACTAACCCCTATTTTTATAAAAAACTTTTTCACTATCTTAGGTCAAAATTTGTGTTATTTCACACATGAAAAAACACTTCCATATTTTATTAATAATATGAAAGTGTTTTTAATATAATAACTATTTTTTTCTTCTTCTTAAAATCCATACAACAATTCCAACAATTATAATGAATACTGGTATTGCAAATATTATTCCAAGAACTATTGCCATTTGGCTTCCAGTTACATTATATGTATTAACTGTTTCATCATTTTTTCTAATTGTGATAAATTCTTCCCTTTCTGTTAAATATGAAATTGAATTTAGAAGAATGTCTTGATTATTGTACATATCAAGTGCATAGCTATAATATCCTGCACTATATTGTACAGTTAAGTTTGTTGCAAAAGTAGTATTGGCAAATATTATCATTTGAGAAGGATTTTTTTCTTCGTTTTCTTTTGTAAATTTTGCAGCTACTGTTGCTTCTTTTGCATCTTCATCAGTACCTGTTTTAGATAAGCTATCTATTTTAAGATCTGACCTATAATATGCTTTATCGCTAAGTGAAGCTAATATTTCTGATGTAACATCTTTCTTTTCTAGTTCTTCAGTATCTGCAATATTTAATTTGCTTGAATTTATTAAGCACAAATTTAAGTCCATATTTATATCTCTTGCAATTTCAGAGCTTTGGTTAATTGTTGATATAACGAAGTTTGGTGCTCCTGCCATCGTTTTACTGCTATCTCCTTCAAATACCATTCCATCTGCAATACTTACTCCATATTCATCTAGAACTTTTTGGAAGTTTGGCGTTTTTATATTATTTGCATTTGGATCTGCTAATATTAGTATTTCTCCACCATTATCTATATATTTTAAAATTAAATCTTTTTCTTTTTCTGTTATATCTTCTGATAATGCTGTTATAACTAAAACTTTACAATCTTCTGGTATTTTACCATTTGTTAATAAATCTACATATTCTACTTCATTTAACTCATCTGTAAGGCAATCTGTTAAGTATTGAAAGTAGTCTTCACTATATACATTATGTCCTTTTAAGAAACATATTTTACTTTTTTCATTTATAGTAACATCTAAAATTGCATTTGTTAGTGCTTCTTCTGTAACATCAATTGTTTCATAAGTAGTATAATCATAAGTATATAAATCCGATTCATATAAAACTTTTTCTTTTTCTCCTGCTTGAACTACTATAAAAGAACTGCTATCATCAACTGCATATTCGTTTTTCCAATCTGACTTTGAAGTTAGGTTTTCTACTTTTTCTGCTTTTACGTGACTATTTACAGCAGTATATTTATTTGCAAAGTCATTAACATATTCAGACATATTATATATGTAAATGGTAACGTCTTTTTCCATATTTCTTAATTTATCTTTTGTAGTTTGTGAAATTGAATAGATTTTATTTTTGGTAAAGTCTAAATCTTCAACATTAACTTTTTTTATTCCATATATAATTCCTATATAAGCTGCAATAATAATAGCAAATAACACAATTGTAAGAACTGCACTTCTTAGCCATTTCTTTTTGATTATTGTTAAGAATTTATTTTTCATGTTTTTCTTCCTTGTATAATATATTTAGGTTTTTCTAAGGTTACCTATAAACCTTTTTACTTCACTGTTCTTCTTCCTTGTATAATATATATTTAGTTTTCTTAAGGTTACCCTTAAGCCTTTTTATTTTACTGCTCTTCTTCCTTGTATAATATGTTTAGGTTTTTCTAAGGTTACCCATAAACCTTTTTATTTTACTGATTTTCTTCTTTGCATTATTATAATAGTAAATAAAGTGAACATTATCATATAGGCTAATAATGAAACCACCTCTGATAATGATACAAGTCCAGCTGGAAATTTCATATAACTTTCCATTAAGTTAAGCATAGGTATTAAACCTGTTAAATCTGGTATAAATAATAATACAAAAGTAAGAACAGCTGCAATTACTTGATTTTCTGTTATACTAGATATAAACATACCTGCTGAAATTGCTGCCATTGCTACTAATAAAAATCCTAACATCGATATAAGTGTAGGTCCTAAACTTGGTTTTGTAAAAAAGCATAAAATAACATAATACATTAATGAAAATGCTAATATAATTACAACTAAAGTAGCTGCTGCTAAAAACTTTCCAAGTATTATTTCTGTAATACTTCTAGGTGATGTTAATAAAAGCTGCTCTGTTCCATTTTTTCTTTCTTCTGAAAACATTCTCATACTAATAATTGGAATAATAATTAATAGGCCAAATCTTGCTGTATTATAGTATAAGTTTCCCATATCATATGCACCATTATAAAATATGGCTAAAAGAAATATTAGACTAAATATAAAAAGGAAAATTCCTATTGCTACATAACCAATTGGGGATAAAAAGTAACTTTTTAATTCTTTTTTGTATATTGATAACATTATTTTTTACCTCCTTCTTTTTTATTTTCTTCTTTTAATTTATTTTTTTCTTCTTGTTTTTCTTTTTTCTCTTTTTCTTTTGCTTCTTTCTTTTTTGCTTTTTCTTCGTTTTGTTTTTCTTTTTGCTTTTTCTTTTCTTCTTTTAATTTTTCTTTTTCTTCTTTGGTTGCTTTATTTCCTTTTTTCTTATTCTTTCTATTTTCGTTTGTTTCATTAGATGTTTGTTCTTGCTTATCTGAATCAATTAATTTTATATAGGCTTCTTCTAAGCTTGATTCATCTTTCTTTAATTCAAAAATTGTAATTTCTTCTTTAGGTAATACTTCAAATAATACTTTTCTTAAATCTAGTTGTATATTAGATGTAATTGCATATTGTTTTGTATTATCTTCATTATCTTTTAAAAATTTAATTTCTTCAATTTGTGGTACTCTTTGTTTTAAAGTTGGCATATTACCTTTTGGATCTTCTACTGTGACAAATAATGTATTTTTTTCTTTTGTTTTCTTTTCTAGATTTTCTGGTGTATCTATTGCAACAATTTTACCATTGTTAATTATTATAACTCTTTCGCAAATTTGACTTATTTCTGATAAAATGTGACTGCTTAAAATTACTGTATGATTTTTTCCTAATTCTTTTATTAAGCTTCTTATTTCTGTAATTTGTTTTGGATCTAAGCCGACTGTTGGCTCATCTAAAATAATTACTTCTGGGTTACCTACTAAGGTTCCTGCTAAACTAACTCTTTGTTTATAGCCTCTTGATAAATTTCTAATTAACTTATTTTGTACATTTGTTAAACCTGTTTCTTTTATTACTTTGGCTACATCTTCCTTTTTTTGTTCACCTTTTAATAATTTTAGTTCTGCCATGTAAGTAATAAATTCTTTTACTGTTAATTCCATGTATAAAGGTACACCCTCTGGCATATAGCCTATTTGTTTTTTAGCTTTTTTAGATTTTTTGGAAATGTCGTATCCATTTACAATTATTTTTCCTTCCGTAGGCTCAATAAAACCTGTTATCATGTTCATTGTAGTAGTTTTTCCTGCTCCATTTTGACCTAAAAAGCCAACTATTTCGCCATCTTTTACATCAAAGCTGATGTTATTAACGGCTGTGATATTAGCATACTTTTTTGTAACATTTTTTACTTCTATCACTTTTTAATTCCTCCTATTCTTTATTTCCGTATAGATTTTACTTTTGTATCTTATCACTATATTTTAAATATATCAATCCACTTAAAAAAATTTCACATAGAATTTACATTTTTGAATATATATTTTAACAAACTTATTATTTATTTTTTACAATTTTGTTACAAATTTTGGAGTGAAGTTTGAAAAATAATTAGAATTTTTATAAGCAGGTTTGTGCATTATGGAGAGATGATGATTTTTTTATAAGCTGCTTTGTGCCTTATAGAGAGATGATGATTTTTTTATAATCTGTTTCTGCCTTATGGAGGAATAATATTAAATAATTACAATTTTTTTTATTAATTTTGTGCATTATGGATGAATAATACTTTGTGGAGGAATGATAGTAAATATGAATTTTATATATCCTTTTTTTATTGCTTTTGCAATGGTTTTTGTAAGTGAACTTGGTGATAAAACTCAGCTTTTAGTTTTATCTTTTTCTGGTAAAGATAAAACTTATAAAATTTTGCTGGGCGTGGCTATTGGTTCTTTTTTTAGTCATGGTTTGGCTATTTTATTTGGTAGCCATATTGGACTTTTGGAAAATGAATTCTTCCATAATATTGTTCAAATTGTTACTTATTCTTCTTTTTTGCTAATGGGTTTAATTAGTTTACTTCCAAAAGCTGAGGCTCTTAGTATGGAGGAAAATAAAAAAGATGGTATTTTTTATAAATTAACTCATTTGAAAATTAATTATTGTGTTTTAATTGCTTTATGTATTATTATAGGGGAACTTGGTGATAAAACTTTTTTGGCTTCTATTGGACTTGGTTTTAAATATCCTAATTTTAAAGTTTCTCTTATTCTTGGTGCTATTTCAGCTATGGTAGTATGTGATTTTATTGCTATTCTTTTTGGTAAGTTTTTGAATAAATATGTTTCTGAAAAGGTTATGCAAAAGATTTCTGGATTTTTGTTTATATTGTTTGGTTTAATAGGCTTTTTTACTATGTAGGTTTTATTTTTATTTTTTTATTAGATATTTTTTATTTTTTTGTGGTTTATTTTGCATTTTAGGCGGTTTATTTTGCGTTTTTTGCGGTTTTTTCTAGCGTTTTATTTGTTTTTGTCTTGACATTGTTTTTAAATCATGTTATTATAGTATATGTTCATGGGTCAGTAGCTCAGTTGGATAGAGCACAGGCCTTCTAAGCCTGGGGTCGGGGGTTCGAATCCCTTCTGGCTCACCAAAATGGAGTGTTTTTTAAGACACTCCATTTTTATTTTAAACTACTCTAAATGTTGATATTAAAGGTTTGTAGACGTTTATATGTTTTTCAATATATTGCAAATATACTTTAAAAATTTCTGCTATTGCATTACTTTTCTATGTAATAAATCTTTTATTTCTACAACATTTTAGTTAGTTCTTTAGCATATTTTATATCATTAAGTGATAATGCTGCTGTCAAAATGTAATTTTAATAGTTTTTCTGTAATTTTTTCAAAAAAATATTGACTTTTTCTACAGTTAAGCCGTACAATTGTTGCAGGTGTCAAAAATGAGCAATTTAGGAAATTAGGAAAAATAAGTGCTGGATTACCTATTTTAGCAGTAGAAAATATAGAAGGATAAGAGTATCTTACTATGTTACAAATAATAAAGGCATGTGTAATATTTTTATTAGCACCAGAAATGAAAATAATATAGAAAAAAACAAATATTTAAAAAACGAATTAATGAATAAAAGAAAATATCATCATATTTTAACTAAATATATTAATGATATTAATTTTATCGATAACAGAAGGAGGAACTTATTACAATTAGCAGATGTTTGTTGTAGTTCTTTTGCACAAGCTATAAAATATAATACTACCCAAGAATGGGAATATGTGATAAAATTAAAATCTAATATTTGGAACTATAAAGGGCTAATTATTGGTTATGGAATTAAATTTTATCCTCCAATAGAATGGTTCAAAAGATTCCCTATTATGCTTAATTTAATTGCATAATATAAGAGTAATCCTCCCGATTATGCTTTTCCATACATCTAAGTGTACTGCCAACAGATAAACTGTCGACCCATAATTTGTTCGGCGAATGAATTACTCTTATTGTATATATTATACAATTTTTTAAAAAAAATGCAAGTATTTTATAAAAATTGTTTATAACATTTAATAAATTTGTAACCATAATTGTAATATAAAAATAGATAATGTACTCGATCGCCAAACTTCATACACTATCTATCCTGAAATACAAATGAAAATCGCTATAATTATATACGGAGGTGTTCAAAATAACTAATACTAATATAACCAATTTTAGAAAAGATATTTATAAACTTTTTGAAGTTATAAAAAATAATCCATTTCAAAATCCACCACCTTATGAAAAATTATTACGGTGATTTAAAAGATTTATATTTAAGAAGAATAAATATTAGGCATAGGCTTATTTACGAAGTATTAGAAGAAGAACAAATAGTAAGAATATTAAGTATGTGGTCACATTACGAATAATAAAAATATATTACCATACAAGTAGCATAAAAACTTTTAAAAGTATATAATTTTAGATAAATATAGTAATGAATGTAAAATAAATAAAGTAGAATAAATGAAGCAAAAGAGGAAGAAAAAAATGAACATATATCTTGTTGAATTAATAGTCTTTTTATTAGTAGCACTTTTTGTTACAATAATATTTAAAATCAAAAAAAATCATAAATTAAAACTAATTTTATTTACACTTTTTATAATCTTTTCTGCAAGTATTTCTGGTACATATTTATTAGAAAAACCTCATGTATATATTACTAGCCCAGAAATAAATCTGCAAATTAATCAATACTCTGAAATCAAAGTGCCACATACTACCTACCATATGAAAGATGTAACATCTTCTGTTAAAGTAAATGGAACGGTTGATTATAATAAAGTTGGAGCATATAAAATAAAATATGAAGTTCCTACTATTGTTGGTAAATATGATGTTGAGCAAACTATAAATGTTATAGATTCAATTAAGCCTACAATAACTCTAAAGGGTGACAAGGTTTACAATTTATCTTATTCTGCTAAGTATGCTGAGCCTGGTTTTACTGTGGAAGATAATAGTTCTGAAGATTTAACAAAAAAAGTTAAGATACGTAAAGAAGAAATCACTGATTCAGAATATGATATTATATATTCTGTGAAAGATAGTTCTGGAAATACGGCTGTTGAAAGAAGAAAAGTTATTGTTGTAGATGATATTGCTCCAGTTATTAGCCTAAATGGTAGTGCTAATATGAGAATTCTTGTAAATAGTACATATACGGAAAAAGGTGCAAAAGCAACTGATGAAAAAGATGGAGATTTGTCTGATAAAATTAAAATATCTGGTAAGGTAAATACTTCTAAAGCAGGAGAATATAAAATTAAATATACGGTTAGTGACAAGTCTGGAAATAAATCTGAAAAGACTAGAAAAGTTATTGTATATAAACAAATCACTAAACCTTCTAGTAGCAGTACAGGTGTAATTTATTTGACATTTGATGATGGTCCTTCAAGTAGTATAACGCCAAAAATTCTAGATATATTAAAGAAGAAAAATGTTAAAGCAACATTTTTTGTACTAAA
>CANRKF010000005.1 GCA_947631145.1 uncultured Clostridia bacterium | reverse complement strand
AGTTGGTGAAGTCTCAGATAGGCAGTCTATATTCAACTTCTCTCTATGCTAAAATTTTATTATTAAATTATCTTTGTATCTGCTAAACTTAGAGCAGCAACACTTTGCTAACTTTAATTATACCACTATTTTTAAAAAATGTAAATAGTTTTGCTTAATATTTAGTTACAGCCACAAAAAGATTAGTATATGTTATACCGTACAATAATATTTTACTATTATAATTTAAAAAGTAAAAATTCACTACTTTATAATCAAATTCACTTATTAAAATTATTGATATAATAATATTCCAGAAACATTTAGTGAAAAAGTGATTTTTTATTTAAAACTTTTTTTATTTTATATATTATATTCTTTATTTCTTCCAAGGTATTAAAAAATAGAAAAAAATATATTAATATAATATAAAAAAGGTTTTTAAAAATTTTTCACTTTTTCACTCATCTTATATTTTTGGTTTATTTTACTAGATTTTTAGGAAGTGAATTTTTTATTTGCTATTTTTAATTTTCACTTTCTTTTGAATTATGGTTTTTATAAACTTCATTAAAAAGATATACTATATATGCAGATATAAACATTTTATAATATTTATTTATATTCTTTTCACTCTTCTCTAATTCAATTTTTATATCATCAGGTAGACTGTTCTTTAGTTTATTATATTCGTCCTCATAATAAGAAATTTCTTGTCCTAGATATTCATATTTAATATTGTTATTATTTGAATTGCTTAAAATATCTTTGTATTTTTCTAAATCAGTTAATTTTCTAAATATTTTTTCTATTTCTTTACTGCTACGTTCTAATGTTTCTATAAATATCTCTTTATTTTCAACCATATAGTTTAGAACTGTAAAGAAATCTACTTTAACAGGTTCAATATACCCTTGTATTTCAAATAAACATTTGGGTATAGTTGCTCTAATTTCTTTTTCTATTATTTCCGATGCATATTTTGAAATTCCTTTTTCTTCCAATGCCTCTAAATATTGTTGGTATCTATTTTCACCTGTTAATAATTCATCAACTGTACAATTTAAAGCTCTAGCCAATTTAATTATATTTTCCATATCTGGTAACATTTCAGCTTTATGCCACCTAGAAATAGTATTATATTTAACATTCACTTTTTCTGCTATAGCTTCATAAATTTCCACATCTTTTACATATTCTTTATTTATACCTTTTTCCACACAGTATCTGTCTCTAAATATTATAATTTGTTTATTCAAATTTTTATAAAATGTTTTTTGAATTTCAACACTAAATAAACTTTGCTTTGGACTTTTTATTTGCTCGTAATTTTGCTCGTAATTTTCTATCATATAAATACCTCCAATAATACGATAAAATTTAACATTTTTTATTTACAACATATATCAGAGTATTTATAATTCAGATAGTACTCTGATGAGTTGCAATATTATCTCATAAATATTGTATCATAAATTACTGTAATTTCAAAGGTATTTATGATAATAAATCATCAGAAGTAAAAAAATAGCAAGAGCGTCTACTAAACTTTACTCTTGCTAATTGTTTGAAGCCTAAATTTGCAACATTTGTATATTGCGTAAGGCAATTCCTTTCTTATTATAGATCCGAATAATAGTATTGTCAATAGGCTGTAACAAAAATGAATAAATATATAAAGGAGATATTAAAAATGGAAGATGATGAGGAATATGTAGAAATAGATATTAAAAAGATAATTACAAAACTATTAGATGATTTAAAATTAGAATATCATATAAAAGGAGAACAACTTAATGGTTGTTGCCCTTTTCATGATGATAAACATCCCAGTTTTGGAATTAATTTTGAGACAGGTTTATATAATTGTTTTAGTTGCGAGGCACATGGTGATATTGCTTCATTTTTATCTAAGATGGAATGCATACCTAGAAGTGAAGCATTAGAAAAATTAGGTTTTCCACGTATGTCAGCCGATTACAGATATACATTGAAAGATTATGCAGAAGAAAAAAATTTAAGTGTTGAAACGCTAAAACATTATCGTCTATCAAGTTCTGAACAAGGTATTGAAATTCCTTACTATGATGAAAGTATGCGTTACCTTGGAAGAAGATTTAGACATGCTCCTAATCATGAACCACGATTCTCATGGGAAAAAGGCTCTACAACAACACTTTATGGGACATGGTTTTGTAATAATGCGTCTGATAAATATGTCGTTTTAGTCGAAGGAGAAAGTGATTGTCATTGTGCTTGGACTAATGAAATTGTTGCATTAGGTGTACCACGGTGCTACCAACTTCAAAAAAGAATATGCTAAAAAATTGCAAAGGTTTGAAAAAATTTATATTCATGATGAAGGTGATAATGCTGCAAAATCTCTAATTAAAAAAGTATGTCAACTATTGCCTTACGAAAAACTATATAAAATAAAAGCCAGCGCTATAGATAGTACATGTAAAGATTTAGCAGATTTACATGTAAAAGGTTTATTAAATGAAAAAGATTTACTAGGAACAGCAGTAAAAATTGATAAAGATTATTTTGATGAAGTAAATAATAATGTAAAAATAGATGAACATGTAAAACTTGCAGAAGAAGTATTAAGTAGAATGTATATAAAATATTATAATGAGGACTTTTATGTATATGAAAATGGAGTTTATCGACCAAACCTTTCAGCTATAGAAAGCTGTATACAAAGTATAGATAAAAATACAAGAAGGTCCATGCAAGCTGAAATTCTTAATTACATCAGAATAAAGACAACTATTTCAGAAAATTTGGTTGACAAAAATTTAATAAATTTCAAAAATGGTTTATTTAATTTAACAACTGGAAAATTGGGACTTCATGACCCAAATTATTTTACAATTTGTCAGCTAAATGTTGAATATTTGTCTGATGGATTTTTTGAAAAATCAATTAATGATGGTAATGGAAAATATATTGACAAGTTTTTATCTGAAATATGTTGTGGAAAAAATGAAAGAATTGATACATTATTAGAATACATTGGTTATTCAATGACTTATCTAGTAAACTTAAAAAAATGTTTGTTTATTGTGGGATCAACGGCAGATAATGGTAAATCAACGTTTTTAGAATTAGTAACAGCATTATTTGGTAGCGAAAATGTTTCTAATGTTTCCATTGCAGAATTTTCTGAAAGATTTTGTGGTTCTGATTTAGTAAATAAATTATTAAATGTATATCATGAAATTGAAAATATAAAACTTAAAAATATGGCAAAATTTAAGATAATTGTTGCTGGAAATGAATTATATGTAGAAGAAAAATACAAAAAAAGGTTTAAAATGAAGCCTTTTGCTCATCATATTTTTGCCATGAATAATCTACCTACATTTGTAGGAGAAATTGATGAGGGTTTTTTCACACGTCTTGATATAATAAATTTTGAAGCAAAATTTTCAGATGTACAAAAAGAAGAATTTGATTTTAACAATTTAATTACAGAAAATTCTTTAGATTATTTAGCAAACTTAGCTTTAAGAAAGTATTTAAAAATGCGTGATGAAAAAAGACAAAAATTTTCTAATTATGAAGAAAGTGAAAAAATGCTAAGTATATATAAGGAAAATGAAAATTCAGTATTACAATTTTTACAAATTCCAGAACTTTATACAAAGTCTTTTGATAAAAATGGGTATATTAAAAAAACTGATTTTTATCAAATATATCTATCTTGGTGTACTTCTTACAAATTAGAAATTTTTAGTAAATTGAATTTCTATAACTATGTTTTAAGCTCTGGTAACTTTAAATTAGCAAAGGCACAAGGGGGATTCGATTGTTTTAAGATTATAAAAAAATTTTAATAGAAAAATAAATAAGCTAGTAGAGGAAATACTAAATGTGTAATATTGAATATAATAATAAACGTGGTACACTTATTCTCTTTTAATAAGCAAATATATAATAATCAAATAGTTTAGACATCTTTGTTAAAAATACACGTTTCTTCTGCTTCAAAAAAGGGGTAGAAAAAAATGCAAGATTTAGATACAAATATAAATATAAATACAACAAAAGAAGAACCATTATTAATTACTTTAAAAGAAGCTGTAAAATATACTGGCATAGGTAGAAATACATTGTTAAAATTATCAAAAATAAAAGGATTCCCTGCTTTAATTTTTCCACATAAAATACTAATTGATAAATTACAGCTTCCTATATGGCTAAAACAAAATTATGGCAAATATAAAAGTTGATTTTGTTAGTTGTTTTTTCTTCCGTTATCATATATAATGCAAATAATTTATTCTAATATTTTTCCAAATAAATTTATTTGCTTCTTTAAGAAAGGGGGAAATAAATAATGGAGAAAGTTAAAGAAAGGACTAACAAATATGAAATATCCGTAAAATTAAAAAGTAATGGTTATTACATTGCTAGAGTTTCAATAAATTTGGGAAATGCTACAAGTACAAGGCTTGAGAAAAGTGGTACGAGTAAGGAATTAGCAGTATTAAATTTGTTAAATTTTTTAATAGATTATATAGATACAAATTTTCATAATGGTTTAATTACTTGTAAAATAGATGATAGAGTTCCACAAAGACTTGTTAAAAGTATTAATAATATCGGAATAGTATCACCAGAAGCAACAGAAAAAGTATTATTAATAGTCAATAAGATAAATCAAATAAATTCTCATATACTTAATAGTATTAGTTTAGAAAACAATATTATTCCATTTTACAATAGAGCAATTAATAATGTACCTACGCCAGTAGTAAATAATACAGCTTTACCTGAAAAAGAAATTCCTAAAACACAAACTGGTGTTATTATTGAAGATTTTTTTATTGAATGGGTTAAGTACAAGTTTTCATTATGTGTAAAGACAGATGAAAACCCTAAGCCTTTAAGTAAAAAAACTATTGATGGGTATTATAGATTAATTAGAGATAATATTCTACCATACATAAAAAAGCATAAAAAACTTTATCTATCACAATTAACAGATGATTTCATCAAAGGTTTAATAAAAAATGCTTATGGCTACACAAGTAAGAGACAGATATATATTATTTTAAATATGATATTTAAGTATGCTATAAAACAGAAAAAAGCTAAGGTGAATCCATTAGAAAATATAGATAAACCTATTCAGCCAGCAAAAACAGAGGAAGATAAAGCTGATTATATAGAACCAGATGAACAAGATAAATGGTTAGATATATTTGAAAAGGAAGATACAGATTTGTCCTTGCTTTTTGAAACTATGTTACTGACAGGAATTAGACCAGAATGTGCTTGTGGATTAAAGTGGAATGCACTAGACTTAGTTAATAAAGAACTAATTATTAAAAATGCTTATAAAGAATTTATTGTATATGATGATGATATGAATCCAATAGGGCATACAAGACATGATGATAAATTAAAAACACCTGAAAGTTATAGAAGAATACCAATATCAGATGAACTAATAGAATTATTATTAAGGCATAAAGATAAACAAAAAGAATTATTTAGAACATCACGAGCAATAAAAAAACAAAATAGAAAATGGTCAGAAGATGAGTATATATTCTTAAGTAGAACATATAGACCTTATGTATCTGATACATTATCAAGTGCATTGCCTAAAATTTGTGATAAATATAATTTAAAAAGAATTACACCATATGGTTTACGACATTCTTTTGCAACTTTCTATGCCGAAATTGGTACAGATGAAACTGTATTAATGAGATTGATGGGACATTCTAGTTTTCAAACTACTCAAAAATACTATATAAGGGTATCGTCAAAACGTAAGAGATTAGCAGCAGAAGAAGCATATAAGATTATCTATGATAGAAGAAAAGCAAGTTAAAAAAATACTTATATAAGAAAAACTTATATAAGTACCAATTATACATTTACCCAGTTTCAAATTTCCAATGCAAAACTGGATAAGTGTTGAAATGGTGCGCCATAGAGGATTCGAACCTCCGACCATTTGATTAAGAGTCAACTGCTCTACCAACTGAGCTAATGGCGCGTATATAAAATTGTGTTACCTTTTTTTACCCAATTTTATATTTTTAAAAATGGGTAAAACTGGGTAAATGCTATTTTTTATATAATTATTTATGTACTTGCTATTGCTTATATATCAATAGTTTTGTCACACTAATTCATATTGTAAAGTAGCTGATTAAGAGTCTGCTGCTCTACCAACTGAGCTAATGACGCATAACTTATTTGCAAATACTATTATAAGACGTTTTAGTCTTATTTGTCAATACTTTTTTGCGAGTTTGTAGAGCTAGCAATTATCATTCTATCCACTTTTTGAAATTTCATTTATTTTTTCTTTCTACTATTCAACTAATGAAATTATTTATTACTTTTTTCATTGTAATATTGTTTCATTAAGTCTAGCTTTTTATATTTAAAGATTACAGATATTAATGCAGCACATGATAATAATATTGTGCATCCTATTACAAAAGTTAATGTAGTAATCACTGAATAAAATGGGTTTTCTATGTTTTCAAGGTCTGCTGTAACAAAATTAAATAAAACAAATGCTAAAAAAACAAAACCCAAAAATAAAATTAGAATTGCAGATGTATAACACATCATATATTTTTTAAAATAAGAAGTGTTTCTAAATTCTGGTTCGAGCTTTTTTATGTCCTCATTTGATAATTCAAAGATACTTTTCATATATTCCTACCTCCTTCATTATATTTAATGTAATAATATTATATAAACCGTTTTATTTCAAGTAGTATTAGTAAATTTCTATTGTTTTATTAGTTCAATTAATTAGAACAATAAATTATTAGCTACTTTGAAGAATTTTTATTTTTTATAACTTATTTGCAATTTCTGCAAATTGCTCTATGCTTAAATTTTCTCCTCTTATATTTTCAGATAGTCCCATTGAAATTAGAATCTCCTTTATTTTTTCTTTTGATGCTATTCCTGAATTTGCAAGTCCATTTATTAAAGTTTTTCTTCTTTGCATAAAACTTGCTTTTATTATTTGAAAAAATCTTTTTTCATCTTTTAATTGTACTGGTGCTTTTTTTCTTAAATTTAAGCTTATTACTTCTGAATTAACTTTTGGTGCTGGAATAAATGATGTATTAGGTACTACCATTACTTTTTTTGGCTCGCAATAATAATAAACACAATATGTTATTGCTCCTGTTTCTTTTTCACCGGGAATAGCTGTTAACCTATCTGCTACTTCTTTTTGTACCATTACAGTAATGTTTTGAGCAGGAACTTTTTCTTCTAATAATTTCATAATAATTGGTGTTGTAATATAATATGGTAAATTTGCTACTATTTTTATTGCATTTTGTTCAATATTCTGTTCATTTATTAATTTATCAAAATTTATTTTTAATACATCTTCATTTAATAGTGTAAAATTTTTATAAAGTGAAAATCTATCTTTTAATATGTTAATCATTTTATTATCTAATTCAATTGCTATTACTTTTTTTGCTTTTTCTAATAGTTTGCTTGTTAAAGTTCCTAAGCCCGGTCCTATTTCAATTACTACATCTTCTTGTGATATTTTTGCCGCTTCTATAATATTTTCTACTACTTGTTCATCTATTAAAAAATTTTGCCCCAAATTTTTATTAGCACTAATATTATATTTTTTTATTAAAAATTTAGTTTCTTCTTCAAGATTCATAATTATTACCTTTCCTTTATAAATGAATTTATCTTACAATTTTTCCATTTATCTTCAATTTCCATTTATTTTTAAAAAATTGTATTTTCCATATATGCTTATTAGTATATAAACTTATTTAATAAAAGTCAAATTAAAAAAAGACTGTTATATATTTTTTAACAGTCTCTTTTATACTATATTAAATATTTATTTTTTTATATGCTATTTAAATATTTGCTTTTTATATACTATTCAAATATTTATTTTTTACATGCTATTTAAATATTTGTTTTTTATATGCTATGTAAATATTTATTTTTTACATGCTATTCAAATATTTATTTTTATGTTGCTGTATTTTGATTATTATTTTGAGGCTCCTGCTCTTGACCTTCATTAGGAGTTTCATCAGGTTTTTCCACTGGAGTTTCGTTTGGTGTTTCATTTGGTGTTTCCTCTGGCTTTTGAGTAGGTTTTGCTACTACTTTTTTAGTTCCCCTTCTTACTATTTTTTCTTTTGCCTTATATGTATCTTTTGAAAGTAATTTTTGTTCTACTACTTTTCCATCTAGTTTTAAAATTTTATAGCATTCACTTCTACATCCGTTTACACCTGCTTGCTCTACTACTTCTTTTCCTTCTTCTAAGGTTGGATCATCTTCATAAGTTGTTGTGTATGGAATATATGAGGTTATTTTAGGTTGTAACACTACTTGATATTCTTTTTCTTCTTTTATTCCATATATACTAACTTTACATACTCCATTTTTAGAATCCGTTACAATTTTTATAGGATATTCTCTGGTATTTTTAAATACAAAGTCTATGCTTCCGTAGTATACTGTTGCATCTCTTCCTGCTGCTACATATCCTGTTAAAAACATATGATTACTTCTTTCTACAATTTCTAAGTTAGCAAATAATGCAACATTATATATTGTGGATGATAATTGGCATATTCCTCCACCAACATCTGGTACTACTTTTCCTCCTATGTATGCTGTTCCTTCTTTGTAACCTGCTTCTATAGTTCTTCTTCCAACTACTGTATTATATGAAAAGTTTTCTCCTGGCATTATAACTGTTCCATTAACTTTTGAACTTGCTAATTCTATATTTGTACTTCTGTTTTTATTACTTGCATCATAAGTTGTTGAAAATGTAGCAAGTAAATCTGGAAATGCTTCTTCTCCTAAATCATTAATTGTTTTTTTAGGCGCAGTTATTTTTAATGGAATTGTGTATTCTTCTTGATCTGTTTCTAATAATTTTTCAGCTTCTTCTATTGAAATTCCAAAATCTATACCATCTACATGTGGATGTACTTTTGTTGGATTTTTTTCAACATACGCATCTTGTGGTTCTTTATATATTTCATCTCTAATTTTTTCTAAATTAATTGGATCTGGCTCTTTATATATTGTAGGTATTTCAATTACTTGATAGTTTGTATGTATATTACTTAGTTGTGAATATATTTTGTTTTTCAATGCTTCAGCATCTACTATATATCCTGCTTTTCCTTTTACTATTATTAAATTGTCATCTTCTATGTAATAACTACTTTCCTTAACAACATCTTTCATTTTAGAGCTTACATCTTCTACTGCTGCATTTAATAAAGTTTCATCTAAATATAGCTTTGCATCTACATTTCTTTTTGATAATTTTGTAAATAGAATTTCATAATTATCTATTATTATATTTCCTTTTCTGCCAATATTATAGGCTTCTGCTACTGCTTTATCTACATCGAATTTTGCATTAAATGTATTTGCTGTTACATTGGTTTCTTCTTCGTCTCTTTTTAAAATTAGATTGTTATTTTCATCTTGAAATCTGTTTTCAATGGCATCATTTATTTGATTTTTGGCTTGTTCAACGCTTAAACCACTTACATCTATTCCTAAAATTGAAACTCCATCTATAATATTTTGATTATTCATATTTAATAATGAAAATATTACTGAAAATGCTAATGCTACAAAAATAAGTAAGGTAATTACAATTGCTATTACTAAACCTTTTTTACTTTTTTTCTTCTTATATGTAGGTTTTTCTTTTTCTGTTACAGGTTTAAATTCTTTATTTTCATTATTTTGTTCATCCTGATTATTGTTTTTGAATTTTTCTGTTTTTAATTCTTCTTGATTATTATATTTTAATTCTGTTTTGGTTTCTTCCTGGTTATTATTTTTTAATTCTTTTTTTAGTTCTTCTTGGTTATTATTTTTTAATTCTTTTTTTGGTTCTTCTTGGTTATTATTTTCTAATTCTTTTTTTGGCTCTTCTACCTTTTCGTTCTTATCTTTTTGTTTTTTACTTTTTTTAAAATTTAGCTTTTCATAATTTTCACTATTTTTTTCTACCTTTTCAGAACCTTTAATTATTTCTTGTTTTTCTTCCTTCTTATCTACTTGTTTGTTAGTGTTTTCGTTTTCATTAATTGTTTCTTCTAAAGCCTTATTATTTTCTTTTGTAAGTTCTTCATTTTGTTTTTCAACTTTAATTTCAAGATTTTTGTTCTCTTTCTTTTTCATAATTTTCCCCTCTATAATAATATATACTTTTGTATGAGATAATATTACCACATATCTTTTTGTTTTACAATAAAAAGAAAAAGTATTTTTGTCATATTTTATATTTTTTTATCATTTTCTACTAGACAAGTTTTTTATTTTTCTATATAATACTTGTAGAAAAATTTTGAAAAAGGAGTATTCAAAATTATGATAGGTGAAATGATTGCATATATTCGTAAACAAAATAATTTAACAAAGGCTGGAATAGCTAGGGGTACAAATATTAATACAGGTCATTTAACTCATATCGAAAAAGGGGAAAGAAATCCTAGCCACAAAGTTTTAAAAAATATGTGTAAAACAATGGGAATTCCTTATCGTCCTTTGATGTATACTTATGATAAAGAACTAACTGAAGAACATCATTCATATAAAGTAGAGGCTCACATTCCTTATAATAAAATTCCTAGCTTTGATTCTTTAGGTTCTTTAGTTGATTGCCCTCCTACAATTCCCGGTGCATCTATTGCGGTAAAAATTAATGATACAGCTATGGAACCGAAATTAAAAAAGGATTCTTATGTTTATGTTGAATTTAATACACCATTAGATAATAGAGACTTAGGATTATTTTCTTACAAAAATAAATTACTAATACGTAGATTTATTATTCGTAAAGATGGGGTTGTTTTAAGAGCTGAAGATAAGGATGTTGCAGATATTTGTTTAAATCCTAAAGAAGAATTTTATATTGTAGGAAAAATAGTTGGAACAGTTGAAGAAAAAGTTGAAGAAAAGGTTCAAGAAGTGGATGAAACTTAAAAATTTAATTAATTTTTAAAGCAAAAAATAATTGTAACAAATTGAAAGAAAAGATCCAAGAAGTGAAAAATAATTAAAATTTAATTGATCTTTAAGAAAAAAATAATTGTAACAAAAATGAAATAATAATTTTGTCAAAAATACTTGAATTATAAAATATTTAATATTATAATATCAAAATAGATAAACAAGAGATAAATAAGGAGTAAGTTAAATGGAATTAGTAAAAAATATTTTCTTTAATACAGATAAATTAGTAGAAAACACAAAGGTAAAAATTTCTTATGCAGGAACTCTTTTTCAAGATGGTTCAGAAGAAGTTTATCTTCATTATGGTTTTGGACTTAATTGGGAAAATGTAACTGAAGTAAAAATGGAAAAAACAGAACTTGGTTTCCAAGCTGAAATAGAATTGGCTTGTTTTGAAACTCTTAATTTCTGTTTTAGAAGTGGAACTGATGAATGGGATAATAATGATGGGCAAAACTATATTTTTCCTATTGAAAAGGTAGAAGTTGCTTTAGTTGTTACTGAAGATACTGAAGTTACAACTCCTAGAAAGTTAAGAAAATCTTATATTTGGAGTAAAAAACTTCGTTTAGCAGTTTACAAAATTATTACTTATTTGCCTAAATTAATTTCTGGAAATTATAAAAGAAAAATATCAGAATAATTTAATATAACTCTGGCACTCCGCCAGAGTTTTTTGTTTTAAATATACCATCCTCCATTTATAGAAATTATTTGCCCTGTTGTATAATTATCTTCAATTAACCATTTTACACATTTTGCAATATCACTGGGCTTTCCTATTCTATTTAATGGTATTTCTTCTTTTATTTCATTTTTTTCTTGATCACTTAAATATGAGTTCATTTCAGTTTCTACTATTCCCGGTGCTAAAGCATTTACTCTAATATTTGATGGTCCTACTTCTTTTGCTAATGCTTTTGTTAATCCATTAATTCCTGCTTTTGTGGTTGAATATGCTACTTCGCAAGAACTTCCTGTTATTCCCCATATAGAAGATATATTTATAATACAGCCTTGCTTTTTATTTATCATTTCTTTTAAAACTTCTTGTGAACAGTAAAATACAGAATTCAAATTTGTGTTTAACATTGTTGCCCATTCTTCATCTGTAATTTCTGTAAATAGTTTCTCACTTGCTATTCCTGCATTATTAATTAATATATCTATTGTTTTAAATTTTTCTAAGGTGAATTTCACTAATTTTTTTACTTCTTCTCTTTTTGATACATCTGCTTTGAAAATTTCTATTGCTTTATTTTCTTTTAATAAGTTTTCTTTTATTTCTTTTGCTTTATTTTCTGATTTATTATAATTTAAAACAATATTATAATTTTCATTTGCTAATAATTTTACAATTTCTGCTCCTATTCCTCTTGATGCACCTGTTACAATTATTGTTTTATTTACTATATTTTTTTCTTTGTTTTCTTCCATTATTTCTATTTGCTCCTTTATATGTACTTGTTTCCCCTTATTCCGTTTGTATTTTGATTTTTCCATTCAGTAATATATTTTTTATATTCATATTCTTTTTGACATTGGTTATTGCAAAACTTTTTCTTATCATTAATTACATTGTTACAGTTTAAACAATACAATATTATGTCTCCTTTCAAAATAATATAGGCATTTATTAAAAAATATAAAAACAAAGAACTAGACAAGTACTAAACAAGTCTAGTTCTAAGTAATGGAGCCACTTATCTGATTCGAACAGATGACCTACTGATTCATACTACCATAATTTTCATTACCACATTTTATTGTGTTTGTAGTCTGGACTTTCTCTTTACCATAGCTTTCGCCTTAGGCATACCGTATAAAGTCTCTACACTCGAAAACAAAATGTTTTCTAGCTCGGGATTAGCATTTTAAAGCCTTCCCCGAATTAGCGGTATCCACTTTATATGTTTCCATATAAAGGTGCAAGATAGTTCAAAATAAAACTTTTAGTTTTATCTATCCCACAAGTCAGTTGCTCTACCAGCTGAGCTAAAGTGGCATATATTGGTGACCCCGACGGGAATTGAACCCATGTCTCCGCCGTGAAAGGGCGATGTCTTAACCGCTTGACCACGGGGCCATGAAATAAAACATTTCTAGGATTTAAGGTTTATGCTTAAACCCTAGAGTTGGTGAGCCATCGCGGACTCGAACCGCGGACAACTTGATTAAAAGTCAAGTGCTCTACCACCTGAGCTAATGACCCAAGTTTCAAGCTTGCAACTCTCGTTTGAGTTAACACAAGCTTTATTTTAAACTATTTTATTTGGTTTGTCAAGATATTTTTTAAATTTTTTATAGAAATTTATATAAAAATGTAATTTTGATGTTCTTTTTTTGTGGGCTACAAATAATAACTTTTTTTACTTTTTATTTTTTAGTATTTTTTCATTATTTAAGCGTTTAATTTTTTTTAATATTTGTTCATTTTTTTAAGCGTTTAATTTTTTTTAATATTTGTTCATTTTTTTAAGCGTTTATTTTTTTTAGTATTCGTTTATTTATTTTTAAGCATTTAATTTTTTTATTATTTCTTCAACATCAAGCCCATGAACTTCGCAAGCTTCTTCTATAGTTTCTGCTTGAGAAGCAGGACAACCTAAGCAGTGCATTCCAGCTTCTAATAAAATATCTGCTTTTTCTGGTGAAGCCTCTAATAATTCACCTATTGTCATATCTTTTCTTATTTCCATAGTCGCTCTCCTTTCTAAAACTATTTTGTATTTTATCACATTTTTTCAAAAAAGTATAGACAAATTTGAAAATTTAATATATTATATACAAAGTGAGGTGATACAAAATAGAATTAATTGATTATTTTTTCATACTACTTATTATCAATTCTTTTATATTTTTTTATTCATTATATACTTTTTTCGAGGTAAAAATATTTCATAATTTACAAGGTTCGAAATTAAAGTTAAAAACAAATTTATCTAAATAGGAGGCTTTTTTATTGTTAAAACGTATTTTATTTACTTTATTTTTCATGTTCTTTTTTTGTTTTATTGGTTATCAAATTTTTATTCCACTATATACTGAAAATCATATTATAGTAGATTATGGACTGCATTCTTTTGATATTTGTACTGAACAACCTGTTATTTGGAAATATTGTAAAATTTGGTTTTGTTTTACTTATGCTTTTTCTTCCTTTTTCTTTTCTAATATGATATACCAATTATTTTTTCATAAACTTTTAGAAAAAACAAAATATAAACCCAAAATTACAAAAACAAAAAATTCTATTTCTTTAATTGATTCAGAAATTGATAATTCATTAAAACTTCTAGTTGGCAAAAATGAAAATAGTTTAATATATTTACCTGAAAAAAGTTTATATCAAAATATTTTAATTACAGGAACTATAGGAACTGGAAAAACAAGTAGTGCAATGTATCCATTTACAAAGCAATTAATAGGCTATTCTCATAATAATAAAAATGAGAAATTAGGAATGCTTATTTTAGATGTAAAGGGTAATTATCATGAAAAAGTAGTAGAATTTGCACAAGAATTTGGCAGAGAAAAGGATGTTATTACAATTGAATTAAATGGAGAATATAAATATAATCCTTTACATAAACCAAATTTAAAACCTTCAATTTTAGCTAATCGTTTAAAAACAATTTTATTGCTTTTTTCAAAGAATAATACTGAATCCTACTGGATAGATAAAAGTTCTCAAGTTTTAGAAGAATGTATAAAACTTTGCAGGCTATATAATGATAATTATGTTACTTTTCAAGAACTACATAAATTAGTAACTATTCCAAATTATTATATAGAAAAAGTCAGTTTTTTACGAGAAAAATTCGCCCAAAATGAATTTTCACAAAGTCAAGTTTATGATTTATTATCTTCTATAACTTTCCTTCAAAAAGAATTTTTCTCGTTAGATGATAGAACATTATCTATTTTAAAGTCTGAAATTACTCGTATTACAAATTGCTTTATTTCTGATTATGATGTTTTAAAAACTTTTAATCCAATTAAAGAAGAGCTTAATTTCTTTGGTTTTGAAGATCTCATAAAAAATGGAAAAATTGTAGTTTTAAATATGAATATTAATGAATATGCTAATCTTTCAAAAATAATTGCTGCATATTTAAAATTAGATTTTCAAACTGATGTTATGTCAAGATTAGCAAAAAATAATCCTTCTAATTTTAGAAGCGTTTGTTTTATTTCTGACGAATATTCAGAATATTGCACGGAAACAGATGCTAACTTTTTTTCGCAAAGCAGGGAAGCAAAATGCATTAACATTGTTGCTACTCAAAGTTATACATCTCTGCTTAACACATTACATGACCAAGCAGCTGTTAATGTTATTATTCAAAATTTAATAAATAAACTATGGTTTCGTAATGATGATATTTTTACTATTGAAACTGCTCAAAAACAAATTGGAAAAGAAGATAAAGAAAAAGTTTCAAGAGGTATTTCAGAAAATGCAAAAGAAACTGTTTTTAGTTATTTTACAAATTCATTTAATTCTAAAAATTCTAGCATATCAGAAACAATTAATACTAACATATATTCAGATTTTGTTTTTGACACAAACTTTTTTACTCAATCGCTTCAAAATTTTTCTTGCTTAGCATTTCTTTCTGATGGCTATAAAATAATTAAACCTCAAAAAATTAATTTATTTCCATATTTTAAATAAATTAAAATTTATAAATCCAATTATTTTTATGTATTTTAATTTATAACTAATTTATATAAAAAAATTTTTATTCAAAGGAGTGTTTTTATGTTTTCAAAAAAATTAAAATTAAATCAAAGCTTTTTTATTAAAATATTATTTTTATTTTCAATTATTTTTTTATTTTTATTTTCTCCAGTATATGCTGGTTTATTTGATGGTAACCCACAAATAGTAGATAAATTAAATTCTGCCTTTGAGCAAATTGAAGGATGGCTTTTAAAACTTGCAACACCTGCTGCTGCAGTTGCTATTGCTGTTGGGGTTTTTATGCAGAAATTCAGTTTTGGAGATGAAGAAAGAATTAGAATTGCAAAAAAATTAATTCGTGGTACTTTATTTTCGTATGCTTTTATTCTTGTTTTAGATTTAGTTTTATCTGCAATTCAAACATTATTAAAATAGGAGGCGTTATTTTTGGAAGATCCTACTGCTTTAACCACTACAATTATTCAAACTATTAATTCAATATTTCAAACTTTATTTTCTTCTATTGATAATAGTGTTTATCAAATATTAGATGAGATTACTTTCGTTGATAGCAGTATTTTAAATAACTCTATTTTTGAAAAATTATTTGGCACTAATTCTTCTAATGGTTTGCTTTTAGTTGCTAACTCGCTATTATTTGGCTTTACGCTATATTATTGTATTAGATTATTATATTCTTATTATATGAATTTGCAAATAGAAAGACCGTTTCAATTTATTTTTAAATTATTAATTTTTGGAATTGTTATGAATTGTTCTTATGTAATTTGCAAACAATTTTTAGAGCTTAATAGTTTTATTTCTGATGCAATTAGAAGTATAGGAGAAAATGTTTTAGGAAATGAGATTTCTTTTTCTGAATTAATTACACAATTAAATGATTATATTTCAATTAATGAAGAAGGTTTTACTATATTTTCCTTTGATGGTATGATTAAAAGTTTCATTTCAATAGGGTTATTTAATTTGATTTTTTCATATGCTTTACGCTTTATTTTAATAAAAATATTTATTTTATTAACTCCATTTTGTATTTTAAGTTTAATAAATAATTCTACTTCTTGGCTATTTAAAACTTGGTTTAGAACAATTTTATCTTTATTATTGCAACAATCTTTTATTTCAATTATTTTATTAATTATTTTTTCAGTTCCTTATCAAAGTGAAAATATGCTTTCTAAATTAATTTATATTGGTGGAATATATGCTTTAATTCGTGCTAATTCATATATTAGAACTTTAATTGGAGGAGTTTCTACTGATGTTTCTTCTAATTTGCAACTTGGAGCTAATATATTAAAAAATAATTAATTATAGTTTCCATTATAATTATTTAATATAAATTTCAATTTATTATTTTAATTTATTTTTAATTTTTATTTTTTATTTTTAACTTTTTATTTTTATATTTTATTTTTATATTTTATTTTTTATTTTAATTTTTTTATTTTAATTTTTTATTTTTTATTTTAATTTTTTTATATAAGGAGATTTTATTATGAAGTTTATTTTTCCACAAAATTATAATTTTAAAAATAAATTATTTGGAATTATAGATTATTCATCTTTAATTTTTAATATTATTTGGGATTTTATAATTTTTATTTTAATAAATTTATTTTTTAAAAATATTAATATAAAAATTTTTACATTTATATTACTTTGTTTTCCAATTTTTTTGTTCAGTATAATTGGATTTAATCACGAAAATATAGTCTATATTTTGACCTATATTATTCATTATATGAAGGGACCAAAACTTTATCTATACTCAAAGAAGTAATATTTGTCTTTTTGTTAATTGTAAGACTTTCGGTGCCAAAAGCTTATAACGAAACTACTTATTATGCATTTTTTAAACTTAAATTGTGTTTACCATAATATATTTTATGTGTAGTTTTTAGACTGATGCTAAAAAACTTATCTAACTATTCAAGCCTAAGCCTTTTTTGTTATTAATCACACATTTTGTTTTTACATTTTTGTTGCTCCTAATTTGTTTATTAAGTTACCCTGAAGTTTTTTATAAAGTATGGTATAATTGCTTAAAGATTTTTCATATACTTTTTGACAATTTTTATTTGTGCCATTTTTACCATACTTTTATCAATTTTTTTGAATAAAAGTATCCTTTTTATGGTTAAATTTCAAGAACATTTTTTCGTATTATCGTTTTTACTATTTTTTCCATATACTTATATTATTTTTTTATTTTTGTATTTTTAATTTTTATTTATTTATATTTTTTAATTTTTATTTTATATTTTTATTTTGTGTTCTAATTTTAATTATTTATTTTTTTATTTGTTACTTTTATTTTTGATTTTATAATTTCTATTTTTTAATTTTAAATTTTTATTTTTTATTTTATAATTTTATTTTTATAATTTTAATTTTTATTTTTTATTTTATAATTTTATTTTTTTAATTTTATTTTTTAATTTTATTTTTTTAATTTTATATTTTTAATTTTTTACTTTTAACTTTTATTTTATAATTTTATTTAAATAAAATAAATTTAAATTATATATAAATTATTCTTTATTAATAAAAAATAGTTTTATTTAATAATTTTTAATATGCTTCTCAAAATTATTTTATATTATAAAATTTTATATAAAAAATTTTAATGTTTAATTTTCGTTCTTATTATATTATATTTTTTTACTCCAAATTTTGTAATATTCACTTTTATTTCTGTACTTCTACTAAGTATAATATAAGAAGTATCATTTATAGTCGTATTTTTTGTCTTTTTGTTATTGCATTCTACTTCATATAAAATAGGTATTTTAGACTTCACTTTTTCTACTTTTTTATTTATGTTTATATGTTTTTCATAATGCTATTTTATGTTTATTGTTTACTAATACTAAAAAATATGCCTCAAAGTATTTAACCCCAACATATTTTTCGTTTAAGAACTTGCTTTTTATTTTATAAAATTCAATTTGTTTTTGCTATTTCACTTTTAAAATTCATTATTTTCTTATTTAGGAGTAAAACTTTTTCTTATTTTTATTTACTTTATGACAATTTTTAAATTTGCAATTTTTTCTCTATTCAAACGAACCTTTTTGATAAAAGTAACCTCTTCATATGAAATATTTCAGAAATATTTTTGTTACATTTTCTTTTTATTTTTTATACTTTTTTATTAATATATCGTTCTTTTTTTATTTCTTTGTTATTAGTTTTTTAATTTTATTTTTTATTTAATTTATTTTCTTATTTAATAGTTTATCTTTTTACTAATTTTACTTTATTTATTCTTGCTTAAATTTTTAATTTTAATTATTATTAAAAAATTTTATTTTAACTTTTATATTTTTTATTTTACTAATTAAAATTATAAAATAATAGTTTTATTAAATTTAACTTTTTATCTTTTGTTTTTAAAATTAACTTTTACTTAATCATAATTATTTTAGTTTTATTTTTTAGTTTATTGTATATTTGCTAGAAAAATGATATAATTTGTCAAAATACAATAACTGGAGGAATTCCTATGAAACTAGAGCAAAATGATTTATTACCTTTGTTTTCAAATACAAACATACCAGATATATTCTTCACTGAATATTTACCAGAAGCAAATGGTGACTTTATTAAAGTATATTTATATATTTTATTTCTTTCAAAATATGATAAAGATATTAAAGTAAATGATTTGTGTAAAAAATTAGGACTTTCTCTAAAAGTAATTCAAGATGCTATTAAATATTGGGAAGATCAAAATGTTCTTACTAGAAAAAATACTGGATTTATTTTTAATAGCTTGCAAGAATTAGAATTACATCATTTATATAAGCCAAGAGTTTCTTTATCTGCTGAACAAATTCAAAAATCTGCTGAAAGCCAAAAACGTGCAAAAACTCTTGAATATATTAATAATAAATTTTTCTCTGGTTTAATGCCAACTACTTGGTATCCAGATATTGAATTGTGGTTTAAAAAATATGAATTTGATGATGAAGTTATGATTGCTTTATTTGAATATTGCTTTGATAAATCTGCTTTACATAGAAATTACCTTCAAGTAGTTGCAGATGCGTGGTCTAAAAATTCAATAAAAACTTATAATGATTTAGAATTATATTATGAAAAACAAGAAAAAGTAAATAAAGTTGCAAATATGATTATTAAAAAGTTAAATATTTCTAGGGCTTTATCACATTATGAATTTAATTATGTAGAGAAATGGGTTATTGATTTTTCTTTTTCTTTTGATATTATTGAAATTGCTTTAAAAAGAACTACTTCTAAAGCAAATTTCAGTTTTGATTATATTGATAAATTGTTAACCGACTGGCATGATAGAAAATTTACTACTCCAGAGCAGGTGCAAAAATTCTTAGAAGATATGAAACAGAAAAATAAAAATATACAACAATTAGAAAAGAAAACTGGATATCAAAAATACGACCAAAGAACTTATGATAATCTAAATAATTTATATGCAAATAAAAAAATTTAATTTATTGGAGGTTTTATTTTGAATAATTCTACTCTTAAATCTTTATTAATTGAATATGATAAAAAAAGAATATCTGCTGAAGAATTAGCTCAAAGAAATAAGGAAAATTTATATAATAAATTTCCTGAGCTTTATAATATTGATAAAAAATTAAGTTCTTTAGCTTTAGGAGTTATGAAACAATTAACGCAAAATAATAATAAAGCTTTAATTGAAAAATTAAATTCTGATATTAATGATTTAAAAAAGCAAAAAGAAGAAATATTAAAGTCTATTGGTAAGGAAGCTGAAAGTATTGTTCCAAATTATGAATGTAAAAATTGTAATGATACTGGTTATATTTTTGATGGTAAATCTTCTCAAATGTGTAATTGTTTAAAGCAAAGAATTTATAATATTGAATATAATAAATCTAATATTACTAATTTAAATAAGCAAAATTTTGATAATTTTAATTTGAATTTATATTCTGATGAAGTATCAAAAAGTAAATATAATTCTGATGTTTCTCCAAGAGAAAATATTAAATTAATTTTAGATATTTGTAAAGGTTTTATTTCTAATTTTGATAATTCTGAAGAAAAAAATTTATTATTTACAGGTAGAACTGGTCTTGGAAAAACATTTTTATCTAGTTGTATTGCTAATGAATTATTAAAAAAAGGGAAAACTGTATTATACCAAACATCTTCTGTTATGCTAGATACTATTATAAATTATCATTTAGGAAAATCTAATTCTTCTGATATTTATAATCATTTATTAAATGTTGATTTATTAATTATTGATGATTTAGGTACTGAAGGTGTTAATAATATGAAATTGGTAGAATTATTTAATTTACTAAATACTAGATTATTAAATTCAAATAAGGTTACTAAAACTATTATTTCTACTAATTTAAGCTTACAAAATTTATTTGAAGTATATGATGAAAGAATTGTTTCTAGAATTGTTGGTTATTATAATATTTGTTATTTTTTTGGTGATGATATTAGATTTAAAAACTGATTCATTTTTTTATGAATCAGTTTTTTATTGGCGCTTTTAGCTTGAAAAAGAGGGTGTCCTAGAATAGGAACCCTCTATGATTTAATTATATAATTTTAACTAATATAATTGTATTTAATAATTATTTAAAATTTTCTATTTATTGAATATATTTATTTTAAAAAAGTTTTGATACTCCTATAATAATTCATATAAATAATAATTCTATATATCTTTTAATTTTTTGCATTTAAAATAAGTAAATATGCCAACAATTGCAACTGTTATAGTGCAAACTTCAAATATAATTCTAGCTCCTGTTTGTGGAATATTATTTGGAGCAGTAGTATCATCGCCCTTATTATCTTCTATTTGGCCTTGTATTTTATCTTCTGTTTTATCTTCTTGTACTTGCTTTACTTCTTCTAATTTAATTTTTGGACTACTTTCTAATGTTACTGTATAATTTTCTTCTTGAACATCAATATATGTTAATACTACTTTTTCATTTGTTGATATTACTTTATTTAATAATTCTTGATTTTGCATATCTTTAATTTTTAATTTATATTTTAAAGTTGCTGTTTCTTCTCCTTTTAATGTTTCAATATCCCATGTAATAGTATTTGTTTCTGAATCTATATTCTCACTTACTTCTCCTATACTTGGCGCTCCTACATAAGAGAACTCAAAATTTTCCATTATTTCTTCTGGAAAATAATCAACTATTTTTACTGTATTTATAGGATTTTGCACTTGCTCTACAACATCATTTAAAATATTTTCATTAATAATTTTATCTACATCTGCTGAAGTTGCTAAATAATATTTTCCCGCTGTTGGATTTTGCATTGTTCCAAATACATTTTCAACAGCTTTTAAATTATCTTCTAAATTTCCATCGTCATATGTTGTACCATTCTTATCGGTATTTCCATCATCTTCTGACATACCTGTCATCATAGAAATAATATGAAAACCCTCTTGCTCTAGTCTTTGTAAGGTTGCTTTTGTGCTTGCTTGTGCCTTTATATTTTCTTCTGCTGTAACATCATTTCCTCCACTATTTCCGGCAACATCAGCATTAGGAACTCCATCTGTTAACAAAACTATTATTTTATTTTTGCACTCTTTAGAAAAATTTTTTTCGGCTCTTTGCAAACCTGCATCTATATTAGTACCACTTGATGTTGAGCGTGCTAATTGCTTATCTAATGCATCTATAACATTAGCTTTTTTATCAGTTAATTCTAATCTTACAGTTGCATTATATAAACTTGCACTATCTAAAAATCCACTTCCATGAAAATCTACTAAACCAATTTTTATATTCGAAACTGAATTAAATATAGAATTTACTAATTCTTTTGCACTAGAAATTACTATTTCTTTTCTTGTTTTACCACTTGAAGTTACAAAATCCATACTTGGTGAATTATCTATTACTAACATAATTTCTGTAGTATTATAAGTTTCTGATTCGGTACTATGTTTAGTATTTTCTAATTTTAATTCAATAGTAACTTCTCCTGCGCTTGAATTTGAATTTACTATAGTTTTTGAAATATATCCTTGATTATTTTCTAATTCTTTTGTTTCACTTGCATTTTGTATTACACTAAGCTTAGTTTGTAAATTTGCAGCTGAAGTACTAACAAAACAGGCAATTAATAAATATACTACTATAGCAAAATATGTAACTTTATAAAATCGTTTCATTTGTTTTTATCCTCTTTCTATAAGAGGTGGACCTAAAATTTTTAATAATCTTATTCTAGGACACCCTCTTATTTTTTATTCACCTATTTTCTTACCAAAAATAGATTTAGCTAGATTACCTACTAATGGTAATTCAGGATTTTCTTCTTTACATGCTTTTGTAATTCCCATAATAATACCAACTAAATAAATTGCTGATAATGCCATGCTGAAAAATGGAATTGTTATTGGAATAAAATTATATACTGTAGAAATAACAAAATATGCCACGCCTATTACTATTGATTGAGCAGCATGAAAGTTTGTATTTCTTTCATTATTTTTAACAGCAAAAAGTATTATAAGCCCTCCAAGCCATCCAAAAACATATGCTAATATAGCTTTTCCTTTTTCACTCATATTAACACCCCCTTCTTTATAATTTAATACCCTACTTTAGTTTATAATTCTTAAGAAAAAATGTCAACACTTTTTACAAGAATATTGTCATTTTTTGTTGCATTTTGAATAATTTTCTGGATTTTTTGTTCCATTTAATTTTTCACTTGATACATTTTTTGTTATTATATTTTTTGCTGTCAGACATTTATATAATAATATTCTAAAGCTCATTTAACACATATATAGTAAATGAGGTTATACTTATCAATACATTTTGGAATTTTTTTATAATAATTTGGCTAAAACTTTCCTTTTTGGAAATAATATGATATAATATTATTGTATAAAAGGAGAGTTTTTTATGTTAGGTGAAAAAATAAAGTTTTATAGAGAAAATAAAAAAATAACTCAAGCTGAAGTTGCTGAAGCATTAGGCATAAAGCCTGCTACAATTTCAAAATATGAATCTGGTTTATTAGAACCTAATATTGAAGCATTAAAAAAATTAGCTGAATTGTTTGAAATTTCAGTTGATGAGTTGTTAAAAGAAGATACTTTTGATATATCTAAAATTAATATTTTAGAAGTATTAAGAGAACAAAAAAATATGAAATTAAAAGGTAATTTATATCATAATACTCAAATAATTTTTTCTTACAATTCTAATCACATAGAAGGCAGTAAATTAACAGAAGATCAAACAAGATATATTTATGAAACAAATACATTGTTAACAGAAAAAGATTCTATTACAGATTTGGATGATATTTTAGAAACAGTAAATCATTTTAAATTAGTTAATTATATGTTAGATATAGCAGATAAAAAACTAACAGAAAAAATGATAAAAGAATTTCATAAAATTTTAAAAGAAGGTACATCTGATGGCAGAAAAGATTGGTTTAATGTAGGTGAATACAAAAAGTTACCAAATGAAGTAGGCGGATTAAAAACTACAGAACCAAAAAATGTTGAAAGGGATATGAAAAAATTATTAGAATGGTATGAAACTTTAAATGTAATTACAATAAATGAAATAATAGAATTTCATGCAAAATTCGAAAAGATACATCCTTTTCAAGATGGAAATGGTAGGGTTGGTAGGATAATTGCATTTAAAGAATGTTTAAAGAATAATATAGTACCATTTATTATTCTAGATAAGGAAAAATTATTTTATTATAGGGGATTAAACCAATATCAAACTAATAAAGAAAAAGGTTATTTAATTGATACTTGTTTAAATGCACAAGATCAATATGTAGAAATGGTTAAATATTATATTAAAAGTAAATAAAACAAGTATATATTTAATAGGAAAACAGAATCTATTAATTATAATGTATGCATTTTCTTTTAGAGCGTAAAAAAATACACCCATAAATATTAATTTATATCTAATATTTATGGGTGTATTTAATTTTAAATTTTGTGCTTACTTATATTATGTTTAATATCATAAGAAGTTTAAATTTTACATAAACTTTTCAATGCTTTCGCTTACTAAAAAATTTTTAAACAATTAAAAATATTTTTTACTCTTCCTCTTCTGGATTTATTGTTTCTATACTAACAACTTTTCCTTCATTTGTTCTCATTAATGTAACACCTTGTGTTGATCTACCTAAAACACTAATATCTTTTACGTTTAATCTAATTATAGTTCCATTTTCAGTAATTAACATAACATCTTCATCATCCGTTGCAACACGTATTCCAACTAGTTTTCCAGTTTTTGGTGTAATTTTATATGTAGAAACACCTTTGCCACCTCTTGTTTGTACTCTATATTCTTCTAGTTCAGTTCTTTTTCCAAAACCATTTTCAGTAATTGCAAGTAATGTAGCATTTTTATTTCCTTCTATAATATTTTCCATTCCTATTACATAGTCTTCTTCATCTAAACGAATACCTATAACACCTTGTGCTGTTCTTCCCATTGGTCTTACGTCTTTTTCTCCAAAGGTTATGCAAATACCTTCACGTGTTACTAATACAACATTATCTTCACCATCTGTTAATCTAACATCTATTAATTCATCGTCTTCTCTTAATGTAATAGATAAAAGACCTGTTTTTCTGCTTGAATCAAATTCATTTAATGGTGTTTTCTTAATGAAGCCTTTTTTAGTACCCATTAATAAATATTTTCCATCTGCAAAATTAGATATTGGAATAACTGCTGATATTTTTTCTCCTGCATCTAATCTTAATAAATTAACTATTGCTGTTCCTTTTGCAGTTCTTCCTGCTTCTGGTATTTCATATCCTCTTAATCGATAAAGTTTTCCTTTATTACTGAAGAATAATATTGTATCATGTGTTGATGCTGTAAATATTTGCTTTACAAAATCTTCTTCTCTAGTTGCTAGTCCTGTAATGCCTTTTCCTCCACGTTTTTGGCTCTTATAAGTATCTATTGGCATTCTTTTTACATAACCAAAATGAGTAAGTGTAATTACAGTTTGTTCTTCTTTTACTAAGTCTTCTATATCAATTTCGCCTTCTGCAGCAACTATTTTTGTTTTTCTTTCATCACCATATTTTTGCTTAATTTCTAGTAATTCTTCTTTTATAATATCATAAACTAATCTTTCACTTGCAAGTACAGCTCTTAAATGTTCAATTAATTTCATTAATTCATTATATTCTTCATCTATTTTTTCTCTTTGCAAGCCTGATAACGTTCTTAATCTCATATCTAATATGGCTTGTGCTTGAATTTCAGAAAGCTTAAATCTTTCCATTAATCTTTCTTTTGCATCATCATAAGAATTACGTATAATTTCAATTACTTCGTCAATGTTATCTAATGCAATTTTTAATCCCTCTAAAATATGTGCTCTTGCTAATGCTTTATCTAGTTCAAATTGTGTTCTACGAAGAATTACATCTTTTCTGTGATCAATATAATAATCTAAGCATTGCCTTAAGGTTAAAATTTTAGGTTCACCATTTACTAATGCAAGCATTATTATTCCGAAAGTATCTTGAAGTTGTGTATGTTTATATAATTGATTTAAAATTACTTGAGCATTTACATCTCTTTTTAATTCTATTACAATTCTTATTTTTGATTCTCTATCTGATTCATCTCTAATTTCTGAAATTCCTTCTATTCTTTTTTCTTTAACTAAATTAGCCATGTCTTCAATTAGTTTTGCTTTATTTACTTGGTATGGAAGCGAGTTTACAATAATTCTTTGTTTGTTGCCACTCATTTCTTCTATTTCTGATTCTGCTCTTACTGTTATTTTTCCTCTACCTGTTGTGTAAGCTTGCTTAATTCCTTCTAAGCCTAATATTATTCCTTCTGTAGGAAAATCTGGTCCTTTTATTACTTCCATTAATTCTTCATCTGTAACATTATCTTCGTCTATAATTTTTATAATTCCATTTATTACTTCTGTTAAATTATGTGGTGGAATATTAGTTGCCATTCCTACTGCAATACCAGATGAACCATTTATTAATAGTGTTGGTATTTTTGAAGGAAGTACAGTTGGTTCTTGTAATCTATCATCATAGTTTGGCATAAAATTTACTGTATTTTTTTCTATATCTGTAAGCATGGTTTCTGCAATTTTAGCCATTCTTGCTTCTGTGTACCTCATAGCAGCTGGACTATCCCCATCTACAGATCCAAAGTTTCCATGTCCATCTATTAAAGGATATCTTTGTGTAAAATCTTGGGCTAATCTAACCATAGCATCATATACTGAAGAGTCTCCATGTGGATGATATCTTCCTAAAACAGAACCTACAGTATTTGCACACTTTCTATATGGCTTGTCTGATGTAATTCCATCTTCATACATAGAGTACAAAATTCTTCTGTGTACTGGCTTTAAGCCATCTCTAACATCTGGAAGTGCTCTAGATACAATAACACTCATAGCATAGTCAATATATGCTGTACGCATTTCTTTTTCTATGTCACGTTCTATTATTTTTCCGTCGTTTCTTTTTTGCTCATTTGCTTCCATTTTTATACCTCTTTTCTTGTTTTCTTTACCTGTTTATTATACTAAAACACAAAAAAATATGCAAGCAAAAAATATAATAAAAATAGAATAAAAGTATTATTAAAGCAGTATTAAAAAAATAAATTTATTTTTTTAATAATTATAATATTATAAAAAATAGCTCTTTATAAATTATAAAAATTAGCATTTTATAAATTAAAAAAATATATTATAAATTTATTAAGCAGTTAATATTCCTGCTAATTGTAATTGTTCGTCACTTAAATTAAAGTTATGCCCGTTATTTTTTATAAGTAAATGTATATTTTCAATTTGTCTTGCTTGTTTTAAAGTTGTTTCTATTGGTAATAATTCTTTTAATTTATCTTTTATTTTTTGATATTCTCTTTCCATTCCATCAAAATCTTTTGAGTTATAATAATTGCGCCAATTATTTTCATATTTTCCTAATTTTTCTACATTATCTAATTGATTTACAAATTCTGTTTCTATATTTGTACTAATATTATCTAATATTGCATTTTTGCCTTGTCTAATTAAACTTGCTACATTTCTTGGTATCCAACCATTTTTTGTACTAGCTGTTAAAGCTGTATCTAGTACATTTGAAACACCATCTATAATTCCCCCATTTTTTATTGCATTTTGTGCTTGTGAAATATTTTCAAATTTTCCCGTAAATATTCCTGTTACACTTTTTCCTAATTCAATTCCACTTTCAATTGCTTTATCAAGTCCTTCTTTTAAACCACCTTTTATTAAACTATTTTTTACATCAATTATTTGATTTTCAACAAAGTCTGGCAATATCCATCTTAGTCCTAAATCAATAGCTGTATTTATTATTTTTCCAACACTTGAATTTAAAAATCCATTTTGTTTTTCTACTGTAACTAAGTCCTTATTTTCTAATTCTTGATTTACATTTTTTGTTTGTTCTTTCATTAAATTTTCCATTTTAATTTCTCCTTTTTAATTTTAAAATTTTCTACTTTTAATTAAATTATTATATATTTTTAAATATTCCTTTTGTAATTTTTTATTTAATTTACCTGCTTTATTTTTATTAATAATTAAACTGTACTTTGAATTAAAATATAATTTTCCTATAATATTAAATTCTGAAAATATATTTTTTAATATGAAATAATCTATAGAATTAAAATCATATTTATTAAATAATATGTTAAAAGTTCTTCTAGGCATTTTATATGTATTAATATATATATTTAATAATTTTTTTGTTTTTGATATTTCTAATAAATTTGTTCCTGAAATAAAAATATTGAATTTACATAACTTCATAATTTCTCTTGTATAATCTAAATATGCTTCTGAAGATGTATCTATTATTAAAACATCATATTTTTGTGATAGAGTATTTAAAATATTTTCTAGCGCTGAATTACTAATCTTATATTTTGTTTCAAATAAAAAATGAACGCCAGACATTAAATCAATTTTTGAATTTATTTTAATTATTAATTCTTCCATTTTTATTTTATTTTGATTATTTTTTGTTTTATTTGCTATTGCTTCTGGATATTTTTTTACTCCCAAAATAGTATGTAAACTATTATTCAAAATATCAAAATCTATAATTAAAATTTTATTTTTATTTATTGATTTAGCCAAATTAACTGTAAATATACTTTTTCCAGAGCCTGATGTTCCATTTACACAAATTATTTCTCCTTTTTCTTTTAATTTATTTTGTTTAAATAGCTTTTTTCTAGAAGTTTTAATTAAATTTTCTTTTTTTACTTTAGTCTCCACTTGGTTATTTACTAAATTTATATTTGCTGTTTTATTTTTTGTTTCTAATTCATTTTTTTCCTCTAATAATTTTTTAAGCTTAGTTATTTCTTTTTTTAATTCTAAAGTTTCGTCTTTTTGATTTGTTTTTATAATTTGTATTACATCTTTTATTTCTATTTGATTATTATAAAAAATAAAGTCTACACCTTTTGCATATAAATAATTTTCTAATTCTTTATTTTCATTTGCTAAAAATAAAATTATTTGTATATTATTATTAATTAATTTTATTTTTTCTATTAATTTTTTTATGTCTAAATTTCCTGATATTAATTCACTTAAAATTAAAAAATTTATATTTGGCTCTTTTTCTAGAATTTCAAAAATTCCATCTTGATATTGAATATCTGCAGAAATTATTTCTAAATCTTTTTCTTTTTTTAAAGTTACATTTAAAATTGGATCACCTAATGCTGTTATTATTTTTTTCACTTTTTGCTCCTCCATTTATTAAATTTTCCTCAAATTCTGCAGCTTCAATTTTTGTTAAAATATGTTCATTTCCTATAAACATTAAACATTCACCTCTTTTTAAAGATTTTATTTCTATTTTTTCTTTTTCTGATAAATTTGTATATTTTTCTAATACTTTTAGATTTTCTTCTTCTAATGAAAAAAAGGTTTTTAGTTCTGAATTATTTAAAATACTTTTTCCATAAGTTCCATTTTCTAAACTGAATAAATCTGAAATATCTTGTGTAATTGCTACACTACTGCCTCCATATTTTCTAATTGTTTTAAATATTTTATAAATAAAGCTCGCAACTTCTTTATTTGAAGTAACTCCTATTAGCCTCCATATTTCATCCATATAAATTGCTTTTTTTATTTCTCTATTTTTCTTTATTCGGTCCCAAAATAAGTCTATACAAAGCCACATACCATATTTTAAATTATCTTCTCCTAATTCATACACATCTGCTACTATTAGTAAGTTTTTAAGCTGTATATTTGTATAATTATTAAAATATTTTAGTGAGCCTTTTACAAATGGAATTAATTTTATTTGGAATTTTTTAGTTCTTTCATTTTCTCCTAATAATTCATAAAAATCTTCTAATATTGGCATATCATAGGTGTCTTTAAATATTGGTTTTATAGATATTTTTTCTGGATTTTTTTTATATAGAGTTTTATCATCAAAAGTAATGCCTTTTCTTTTGTATAATTCAATTATTTTTTCTTCTAAAATTGCTTTTTCTTCTTCATCTAAATTTCCAAATATTAAATTAAAAAATCCATTAAGTTTACTAATTTTATTTGCTAAATATCCTTGTCCATCTTCTTCTACGCTTTCTTCTCTAATATCAAAAACATTTATATATGTATTTGAACCTGGTCCAATTTTTAATAAAGTTCCTTCCAAACTTTTGCACAAATTTCCATATTCTCTGTCTGGATCTATAATGTATTGTTCTATGCCAAGTATTCTATTTCTTAAAACTAATAGTTTTGTATAAAAAGATTTTCCTGCTCCACTTGTTCCAAAAATGCAGATATTGGCGTTTTTATATTTATTACTATTATATCTATCAACAAAAACTAATGAATTGTTGTAAATATTAGTTCCTATTAAAATTCCCTCTTCATCAAATACTGCTGAAGAAATAAATGGATATGTTGATATAAGGCCACTTGTTAGTATATTTCTTTTTGCTGCTTCTTTTAAGAATTTAGAATTTTCCATAATTGGAAGTGATGCTAAAAATGCTTGCTCCTGCCTAAAATATGCTCTTTTTGATTGCATTCCTTTTCCTTGCAATAAACCTTCTAATTTATTTAATAAATATTCTAGTTCTTTTAAATTATTAGAAAAAGTGGTTACATAAATATATAAAAAATACAATTCTTCATTATTTACTTGCATTTCTTTTCTAATATATTTTGCATCGTTATATGTAAATGCTGCTAAATCTATATCTTGCCTATTTTGATTGCCTTCTTTTAAATCTACTGAAACAGTTCCTATATGATAGGTTAAATCTCTAATTGTTTTATAAGTATCTTGCTTTTCATAAAAAATTGAAATATTTAAATTAATATTTGCATCAATTAAATTTTTTAATAATAAATCACTTTGTTCTCGAAAATAATTTGTAATAATTAATGTAGAATAATACATGTTATCTATTTCAACATATTTTGGATTTAATAAATTTATATATGATGGGCTTAAAATATCTTTTTGTGATACTGCTCCTTCTAAAAATGGGAGCTTTGGATTTTTTTGATTATTATTTTTTGGTTTTATAATTTTTTCTTTTATTTTTTCTAAAGGACTTTTTATAACTTATATACCTCCTTTATATTTTTTTGTGCTATTTTACATACTTTATATTTTTTTGTACTACTTTACATATTTTATATTTTTTTGTACTATTTCGCATACTTTATATTTTTTGTAATATTTTGCATACTTTATATTTTTGTGCTATTTTGCATACTTTATATTTTTTGTACTATTTTACCTCCTTTATATTTTATGTAATATTTTGCATAATTAAATTTGGTTAAAATACATTCTGGAATTTAAAAAAGAACATAATACTGAAATAATTTCTTTTTTTTCATCTATTGCAATTACCATATTTCCACATCTTGATAAACAATCTTTAATTTTAAAGTATTTTTCATTTAAGTTTTCTATAGCATAATTTTCAAAATTTAAAGTTTCTTTATTTTCGTTTTTTTCTTTTAAAATTATATAGAAATTTTTACTAGAGGATTTTTTATCATGATTTAAATTCTTTATATATTGAATATAATTTTTTGAAATCTCTTGAATAGAATTTTTTTCATTTATTAAATTTTCATTTATTTTTTGAATATGTTTGCTTAAATCTTCTTTATTACTTTGAACTAATATTTGAAAACAAAAATTACAAGTTTTTAAAAAGATTTTGTATGAATTTAATATAGCTTCTTTTTCTAATTCTGATTTTAAATTATAATTTATTGGAGTTATTTTTAATATTTTTATATATTCTTTATTTTTTAATTCAATAATTCCATTGTTAAAAATTTTTTCAAATGGTAACCATTGCTGAACTGTTATATTTTTATTTTCCATATGCCTCCTTTTATAAATTTTTTATTTGCTAATAAATTTTATGTAATAATTAAATTATTTTTATAATACTTATGCTATTATTTTTATTTTTTGCTCTACATAATTATAAATTTTATAATTTTAATAGTAGTTTTAAAATAATTAAATAATGCTAGCATTATGAATTTAATTTTTAATGTGGAATTCCAAGAAAAAATCTTGTAAAAAAATATTATGTAAAATAGTAATTACTAATTTTATAATACTCCGCTATAAAAAAAATGTCAAGAAAAATCGTATGCCAAAATTCGACAATCCCAATAAATCCGCGTATTACTACGTTTTTAGTATATTTAAAGTAGAAAAAAAACATATACCAAAATTCGACATTTCAAGAATTTTGTATATTACTATTATTACTTTATTTATATATTTTTTAAATTATAAAGACATATATTAAAATTTAACAATTTCAAAAATTTTGTATATTACTGCATTATATATTTTTTATAAGTAAAAAAATATATACCAAATTTCAACAATTTATTTTTGCATAAAAAATTTTTTTTGTTACATAATAAGACTATAAGGTTAATATTAGTTGAACTAAGAGTTTTACGAGGTTTGTTTTAGGCTTTGTGAAATTCGAGCAAAGAATTTTTATTGCTTAAAATTATTTTTAGGTGATACTAATTCGGAGATGAGAGTATATTTTTTGTATTTAAGCTATATTATCATTCTATTTTTGTTACTTTAATAAAGTTAGATTTTTAATATATGGTTGAAAATATAGATTATATATTCGAAGTTAAGATTATTTTTATATTTTTTAATGGTCGTTAGTAGTCCTTTTTTAGGACGAATATGGTTATTATGGGTATATTAATAGTCGAGCAACTGATTTGTATATTTGGCGTATGGCTTATTTGTATAGTAATATGCATTAGGTCAAAAGTTAGGTATATGAGTTTTAGCTGTAAATTAATATTAGCTTTATGTGATAATAGCTAGTAGATTTTATTTTCTACTAGCTATAAATTTTCTAAACATCTAAGTTTTTTACATATTTTGCATTTTCTTCAATAAATTTTCTTCTTGGTTCTATTTCGTCTCCCATTAATAAAGTAAATATTGCATCTGCTTTCATAGCATCTTCCATAGTTACTTTTATTAAAATTCTTTTTGCTGGATCCATTGTTGTTTCCCATAATTGTTCAGGGTTCATTTCACCTAAACCTTTGTATCTTTGAATGCCAAGTTGGTCTCTTGGTATTCCCTTTTCTGCTAAATCACTAAAGGCTTTTTCTAAGTCTTCATCTGTATAGCAGTAAACATCTTCCATTCCTTTTTTAGATAATTTATATAATGGTGGTTGAGCTAAATATACATTTCCATTTTCAATAAGTGGTCTCATATATCTAAAGAAAAACGTTAATAATAAGGTTCTAATGTGTGCACCATCAACATCGGCATCTGCCATTATTATTACTTTTCCATAACGAATTTTAGATATATCAAAATCATTTCCTATTCCAGCTCCTACTGCTAAAATAACTGGTTGTAATTTATCATTATTATAAATTCTATCTGCTCTTGATTTTTCTACATTAAGCATTTTTCCCCAAAGTGGAAGTATTGCTTGAAATCTTCTATCTCTACCTTGTTTTGCACTACCACCTGCAGAATCTCCCTCTACTATATATACTTCACATTCTTCAGGTTCTTTACTACTGCAATCTGCTAATTTTCCGGGTAATGTAGTTGTTTCTAATGCACTTTTTCTTCTAACCAATTCTCTAGCTTTTCTTGCAGCTTCTCTTGCACGTGATGCATTAATACATTTTTCCAAAATAGCTTTTCCTACAGCAGGATTTTCTTCTAAAAATGTTGATAAGGCATCATTTACCATGCTAGCAACAATTCCTGTTACATTGCTGTTTCCTAATTTTGTTTTTGTTTGTCCTTCAAATTGAGGTTCTTTTACTTTTACAGAAACAACTGCAGTAATACCTTCACGAATATCTTCTCCTAATAAGTTAGGATCTTTTTCTTTTAATAAATTATGACTTCTTGCATAATCATTAAAAGCTTTTGTAAGACCTCTTTTAAAGCCTTCTAAATGGGTTCCACCTTCAATAGTATTAATATTGTTAACAAAAGTATATATATTTTCTGAATAAGATGTTGTGTATTGAAAAGCTATTTCTACTGGGACTTCCCCATCTTTTTCAATATAAATTGGCTTTTGGTGTATTTTTTCTTTATTATTATTTAAAAATTCTACAAAGGAATTTAGTCCTCCTTCGAAGTGAAATTCTGCCTTTTTAATATCTTCTGGATTTCTTAAATCTTTAATATTAATTTTTAAGCCTTTTGTTAAAAATGCTATTTCTCTAAATCTAGTTTCTAGAACTTCATATTCATATTCCAAAGTTTCAAAAATAGTGTCATCTGCTAAAAATCTAACTTTTGTTCCTGTTTTGTCTGAATCACCAATTCTTGTTAAAGGTTCTATAGTTTTACCTTTTTCAAATTTCATTTGATATATTCCGCCATCTCTTTGAATAGTTACTTCTGTCCAAGTTGATAGAGCATTTACTACAGATGCGCCTACTCCATGAAGACCTCCAGAAACCTTGTATCCACTATCTCCACCAAATTTTCCACCTGCATGAAGTTTTGTATATACTGTCTCTGCTGCAGAAATTTTTGTTTTAGGGTGAATATCAACAGGTATTCCTCTTCCATTATCTTCTACACTTATAATATTTCCCGGCTGAATTTCTATATTAATTTCTGTACAATATCCCGCTAATGCTTCATCTACACAGTTATCTACAATTTCATATACTAAGTGGTGTAATCCTCTAACAGATACACTTCCTATATACATACCCGGTCTTTTTCTTACAGCTTCTAGCCCTTCTAGAACTTGTATTTGATCTGCATTATACTCATGCTCAAATTTTTCCACTATTTTTTCCTCCTTGTTTTTTGCATTTTTCAACATGTTTGCACATTTCTTATTTTATAGTAAATTGCATTTTTTAATGTAATTTTTTTCTTTTAAAATTTTTTTACTTAAAATTATTATTTATTGAAATCCTTTATATATTAACATACTTTTTTATTTTTTTGCAAATGTTTTTTTTCATTTTTATATGAATTTACATTTTTTTATGTAATTTTAGGTTAATCTTTCTTAATCTGCCAAATCAATTAACACGTGGCAATTATTTGCAAAACAAATGATTTTCTTATAAAAAAAAATATTTATTTTTAATTTTTTACTTGCCCATTTTCTACATAAAATAATTTTCCACTTTCTAAATTCATTTTATCTGTGCAAGTAATAATTACTTGAGTATCTTTTATATTTTGAATTAAGCTTTTCCTTCTTTTTTCGTCCAATTCAGACATAAAATCATCTAATAATAAAATTGGATATTCCCCTATTTCATCATAAATAACATATAATTCAGCTAATTTTAAAGAAAGTATGGCTGTTCTATGTTGGCCTTGAGAACCATAAATTTCAATTTCTTTATTATTTATGTAAACTTTGAAGTCATCTCTATGAATTCCTTTTGTTGTAAAACCTTTTATTATATCTAATTTTCTTCTTTGCTTTAATAAATTTAAATAATCTTCTTTATTACTGCATTCTGTTAAATATTTTATGTCTATTTCTTCTTCTGCAATTGTAGAATGAATTTTTCCTATTTTATTTTTTATTTTTTGTATAAATTCTATTCTATATTTACAAATATTTTCTGCATATTCAGCCAATTTTTCGTCCCATATTTCAAGCATTTCCTCTGGCCTATTTTCTTCTTTTATTTGCCTCAAGTAATTATTTCTTTGTTCTAAAGTTTTTAAATAATTATTCAAATTGTATACATAATTTGGTCTTAGCTGTCCTATTAGCATATCTAAAAACCTTCTTCTTTCTGCAGGACCATTTTTTAAAATTTGAATGTCATCCGGAGTAAATATTACAATATTTATGTTACCTAATAACTCACTTAATTTTTTTATTTTTACTCCATTTACTTCTATTTGCTTTTTATTAGCAATTACTATTTTTATTTTGCCTTCTCTATCGCTTTTTTGATAATTAATTTCTGCATTTAAACTTTCTTCGCCTAAACAAATTAAATCCTTTTCTTTACTGGTTCTAAACGACTTTCCAAAAGCACATAAAAATATTGCTTCTAAAATATTAGTTTTTCCTTGTGCATTATTTCCATAAAAAATATTAATATTTTTATCTAAATTTATTTCCTGTTCTTTATAATTGCGAAAATTTTGTAATTTTATTTTATTTATGTACATTTATTTTCTCTTTCTATTTATTTTTTACTCTTTCATTCTTATAGGAAGTACCATATAAATATAATCACCATTATCCTCTACAGGTCTTATAATACATGGAGATATACTTGTGCCAAAATCAATAAATACTTCCTGATCATCTATTGCACGAAGTGCATCTAAGAAATATTTTGGATTAAATCCTGCTTCTAGGTTTTGCCCTTCTGTTTCAACAAACATTTCCTCTTTTGCATCACCTGTTTGATTTGTGCAAGAGATTGTTACTTTTCCAATTTCAACATTTACTTTTACAGGATATTTCTTTTCTTTTTCCATAGAAGATGCTGAAATTAAACTAACTCTTTCGAAACAGTCTTGAATATTTGCTTTATCTACCCTAATTCTTGTTTCCCAATTTTCTGGTATTACACTTGCATAATTTAAAAATTCTCCATCTAGTAAACGAGTTACAATTTTGCAATTTTCCATTTCAAATAAAGCTTGATTTTTAGATATACCAATTTTTACATTATCAAATGAATCCATTAAAATTTTATTAATTTCATTTAAAGTTCTTCCCGGAATAACAACTGAAAAATCATTTACTGCTGTTTGTAAAAATTTGCTTTTCCACGCTAATCTAAATCCATCTACTGCTACTACATTTAATTTGTTATTTTTTATTTCAAATAAACAACCTGTAAAAATAGGTTTATTTTCTTCTGTGCTAACAGCAAAAATTGTTTTTCTAATCATATCTTTTAAATTATTTTGTTCAACTTCTATAGCATTTTCAATTTCTATTTTAGGAAGTTCAGGAAATTCTTCCGGATTCATTGTTGCAAGTTTATATAAAGAACCTTCACATTCTATTACTAATAAATTATTTTCATTAACAGTAATATGAATTTCTGTATCAGGAAGTTTTCTAACAATTTCACTAAACATAGTTGCATTTACAACTGTTGCTCCTTGAGTTTTTACTTCACTTTTTATAACATATTCTATACCTATTTCTAAATCATAGGTTGTAAATTTTATTTCATTATCATTTGTTTGAATTAAAATTCCTTCTAGTATAGGCATTGTTGTTTTTGATGCGACAGCTTTTGTTACGGAATTAATAGCTTTAAGGATTTTTTCCTTTTCACAAATAATTTCCATCTTTGTTTCCTCCCTTTTTTTATATAATAAATAATATATATTAGTAGTAGTAATAGTAGGTGTTGTGGATTGTGTGGAAAACTAATTCAAACCCTTATATCCCTAGTAAAATTTCTGTTGATAATTTTGTGGATAACTTGAAAAGTTATTTACAGTTTCCATTTTTGATTGTGGAAAATAACTTATCAACAAGTTATTAACAACTAATTCACAGGTCGTTGTGGATATCTAATGTAAGTGTTCCGTAGTAAGAATTTGAATTTCATTTTGCAAACGAATATTTTTTAGAACACAATTTTTAAAAAATTTGAATTTTTATTTATATATTAATCATTTTTTTCAAATAAAGAGTTTTTCACAGTTTCCACAATTAGTTTTGTATTTGAATTTTCTTTCATTTCTGATGATATTTTATTGCAGGCATGCATTACTGTTGAGTGATCTCTTTTTCCAAAGGCTTGTCCAATTTTTGGAGTTGAAATTTGTGCAACATCTCTACAAATATACATTGCTATTTGTCTTGGAAATGCAATATCTGCTGATCTTCTAGAGCCTTTTAAATCTTCTACCGTAATATTAAAATATTTTGCAACAATATTTTGTATATATTCTGGTGAAAGAACTGTATTTTTATGTAGTACAACATCTGCAATTGCTTTATCTGAAAGTGCAATTGTAATTGGCTGATTTTCTAATTTGGACATTGCAATTAATTTATTTAAAGATCCTTCCAATTCTCTAATATTTGATTCTATTTTTGTTGCAATATTAGATAAAATATCATCTTCAATAATAAGATGTTCTAGCTGTGCTTTCTTTTTTAGTATTGCCATACGAGTTTCGTAATCCGGACTAGAAACATCTGCAATTAAACCCCACTCAAAACGAGTTCTTAAACGATCTTCTAAAGGCTGAATATCTTTTGGTGGTCTATCGCTAGAAATAATAACTTGTCTTCCACTTTCATGTAAAGTATTAAAAGTGTGGAAAAATTCTTCTTGTATTCTTTCTTTTCCAGCAATAAATTGAATATCATCAATAAGCAAAACATCAATATTTCTATATTTATTTCTAAACATTTCATTTTTATTATCTTTAATTGCATTAATTAAATGATTTGTAAATCTTTCTGCGCTAACATATAATATGTTTAAATTTTTATTTCTTTTCAAAATTTCATTTGCAATAGCATGCATTAAATGAGTTTTACCAAGACCTACACCACCATATAAAAATAATGGATTGTATGCTTGTCCCGGAGCTTCTGCTACAGCTAAGGCTGCTGCTGCTGCAAAACGATTGTTATTTCCTACAACAAAGCTATCAAATGTATATTTTGGAATTAAGTTAGAATTAGGATCAACAGAAGGAGTTTCTTGTGAATAAGAAGTGTCTTCTTCTCCCCTTTCTTCTTCTGAAATTACCTTGATTTCATAGTTTATGTTTGTAAGAAAATTAAATGTATTTTGAATTACAGGTAAATATCTAGATTCTAGCATATTTTTTTGTACACTATTTTGTGTAAGGATTATTATATTATTATTTGATATATCTTCAATTTCAAAATCTTTTATCCATGTACGATATGATATTTCTGTTACTTCTGATTTTAATAATTCTTTTGCTTTAGTAAGTAGTTCGTTTATTTCCGCTCTTTGCATTTGATTCAATCCTTCCACTATAAAATGATTACGTAAAGTTATCCACATACTTATCCACAGCCTGTGAATAAGTAAACCGCATAAACTCTAAAAAATAAACTAATTTGTAATATTATTTACATAAAAATATATATCTAAAATGTCTTGAAAACCTTATTTCCCTATATTTTTATATAATATCAAAAAGGATAAGAATTAGTCAATACTATTAAAAATAAAATATTAAAATTACTCATAAATATTGACATAAATATATTAAATGTTGTATAATAGGCAAAGTGATTGTGTCTAAATTAAATTAAATCCATATTCATGGTTTATATATAGATGTAGGAGGTGCTAAAATGAAAAGAACATATCAACCAAAAAAAAGACAAGAACAAAAAGAACATGGTTTTATGAAAAGAATGAAAACTAAAAATGGAAGAAATGTATTAAAAGCTAGACGTGCAAAAGGTAGAAAAAAACTAAGTGCGTAAAATTAAAGGTCACGTAAATGTTTAGGTGACCTTTTTTGAATTGAGTGATTTTAAATGAGAAAAATGCAAACCTTAAAGAAAAATTATGAATTTGAAAAGGTTTTAAAGCAAGGCAAATTTTATGTGGGAAAGCAAATAACAATTTATATTACTAAAAATAAAGCAAATAAAAATGTATTTGGAATTGCTATTTCAAAAAAAATTTGCGGTGCAGTAAAAAGAAATTGGATTAAAAGAAAAATTAGAGAAAATTATAGATTATTACAAAACGATTTAAAACAGGGATTTAATATTGTTTTTTTATGGAATAAAAATAATCCAGTTAATAGTGCAAATTTTCACGTTATTAAAGATGATATGCTAAAGCTTTTTAAGAAAGCTGGTCTTTTATAAATGAAAAAAATTTTTATTTTTTTAATTAAAGGTTATCAAAAAATAGTTTCACCAATTTTTCATTATTTTGGGGTAAACTGCAAGTTTTATCCAAGTTGCTCAAATTATATGTTGCAAGCAATTCAAAAATATGGATCTGTAAAGGGAATATATTTAGGAATAAAGCGCTTGCTTAGATGCCATCCTTTTGCAAAAGGTGGGTATGATCCATTAAAATAGGAGGAAATACATGGTTTTTATATCACAAATATTTGGATATGTATTAAACTTTTTTTATTCATTTTTTAATAATTATGGTGTTGCTATAATCATATTTTCCATTGCTTTAAGAGTTATTTTAATACCCATAACTATTAAGCAACAAAAGGCAATGAAGAAGAATACTGAATTACAAAAGGAAATGTCAGAAATTCAAAAAAAATATAAAAATAATCCTGAAAAGTTAAATCAAGAAACTATAGAATTATACAAAAGAGAAAAAATGAGTCCTTTTAGCGGATGTTTAAGTTCTATATTACAAATAATTATTATTCTTTCAGTATTTTGGGTTGTAAGTCAGCCATTAACGTATATGAGAAATATAGAAGCATCTTTTATAGAAAAATATGTTAATGAAATGAAAGAAAGTGGATATAATGAAAATAATAACTATACACAAATAGCTTTGCTTGATTATTCACAAACAAAATATCAAGAAATAGAAGAAACTTTGAAAAATGAAAATGTAGAAAATAGGGAAGAGCTAGAGGCTAAAAGAGATGAGTATAATCAATTAAGATTAAATATGGAATTTTTAGGTTTAGATTTAAGCAAGGTTCCAACTCAAAGTTTAGGTGATTGGAGAGTATATGTTATTCCAGTTCTTTATGTAATAACTTCTATAATTTCAATAAAAATAACAACTATTACTCAGAAAAAGAAAGAAGATATTATTGTAGAAAAAGAAGCTAAAGATGGGGAAGATGAAATAGATCCTACAGCACAAATGGAACAAATGAATAAGAGTATGATGTATATGGTTCCTTTTATGTCTGTTATGATTGCAGTAATTGCACCACTTGGTCTTGCTTTATACTGGCTAATAAGCAATATTTTAATGATTATAGAAAGATTGATCATTACTAAAGTGATGAATAAAATAGATCAAAAAAAGGAGGAAGAAGCTAATGGCTAAAAGTATTATTGTAGAGGGTAAAACATCTACAGAGGCAATAGAAAAAGGCTTAAAAGAATTAAAAGTTTCTAAAGATAAAGTAGATATAAAAATTTTAGAAAATGAAGAAAAAAGAAGCTTTTTTAGTATTTTAACTCCTAGAGTAGTTAAAGTAGAATTAACTTTAAAAGAGGAAATAAAGGAAAATAATTATTCAAAAGAAGTAAATAAAGAACAAAAAGTTGAACATATAGAAAAAGAAAAAAGTCCTTTTACTTCTGAAGAAATAGAAAAAATAAATCAAAATGTAGAAACTTTTCTAAAAGATTTATCTGAAAAATTACCAAATATGAGTTATGAAATTACTTCAGATACTGAATATGTTTATGTTACATTAAATGGGGAAGATGCAGGAAAATTAATTGGATATAGGGGAGAAACTTTAAATGCAATGCAAACTTTATTATCTTCTATAGCAAGCAAAGATTTAGATAAAAAGGCTCGTATAATTTTAGATATAGAAAATTATCGTTCAAAGAGAAAGAGCTCATTAGAAGAATTAGCAGATAAATTAGCAAGAACAGTAATTAGAACAGGAAAGCAAGTTACTTTAGAGCCAATGTCTGCTTATGAAAGAAAAATAATTCATAATCGCCTTCAAGATAGTTTAAGAGTAAGAACTTATAGCGTAGGGGAAGAGCCATATAGAAAAGTGGTTATTGTAAAGAAATAATTGTTATGCTTTTTATGCAAACAAATAATATTAGAAAATCGGAAGTCAAAGTTCGGATTTTAGTGTTTAATACTAATTCTAACTTTGACTTTTTTGAAATTTTTATTAAGGAGCATTTGAGTTTTTTTTAGATAAAAAGCTTTCGTATCAATGTGTGCCTTTGAGGTTTAATAGAATAAAAAGCTTTCGTATCAATGTGTGCTTTTGAGGTAAAAAAAATAAAAAACTTTCATGTCTATGTATGACTTTGAGCGAAGCAAGAAAGGGATGAAATTTAAAATGAATAAAGAAAAAATATTTAGAATTTTAACTTTAATTTTTACAATATTAACTTTTATAGGTGCAGGTTATGTGCTTATAAATAAAGGAGAGGTAAATGCTGGATTTGCTGTAATACCTAGTTTGTTTTGTGCTGTATTTTCACAATTAAGTATTGCAGAAAAAAAGAAGAAGGATGAGAAAAGTAAACGTTGAAAAATAATTATAATTTTTAATTCTTTAAAAACAGATTTGTACATTAGAAAGGAGTGATAGTAAAAATGGAAACAGTTGTTGCAATTTCAACTGCTCATGGAAATGGCGGAATAGGAATTATTAGAATGAGCGGAAAAGATTGTTTTAAAATATTAGAAAAAATTTTTGTTCCCAAAAATAAACAAAATACAGATAAAATTCAAGGATATACAATGAAATATGGCTATATTATTGATTATGAAACAAAAGAAAAAATAGATGAAGTATTAGTTTCATTTTTTGTAGAACCCAAAAGCTATACAACTGAAAATATGTGTGAAATAAATTCGCATGGTGGAATGGTTATAGAACAGAAGATATTAGAGCAATGCTTACTTGCAGGGGCAACACTTGCTGAGCCTGGAGAATTTACTAAAAGGGCTTTTCTAAATGGTAGAATAGATTTAACGCAAGCAGAAGGAATTATAGATTTAATTAATGCGAAAACTACTAAAGAGGCAAAAGCATCTTTTAAACAATTACAAGGAAGTTTATCAGAAAAAATAGAGGAAATTAGGCAGAATATTTTAAATATTATGACTAATATAGAAGTTACTATTGATTATCCAGAGTATGATGTAGAAGAGGTAACTAATAAACAGGCTATTATAGAAATTAATAAAATAAAAGAAAAATTGGATAAATTAGAAAAAAGCTTTGATACAGGTAAAATTTTAAAAGAGGGTATACACACAGTTATTATAGGAAAGCCAAATGCTGGTAAATCTTCTTTATTAAATGCAATTTTAAATGAAGAAAGAGCTATTGTAAGTAAAACTGAGGGTACAACTAGGGATACTATTGAAGAAATGATTAGTCTTCATGGCATTCCATTAAAATTAATAGATACTGCAGGAATTAGAGCTACAGAAGATGAAATTGAAAAAATAGGTGTGGATAAGGCTTTAAAATTGTCTAATGAAGCAGATTTAATTATTAGTATATTTGATAATACAAAAGACTTAGATGAAGAAGATTTGAAAATATTAGATATAATTAAAAATAAAAAAGCAATTATTTTATTAAATAAAATAGATGAAAAAGATAATCATTTAGAAAATGCAAAAGAAATTAAAGATATTAAGAAACCTATAATAAAAATATCTGCAAAAAATAAAGAGGGGATAGAGGATTTATATAATAAAATAATTGAAATGTTTTCTTTTAATGAAATAAGCATAAATGATGGTAGTTTAATTACAAATATAAGGCATAAGGATTTAATAAAAAAGGCAATATTTAGCATAGAAGAGGCTAAAAATGGAATAGAGATGGGGGCACCTATTGATTTAGTTGCAATTTCTCTTAAACAAGCATTGGAAGAACTTAGCAGTATTGTTGGAAAAAATGCTTCTGAAGATATAATTACAGAAATATTTTCGAAGTTTTGTTTAGGTAAGTAGGAAAAGTTTAAATATTAATGTGTTATTAGTCGTAAAAATAGCTTATATATAAATAATTTTTATTTATTGAGCATATGTAAGAATTTTTCTTATTGTGTTTGTATTAAATAAATTTTACTTTGTATAATAAAAATTTTAAGTTTTTTCTGTTCAACAAAGAAAATTAACTACAATGTTAAAAAAAGAAACATATATTAACTAATAGATTACATATCAAAAAGCCGTGAAACATGCTATTTCAATATGGTTTGCGGGCGTGAAACATATACAACAAAACTACTACAAAAAGACAAACTGACAAAAGTCAAACCCTGAAACATGCTATTTAGATGCATTCGACAAAAATCGACATGACTAAAAGTTGCACGAAACAGTGATTTTAGTTTCATATAAAACTGAAAAAATAAGTGTAGAAAGGAGAAAGTTAGAAGAAAAAATCTAACTTGTAATAATAAAATGAAGTATAATGCTGGAAAATATGACGTTGCAGTAATTGGAGCAGGACACGCTGGATGCGAGGCGGCTCTAGCGACAGCGCGATTAGGATTAAAAACTTTATTATTTTCTATTAGTTTAGAAGCAGTAGCTAATATGCCTTGTAATCCACATATAGGTGGAAGTTCAAAAGGTCATTTAGTAATGGAAATAGACTGCTTAGGTGGTGAAATGGGGAAAAATATAGATAAAACCTATACTCAATTAAGAATGTTAAATACTTCAAAAGGACCTGCAGTATATTCTTTAAGAGCACAAGCTGATAGAAAAAGATATCAAATGGAAATGAAACATACCTTAGAAAAGCAAGAAAATTTGTTTCTGAAACAAGCAGAAATAGTAGATATTGGAGTTGAAAATAATAAAGTAAAATGGGTTGAAACAAATATTGGAGCAGTTTATGAGGTAGATAGCGTAATTTTAGCAACAGGAACTTATTTAAAAGGAAAAATATATATAGGTGATGTATCTTATGAAAGTGGCCCAGATGGAGTGTTTCCTGCAAATAAACTTTCTAATATATTAACTAAATTAGGAATATCTTTACTTAGATTTAAAACTGGTACACCGGCTAGAGTAAACAAAAATTCCATTGATTTTTCTAAAATGGAAAGACAAGATGGAGATAAAAATCCAACGGCATTTTCTTTTGAGGATAAAATAGAAGCAAAAGAGCAATTACCATGCTATTTAACTTATACTAATGAAAAAACACATGAAATTATTAGAAAAAATTTACATCGTTCTCCTTTATATGGTGGAGAAATTACAGGAACAGGACCAAGATATTGTCCTTCTATAGAAGATAAAGTTGTTAGATTTGCAGATAAGGAAAGGCATCAAATATTTATAGAACCAGTTGGAAGAGATACAGATGAAATGTATGTACAAGGCATGAGTTCTTCACTTCCAGAAGATGTGCAAATTGCAATGTATAGAACAATTCCAGGCTTGGAACATGTTGAATTTACAAGACCAGCGTATGCTATAGAATATGATTGTATTGATCCATTAGAATTAAAATTATCCTTAGAACATAAAAAAATAAGCGGGATGTTCTTTGCAGGTCAAATAAATGGAACTTCTGGATATGAAGAAGCTGCTGCACAAGGAATTATGGCAGGAATTAATGTAGCACAAAAATTAAAGGGAAAAGAACCTGTAATATTAGATCGTTCTGAAGCATATATTGGAGTTTTAATTGATGATATTGTTACCAAAGGCACTAATGAGCCATATAGAATGATGACATCTCGTGCAGAATATAGACTTTTATTAAGGCAAGATAATACTGACATGAGATTAACCGAAATAGGGCATAAGGTGGGTTTGATTTCAGAAGAACGTTATAAAAACTTCTTAAAAAAGAAGGAACAAATAAATAGTGAAATACAAAGAGTTGAAAATACAGTAATAAAGCCAACTGAAAAAGTAAACGAAGTATTAGAAAAATACAATTCTTCTAAATTAAGTACAGGAGTAAAATTAGCAGAATTATTAAGAAGAACCGAATTAACTTATGAAGCTTTAAAAGAAATAGATGAAGAAAGACCAGAATTGCCTGAAGAAGTAACAAAAGAAGTAGAAATAGAAGTAAAGTATAAAGGATATATAAAATTACAAGAACAACAAGTAGAAAAATTTAAAAAATTAGAAAAAAAATTATTGCCTAATGATATAGATTATGAAAAACTTAAAGGATTAAGATTAGAAGCTAGACAAAAATTAAATAAAATAAAGCCAAATTCTGTAGGCCAAGCTTCTAGAATTTCGGGCGTTTCGCCAGCTGACATATCTGTATTATTAATTTATTTAGAGCAAATGAAGCAGGACAGTAAATAAAGCATAAAGATTTTTTATTATTATATTGATATAATTTTATTATTAATTGTTTGAAAAGGAGTTAATCTATGGAAAAAGATTTATTTTCACAAGAAATAAAGCAAAAAGCAAGTCAGTTACAAATTATTTTAAATGAAAATCAAATAAATCATTTTTTTAAATATATGAACTTATTATTAGAATGGAATGAAAAAATGAATTTAACTGCAATAACAGATCCAAAAGAGATTATTTTGAAACATTTTATTGATAGCATGATTATTTCACAATATATAAACAATAACGATAGAATATTAGATATTGGAACAGGTGCAGGTTTTCCCGGCATTCCACTTAAAATATTAAATACGGAAAATGAATTTACTTTATTAGATTCATTAAATAAAAGAATTAATTTTTTAACTAATGTTATTCAAAATTTAGGTTTAGAAAAGGTTAGAGCTATTCACGGAAGAGCAGAAGAATTTATAAAATTAGTTGGAGAAAGAGAAAACTATGATATTGTAACATCTAGAGCTGTAGCAAAATTAAATGTATTATTAGAGTATATGTTACCATTTACTAAAATAGGTGGTAAATGTATTTGTATGAAAGCTTTTGAAATAGATGAAGAGTTAAAAGATGCACAAAAAGCTATAGAAATATTAGGTGGAGAAATAGAAAAAGTTGATATTATTACTTTACCAGAAAGTGAAATTAAAAGAAAAATTGTAGTAATAAAAAAGATAAAAAATACTTTAGCCAAATATCCTAGAAAAGCTGGAACTCCTGAAAAAGAGCCAATAATATAGAATGATAAATGTTAATATTGATGTTATTATTATATTATTTATGATGTTGTTAATTGTTATTAATGACGTTGTTAGTTGTTATTAATGCTGTTGTTAGTTATTATTGATGATGTTGGTAGTTATTATTGGTGCTGTTGTTGATTATTATTAATGATATTATTAGTTATTATTGATGACATTGTTAGTTATTATTAGTGTTATTATTAATACTATTATTGATTATTATTAATGGTATTATTAACTATTATTACTGTTATTAATAATAAAATTAATAATTATCTATAATGAAAAAATTTTTTAATTATTTTTACAAATTTCATTGACATATAATAAATATTTTTATATTATTAATATGTCAATTTTTTATTGCATAAGAAACAACTTTTTTAAAGTAAAATATAGCTGAAATCTAGTTGTATCAAGCACGTGGCAGTTTTTTGCAAGGTAAAAGATTTTCTTATTACATAAAAAATTATAAGGTTTTATTATAGACCTAAATAAAAAATTTTATAATTAATTATAAAATTTTTTACAATTAATTTATGGCTTTAAAATTATTTTTAAAGAAGTAAGTATATTTTTGTATGCGATTAAAAAATATTCTACAAAAAACGAAAATAGCAAACATAAAAAGTTTACATAAAAATAAATGGAGGCAATAAACGTGGGAAAAGTAATATCAATAGCAAACCAAAAAGGAGGAGTAGGAAAGACTACAACCTCAATAAATTTAAGCACTTTACTTGCTAAAAGAGGAAAAAAAATACTACTAATAGATAGTGATCCACAAGGAAATGCAACTAGCGGTATAGGTGCTAATAAAAACATAGAATTATCTGTCTATGATTTAATAATTAGTGATGAAATAGATCCAAAGCAAATAATTCAAAAAACGGAAATTAAGAATTTATCAATATGTCCATCAAATATTAATTTAGCAGGAGCTGAAGTAGAGCTTGTTTCAATGATGTCTAGAGAATATCGTATGAAAGAAAAGTTAGACTTAATTAAAGATGACTATGATTTTATTATAATAGACTGTCCACCATCTCTAGGTTTAATTACATTGAACGCCTTTACAGCTTCAAATAGTGTTCTTATTCCTGTACAATGTGAATACTATGCATTAGAAGGTTTGGGACAATTATTAAACACAATAAATTTAGTAAAAAAACATCTCAATAAAGAACTTGAAGTAGAAGGAGCACTACTTACAATGTATGATATGAGAACAAATTTATCAAATCAAGTAGTAAAAGAAGTAAACAATTATTTCGAAAATAAAGTATATAAAACAGTAATACCAAGAAATGTAAAATTGAGCGAAGCACCAAGCTATGGAATGCCTATTTCTGTGTATGATCCAAGATCAAAAGGTGCAAAAAGTTATGATAAATTCGTAAAAGAATTTCTAAAAAATAATGAAAATACTAATAAAGGCAAGCATGCAATGTAAAAAAATAAAATAAGGAAGGGATGAAGGATAGTGGTAAAGAAAACAGGTTTAGGAAAAGGGTTAGAAGCATTATTTAGCGAAAATCAATTAACTAAAGAGGAAGAAAGAAAATTAAAAGATGGTGAAGAAATTATACAAAATATTAAGGTTATAGAAATAGAACCAAATAGAAATCAACCAAGAAGAACGTTCCCTGCAGAATCCATTGAAGAATTGGCAAAATCTATTGAAAAATATGGAGTAATACAACCAATTATTGTAACAAAACAAGAAGGATATTATGAAATTGTTGCAGGCGAAAGAAGATGGAGAGCCTCAAAAAAAGCAGGACTTAAAGAAATGCCTTGTATTGTCAGAGAAGGAGACGAAAGAAAAAATAGAGAAATTGCATTAATTGAAAATATACAAAGAGAAGATTTAAATCCAATAGACAAGGCAAGAGGTTTTAGAGAACTTTTAGATAATTATGGAATGACACAACAACAACTAGCAGATACAATAGGGCTTAATAGAAGCACAGTTACTAATACATTAAGATTGTTAAATTTAGATGAGAGAGTTATGCAACTTGCTATAGAAGGCAAATTAACAGAAGGACATTGCCGTTCTTTACTTTGTTTTGAAAATCCAGATAAACAATATGAAGCAGCACTTAGAATTATAGAGAAGGGCGAAACAGTAAAAGATATAGAAGACAATGTAAAAAATAAAAAGAAAGTTCCTAAAAAGGATCAAGAGCAGAGAATGGCTATTTGTAGAGATATAGAAGATACATTTCAAAGTTTCTTTGGAACAAAAGTAAAGTTAAATGCTGGAAAAAGAAGTGGAAAAATTATAATTCAATATTCTACTAATGAAGATTTAGAAAGAATTTTAAACTTATTAAAATAGTTAATATTTAGGCAATGTAATAAAATATTAAATGAGAATATGAAACGAGAATAAAAACACATTTTTTTGAAAAAAATTGTTGCAATAGCAATGAAAATTTTGCACTAGCGAAAATTACTAGAAAATTCATTTGAAATGCAACACTAGCATAAAATATATGTTTTTCTAAAAATTTCTATTGACAATATAGCATAAAATATGTTATTATAAATAATGTTACTGAGCTAGTAACATTATGTGGAGAGGTGGTCGAGTTGGTTTATGGCACCAGTCTTGAAAATTGGCGTAGGTTTGTAGCCTACCGTGGGTTCGAATCCCACCCTCTCCGCCATTTTTTTAGAATTTTATATAACAATTTGGAGGCTTACCCAAGAGGCTGAAGGGGACAGTTTGCTAAACTGTTAGGGTTCGTAAGGGCCGCGAGGGTTCAAATCCCTCAGCTTCCGCCAAA
>CANRKF010000004.1 GCA_947631145.1 uncultured Clostridia bacterium | reverse complement strand
AAAAAAAATAAAAAAAATAAAATTATAAATTAAAAAATGAAAAATAAAAATATAAAAAATAAAAAAGTAAAAATACAAAAAATAAAATTTAAAATTAAAAAATAAAAAAGAAAAATATAAAAAATTTAAATTAAAAAATAAAAAAGTAAAAATATAAAAATAATATTTAAATTTAAAAAGTAAAGAAAAAAATAAAAATATAATAAAAAGATTTTTGTATTAAAAATTATAATAAAAAACAATAAATATAAATACAAAACCAAAATAGTAAATAAAAATTAAAAATAAAATAATAAAAATTATTAAATAATGAAAGTAAATTAGCAAAATAAAAAAATAATAGTATAAAAATGTGTATGTAATAGATTGTGGTTAACAAAATATTTTCAAAATATTACATTGAAGAAATTAGTAAATTCTGGAAGATTATAGGGTAATATTTGAGGTATATAAAAATATAATATTAATTGACAAAAAAACAACAAATAAAATGTTGAAATTAATCAAAGGATATATAAATAATGAAATACCAAAGCTTTTTAATAGAAATTATAAGAAAATAAGAAACAAAACCAAAGTAAAAAATTAGCTAAAACCTTTCGGAATAGTGAAAAAGTGTTAATAAATTTGAATAAGGAGAAAAATTGAATTAAGTATACATAAAAACAATAGCAATTTTGAAGAATGTGCAAAAGAAGTTATACGATGAAAGAAAAAATGAAAATATAAAACAAATTGACAAGATTATGTTAGTAGAAAAAGTAAGAAGTGAATTGAAAGTTAAAAAAGTTATATGGGCTACAAAATCAAAAATTTATTACAAATTTTTTTGATTTTTAATTAAATTTGAAAATTAAAAAAATAAAGAAAAAAATATTATAATATTTTAATAAAAATAAAAAATATGAAATAAAAATCAAAATTAGAAAAAATAAATTATTAAAATAAAAGTATAAAAAGAAAAGTAAAAAAATAAAAAATAAAATTTAAAATAAAAAAAGTAAAAATATAAAAATAAAAAAGTAAGAATATAAAAATAAAATTGAAAAATAAAAAAATAAAAAATATAAAATATAAAAAATATAAAATATAAAAAATATAAAATATAAAAAAATAAAATTAAAAATGTAAAAATATAAAAAATAAAATTTAAAATAAAAAAATATATAAAATAAAAATTATAAATATAAAAATTATAAATATAAAAATATAGAATATATAAATATGAAATTTAAAAATATAGAATATAATAAAAAATAATAAATATAAAAAAATAATAAATCCAAATAAAATAATAAAAATTATTAATTAATAAACTAAATTAGCAAAATAAAAAAATTATTACTATAAAAATGTGTGTGCAATAGATTATTGTTAACAAAATATTTTAGAAATATTACATTTAAAATATTGGCAAAATATGGAAGCTTGTAAGGTAATAATTGAAGTATATAAAGATATAACAATAATTGACAAAAAAACAACAAATAAAATGTTGAAATTAGTCAAAGTATGTAAAAAAATGAATCAATAAAGTTTTTTGTCAAAAATTATGAGAAAATATAAATCAAAAACCAAATGAAAAATTAGATGAAACCTTTCGGAATAGTGAAAAAATGTTAAAAAGTAGGAACAAGACGAAAAATAGAATTAAGTATACATAAAGCAAAAAACAAATTTTAAGAATGTGCAAAAGAAGTTACATGCTGAAAGAAAAAATAAAAACATAAAACAAATTGACAATATTATGCCAGCAGAAAAAACAAGAAGTGAGTTGAAAGTAAAGAAAGTTATATGGGCTACAAAATAAAAAAATTATTACAAATTTTTTGTGATTTTTAATTTGATTTGAAAATTAGAAAAATAAATAAAAAATATTAAATTATTATAATATTTTAAGAAAAATAATAAAGAATATAATAAAAAATAAAAGATAAAAATAATTAAATAATTATTAAAATGAAAAATGGAAAGTAAAAATATATAAAAATAAAATTTTAAATTAAAAAATAAAAAAGAAAAATATATAAAAATAAAATTTTAAATAAAAAAATAAAAAAGAAAAAATACAAAAAATAAAATTTTAAATAAAAAAATAAAAAGGGAAAATATATAAAAATAAAATTTTAAATAAAAAAATAAAAAAGTAAAAATACAAAAAATAAAATTTAAAATTAAAAAAATAAAAAAGTAAAAATACAAAAAATAAAATTTTAAATAAAAAAATAAAAAATTAAAATAATAAAAAATAATTAAAATAAAAAAGTAGTAAAAGAATAGTAATTATAAAAAATATAAAATACCAAATTCGTTTACTACTTTTTATTAAATATAATGAAATTAATAAACACAAATAATTATACTTTAGAAGCTATTTTTTCATTAACATTTTCTTTATTTATAGAATTTAATTCTTTTTGCTTTTTCTTTAAATTATCTTTAGCCACAGTCATTAATAATTTAATTCTATTTGTTTGGTTTGCTTCACTTGCACCTGGATCATAATCAACAGGTGAAATATTAGCTTCTGGAAATTTAGCTCGTATTGTTTTTATAACACCTTTTCCTACAACATGGTTAGGAAGGCAAGCAAATGGCTGTACACAAATAATATTAGGTATACCATGTTCAATATATTCAATCATTTCAGCAGTTAAAAACCAGCCTTCACCAGTTTGATTACCTATAGATAAAATATCCTTTACCTTAGCTTCTAATTCAAAAATATCACAAGGAAGTAAGTAGCCTTTTTTAGAATTAGAAAGAGCAATTTTTGCATCTTTTTCTAACAAATCAATTAACTTAATAGCTGCTTTAAATAATTTTGCTTTTAGTTTATCTGTTTTTATTAATTGATTAAAAGTAATTTTATGAGTTGCAATAAATTTTATAAATCCCATGAAGTCTGGAAGTATTACTTCTGCGCCTTCTTCTTCTAATTTTTCTGCAACAAAATTATTTCCAAATGGGTGATATTTAATTAAAACTTCTCCAACAATACCAACTTTTGGCTTTTCTATGCTAGTATCTAATTCAATTTTTTCAAAATCATCTACCATATCATAAATACTTTGTTTAAATTCTTTTAAAGAAGATTTTTTTAATAATTTTTTGCATTTTTCCATCCACTCATCAAATAATTTTTGAGTTTCACCTTTATGTACTTCATAAGCTCTATTTTTAGTAAGCATTTTTTGTAAAAGATCTGCATAAACTACCATTTTTAATAATCTTTCAATTAATGGCATAGTAATTTTAAAACCAGGCATTTTCTCCATACCAACAACATTAAAAGATATAACCGGAATATTTTCAAAACCTGCGTCTTTTAATGCTTTACGAATAAATCCAATATAGTTTGTAGCCCTACAGCCTCCGCCTGTTTGTGACATAATTAAAGCAGTTTTATTTAAATCATATTTTCCAGATTCTAAGGCTTCTATCATTTGACCTGTTGTTAAAATAGATGGATAGCAAGCGTCATTATTTACATATTTAAGTCCGGTTTCTACAGTATGTGCAGTACATTCTTTTAATAGTTCAACTTTATAACCAGAAGAAGATACTGCTGCTTCTAATAGTTCAAAGTGAATAGGAGCCATTTGTGGAATTAAAATAGTGTAATCTTTTTTCATTTCTTTAGTAAATATTTTTTTATTTACTTCATAATTTCCATTTCCTTTATTTAATTCCTTATTTTGTTCTCTTTTCTTCATACTTGCAAGAAGTGAACGAATACGAATACGTACGGCACCTAAATTATTAATTTCATCTATTTTTATTAAAGTATACATTTTATCATAACTATTTAAAATTTCTTCTACTTGGTCAGTTGTTACAGCATCAACACCACAGCCGAAAGAATTAAGTTGTACAAGCTCTAAATTATCGTGCTTTCCAACAAAGTCTGCAGCCGCATAAAGTCTAGCATGGAATACCCATTGGTCTACAACACGAATAGGACGTTTTACTTCTGTTTGGTTACAGATGCTGTCTTCTGTTAAAACACATAATCCAAGACTTGTAATTAAAGTATCAATACCATGATTAACTTCTGGATCCACATGATAAGGACGACCTGCCAAAACAATGCCTTTTACATTATTTTGGTTCATATAATCTAAAGCTTCCTTGCCTTTTTTTCTGATATCCTCTTTACAATTTTGATATTCAGCTTCAGCTTTTTTTGCAGCCTCTAACAATTCTTTTTTATTAAAATTATATTCTTCAAATTCTGGTAAAGTTAAAATTGTTTCTGCCAAAGTTTTTGGATCAAATGGCAAAAATGGATTTAAAAATTTAACATCTTTTAACTCTTCAACATTATTTTTTAATACTTCAGAATATGAAATAACAATAGGACAATTATAGTGATTATCCGCTTTTTTATATTCTTTTCTAGAATAAGGCATACAAGGATAGAATATAGTTTTTATTCCACTTTTTATAAGACTCACAATATGCCCATGTGAAAGTTTTGCTGGAAAGCAAACAGATTCAGATGGCATACTTTCCATACCTTTTTCATAAGTTTTACGATTACTTTTTTCTGATAAAACAACACGAAAACCTAAGTTGGTTAAAAAGGTAAACCAAAATGGATAATCTTCATACATATTTAATACTCTAGGAATACCTATAGTTCCACGTTTTGCATCTTTTTCATCTAAAGGGGTATAGCCAAAGATTCTTTCATATTTATATTTAATTAAATTTGGCAACTCTTTTTTACTTTGGTCTACAAGACCGGCCCCCTTTTCACAACGATTACCAGATATATATTTTGCACCATTATTAAATTTATTTATAGTTAATAAACAATGATTTTCGCAACCATTGCAACGAACGTGACTGATATCAATTTTTAAATTATCTAAATCTTCCATTTTAGCTAAAGTAGAAGTATATTCCATATCTAAATTAGCTTCATATTGTTCCTTACTAAGAAGAGCTACACCATAGGCACCCATTAAACCTGCAATATCAGGTCTTACAACATTTCTACCAACAATTAATTCAAAAGCTCTTAAAACTGCATCATTGTAAAAAGTACCACCTTGTACAACAATATGTGCGCCTAAAGTTTTAACATCTCTTACTTTCATAACTTTTTGAATAGCATTTTTTATAACAGAATAAGAAAGTCCAGCAGAAATATCGCCTACAGAATAACCTTCTTTTTGAGCTTGTTTTATTTTAGAATTCATAAATACAGTACAACGAGAACCTAAATCTACAGGTCTACGTGCTTCTAAAGCTGAATTTACAAATTCTTCAATAGACAAATTAAGACTCTTAGCAAAAGTTTCAATGAAAGAACCACATCCAGAAGAACAAGCTTCATTAAGCATAATGTTGTCAATAGCACCATTTTTCATACGAATATATTTCATATCTTGACCGCCAATATCAACAATGCTAGAAACATTAGGCTGAAATTCTTTTGCAGCAGTATAATGAGCTATAGTTTCAATTTCGTTTAAATCAACATTTAAAGCAGTTTGAATTAATTTTTCACCATAACCAGTTACACCGCTGTAGCGAATTATAGCCTTTTCAGGCAAAACACTATATAACTGCTTTAACATTTTTATAACACTTTCAAGAGGATTACCTTCATTGCTACCATATAAAGAATATAGCAAAGTTCCTTCACGATCAATAACAACAAGTTTTGTAGTAGTAGAACCCGCATCAATACCAACAAAACAGTCGCCTTCGTACGTTTTTAAATCACCTTTTTTAACTGTTTCTTTACTGTGTCTTTCTTTAAATTCTTCATATTCTGCATCAATAGAAAATAAAGGAGAAAGAGGATTAGAAGTATCATCATGAGAAATACGTAACATCTCTATTTTGCTTCTTAACTTTTCTACTGATATAGGGTGAGAAGAATTTACGGAATCAATAGCTGCACCCTTTGCAACAAGCAAATGAGCCTCTTCCGGAATAATAATATTATCTCCTTCTAAATGTAAAGTTTCAATAAAACGTGCACGAAGTTCAGAAAGATAATTTAAAGGACCACCTAAAAAAGCCACTCTTCCACGAATAGGTCTACCACAGGCCAAACCACTAATAGTTTGATTTACAACAGCCTGAAAAATAGAGGCAGCAATATCTTCTTTAGCTGCACCTTCATTTAAAAGAGGTTGCACATCAGTTTTAGCAAAAACTCCACATCTTGAAGCAATAGGGTAAATCATAGTGTGATTTTTAGCAAGTTCATTTAAACCTGTTGGATCCGTATGTAAAAGAGAAGCCATTTGATCTATAAAAGCACCCGTACCACCTGCACAGGTTCCGTTCATACGTTGTTCAATAGATTTATCAAAGTAAATAATTTTAGCATCTTCACCACCGAGTTCAATAACAACATCAGTTTGAGGAATATATTTTTCTACAGCTCTTTTACAAGAAACTACTTCTTGAATAAAAGGCAAATCTAAAAATTTAGCAGCACTCATAGCACCAGAGCCGGTTAAAGCTATACTAAATTCTGCATCTTCATATTTAGAAGCTAAATTTTCTAATACCTTGCAAACAGTATTTTTAGTATCAGAAAAATGCCTTTGATAATCTGTATATATAGTGTTTAAATTTTCATCCATAATAACAATTTTAACTGTTGTAGAACCTACGTCCAAGCCAACATGTAATAACTGTTTCATAAATATAATATCTCCTTTTTTATGTACATTTTCATCTTAAAGTTTATGATTATTGCCTAAGCAATAACACCTTAATTTTATACAAAAAATCTCAATTTGTCAATGTAAAAAGGTGGGAATATAAAAGGATATACATAAAAAAGCAGAGAAAATAATTCTCTGCTTTGGCGCCCTTGAGAGGAATCGAACCTCCATTTATGTAGGTTAGAAGCTACTGTTCTTCCTAGTTGAACTACAAGGGCTAACAATAAATTATATATTATATAATACTATGGAACTAAATTAATGTCAATACACATTAAATAAATTTTTATAAATACATAAGTGGATATTTTCGTATGAAATTCACAACATATTGAATAAATTTTTATAAATTGATATAATAAATTAAGAAACAAAAGAGAAGGAGGAAACAATATGCTAGGACTTATTGTTGGAATTGCATTAGATTGGTATTACTTTAATTTTATGCAAAACAACTCATATATAAAAAATGTAGCAATCTATGCAGTAGCAAATTTTGCAGTATCAATTGTTAATGATTTATTCTCAGGTGGAAAAATTCAAATAATGTCTTCAATTATAGGAAGTATAGTAGTTGCACTAATAATTACTAAAATAATGGAATTTGCAAGATCGAAAACTAATAGCTTTTTTTTGTTTATATTAATTACAGATGCATGCTATTTTGTAATTGCATTTGTTGTTGTTCTTATAACAGCTAGAATTTTAATATAAAAAGAATACATAAAATAAAAAGTATTATTTTAAAAATATATCTAAAATAATACTTTTTTTTGTGAAAAAGCAAGGGTTAGATGTAGTGTTCTTATTTATTGAACAATATTATCCTCTTCAATAGCTGCATAATTAAATAATTGTTTTCTTTCAAAAGGAAGAATAATTAAATTAACTAAAACAAAAGAAGTATCGAAAATAATAAGCAATTTATAAGCTTCGTTTTTCAAATTTTTAACAACCTCTTGTTTTTGTTTCTGATATTCAGAAGAAATATTTTGATCGTTGATGCTATTTATCCAAGCATCTAAAAATTTTAAGTTTACAGTATCTTGCAAAAAATTATTAATTGTAGAATTTACATTTGAAATATTATATATAACCATTATAAAACACATAATAATTACCAATATAAATAAATTCTTCATAAGCTGAGGAACATCTTTAAATAATATAACTTTTTTCTTAAAAGATTTAGCTAAAGTTATTTTCCATACAAAAATAGCAATAAGAACTTGCAAAAAAATTTCAATACATACTATAAGAAAATTTGAATTAATATTTTTTGTAATTAAAGTAAAAACTACAATATCCACAAATTGCAAAATTATTTCCCATAATAAAAAATTTCCAATTATTTCTTTTGTTATATTCTTTACTGATACTAATACTTTATTTTCCATCTTTAGTAAAACTCCTTTATTTTAATTATACAAGCAGATACAAGAGGTCAAATATATAAAAATTTAAATTCATATATTTTTTTAATCTAAACAATTTTCAAAATTAAATGTAAAGTAAATAACCAAAAATAAAAATAAAATGACAAATACTTCCGAAGTAAAATAAAAATGTGGAAAATCTCATGAAAGCCAAAATATTTATTTTTTAAATTAGGCCATTTTAAACCATATAAAACGCCACCAATAGTATAGAAAATACCACCAATAAGTAACCATAAAAGAGAGCCGAGAGCATTTAAATTAATAAAGGTAGTAATTAAAGGATAAGTAGCAACAATAACAGCCCAGCCCATTGCTAAATAAAGCCCAGTAGTAAGCCATCTAGGAGCATTAAGCCAAAAAATAGTTAGAAAAACACCAAAAATAGCAAGCCCCCATATTACACCAAAAATACTCCAGCCCCAGCCACCTCTTAAAGGGCCTAAACAAATAGGAGTATAACTTGCAGCAATAAAAATATAAATCATTATATGATCAAATTTACGAAAAACCTTAGTACCAGTTTCCTTTAAATTTAATAAATGATATAAACTACTAAAAGTGTATAATAAAATTAACGCAACACCAAAAATGGTAAAAGAAACTATATCCCAAGCACCTTCACCAAACATAGCAGCATAAATAATTAAAAAAACCAAGCCAACTACTGCAAGCACAGCACCAAAAGCATGTGAAAGACCACTTACAGGATCTTTAAGTTTTGACATAATAAACTTCACCTCAAAATAAATAATTAATTTATATTAACATAAATTGTAATAAAATCTAAGTAACATATACTTTACTACAAAAAGCCTTAAAAGTCAATGAAATATCTATTGTAAAAATATAATATTTAAAACATGCAAATAGTACGGATTAGCCAAAAAGCAATACATTTTTTCTTAAAAAAATAATATAGATTAATTGAAAAAAACCACAATTTTTTTATAAACAATTTAAAATTCAACTAAAATTATAATAAATCTTAATTAAAATCACTAAAAAAAATTAGTCAAATTAAATAAATTATATCCAAATAAAAATATTTTAATAAATTAGTTCTAAACTTTTTTAAAATTGAATAACAATAGACCAATAGTACAAGTTAAAAAGGAGAGGATACAATGAATAAAAAAGTTTGGATAATTTTAGTAAGTGCATTAGCTTTAGCAATTATAGGAATAGGGGTGTATTTATTTATAGTAAATTCTGAAGAAGAGCTGCCAGTAAATGAAATACAACCAGAAGAAGAAATTAGCGATGAACAAATGAGGCAAACTATAGCCACTGTATATTATCAAAATAAAGAAACAAAAGAATTAACAGCAGAAGGAAGATTAGTAGATGTAAAAACTTTATTTACAGATCCATATGCAACTTTAGTAAATTTATTAATTGCAGGACCAAAAAATGAAAGCCTAAAATCAACAATACCAGTAGATACAAAAATATTAAAGATAGAATTAAAAGGAGATATTGTATATATAGATTTTTCTTCAGAATTTATAGATAATCATGAAGGAGGTCTAGAAGCAGAAAATGCAACAGTTTATTCAATAGTAAATACATTAACAGAGCTTAATGAAGTAAATGGAGTAAAAATATTAATTAATGGAAAAGAAAATCAAACTTTTAAAGATAAAATTATCAGCTTAAAAGATCCATTTAGTAGAAATGAAAGTCTTATAAAATCTAGTAATAATATATAAAAAATATATGAAATATTTATAAAAATTATTTTTTAATAATATGATAAATTTTAAAACTATTTGTAATATTTTTTAAATTACATAAAAAATGTTCAACCTCGAAAAGGGAATTACACAAATTCTCTTTTCTTTTTTTTAAATCTATTTTTTCTTTATTTTCTCTATTATCCATAAAAAATCCATTCTGTTACTATAAAAAATAATTAGCAACTATAATTTATAAATTAAACTTATTTAGCAAAATATTAATTAAAATTTAAAGTTAATAATATATTCTATGATAATAATTTAAAATAGTGATAATATATGATATAATTTATATATTAAAAAAATTAATAAAAAATTATAATATAGAAAACTAATATAAAAATAGGAGCATATATGGAAATAACTTTAAAAGAAAATGAAAGAATAGATGACTTAGAATTAGAAAATTTAAAAATCATACAAAATAATAAAGGATTTTGTTTTGGAATGGATAGTGTATTATTATCCGACTTTGCAAAAGAAATAAAAGCAGGAAGTAATATTATAGACTTAGGAACAGGCACAGGAATTTTGCCAATTTTATTATCTAGCAAAACAAAAAATACTAAAATAACAGGAATAGAAATTCAAAAAGAAGTAGCAGAAATGGCAAATAGAAGTGTAAAATTAAATAATTTAGAAAATAGAATACAAATTATTTGTGAAGACATAAAAAACTTAAAAACAATATATAAATCATGTACATTTGATAGCATTGTAACAAATCCACCATATAAAAAAAGTGGAACAGGAGGAATTAATATAGAGAAAACAAAATTAATTTCTAGACATGAAATATCAGCAACTTTAGAAGATTTTATATCAATAGCACAATACTTATTAAAAGATAAAGGTAGCATATACTTAGTACATAGACCAGAAAGATTAGCAGATGTAATATGTACTTTATGTAAACATAAATTAGAACCTAAAATGTTAAAATGTGTTCAACCCAATTTAAAAAAAGAACCAAATTTAATTTTAATAAAAGCAGTAAAAAATGCAAAGCCATATTTAAACTTATGTAAACCATTATGCATATATAATGAACAAGGAGAATATACAGAAGAACTATTAAAAATATATAATAAAGCTAAATAGTGTAACGTAAAAAGTTATAAACAATATAAGGAAATCGTTTGATTTGCAAACAAATGCCACGAGCTAATCGCTCAGACAAGACTAAGGAAGATTAACCTTATTTTATATGGAAATTGCATTAAAAAATTTAATTTATTATAAAATAATAGAGCTTAAATAAAAATAATTGTTTTTCATAATTAAAAGAAACTTATAAATGAAGAGAGGAAATAAAAAAATGCAAGGTACAATTTATTTAGTAGCAACACCAATAGGAAATTTAGAGGATATTACTTTTAGAGCAATTAAAATTTTAAAACAAGTAGATATAATTGCAGCAGAAGACACAAGACACACTTTACAATTATTAAATCATTTTGAAATTTCAAAACCATTAATTAGTTATCACAGACATAATGAAGCAACAAAAACAGAAGAACTAATAAATATGATTATAGAAGGAAAAAATATTGCAATTGTAACAGATGCAGGAACACCGGGAATTTCAGATCCGGGAGAAGAAATAGTAAAACTAGCACTTCAAAAACAAATACAAATAATTCCAATACCGGGAGCTTGTGCACTTATTAATAGTTTAATTGTTTCAGGAATTTCTACAAAAGAATTTTCATTTTTTGGATTTTTACCATTAAATAAAAAGAATAGAAAAGAAACTTTAGAAAAAATAAAAAAAGAGCAAAAAACCGTTATATTGTATGAAGCACCCCATAAATTACAAAATACTTTGCAAGATATTTTAGAAAAAATAGGTGATGTTAATGCATGTTTGGTAAGAGAATTAACTAAAATTCATGAAGAAAAATTATATGGTAAAATAACAGAATTAATAGAATTATGTAAACAACCGAAAGGTGAATTTGTAATAATATTAGATTTAAAAAAAATAGAAAATGAAGAAGAAAAAGAACAAAAACAAATGACAATAGAAGAACAATATGAATTTTATGAAAAGCAAGGTTTAAACAAAAAAGAAATAATAAAACAAATAGCAAAAAATGAAAAAGTAACTAAAAACGAAATATATCAAATATTTTTAAATAAATAAATACAAAAAATAATCAATAAAAAAATAAATAAAAAAACTAAAATTAAATAAATATGAAAAATAATCAATAAGAAAATAATTAAAATTAAATAAATATGAAAAATAATCAATAAAAAAATAAATAAAATAATTAAAATTAAATAAACATGAAAAAATAAACAGCAAATAAAGTAATTAAAATATATTAAATTAAAAAATAAGAATATAAATTAAGTTTTTAAATATTAATTTATATTCTTATATTATTTTTTTATTCTTCTGGTTTTATATTAGAAAGTTTTTCTAAGCATTTATCACAAATTAATTTATCTTTATATTCTAATAAATTTTTGGAATTCCCACAAAAAATACAATTAGGTTCATACTTCTTTAAAACAATAGAAGAACCATCAACATATATTTCAATTGGATCTTTTTCTGCGATTCCAAATTTATTTCTTAATTCAATAGGGATAACTACTCTACCTAATTCATCAACTCTTCTAACAATTCCTGTAGATTTCATAAAAATCCTCCTTAAAACTACAAAATTCGACAAACTGATTACAAAAATATAATAGCATAAAAATAGGCAAAATGCAATAAAGATTTATAATTTATATCCAAAAACGAAAATAAAATTGAAAAAAATGTCGAAACTTAATATGAAAATATTTTATATAAAAAAAGTAATAAAACCTAAAAAAAAGAATAATATAAAACAAATAAATAGAAAAGTGGTGAAAGCCTTGTTAAATATTATTTGGCCAATTTTTATCATTATTTCAGTAGGTTATGCAATTTTCAGTGGAAATATAGAAAATGTAAGTAATGGAATATTCAAATCAGCAGAAGAAGCAGTTAATTTAACTTTAACATTTTTAGGAACACTATGTTTATGGAATGGAATTATAGAAATTGCAAAGCAAACGACACTTATGCAAAAAATAGCTAAATTTTTAAGACCACTTATTAACTTTTTATTTCCAGAAATGAAAAAAAACGAAACAGCCTATGAAGAAATTTCCATGAATATAGTAGCAAATTTATTAGGACTTGGAAATGCAGCCACACCACTTGGATTAAAAGCCATGAAAACAATGCAAAAAGAAAATCCAAAAAAAGATACACTAAGTAATTCAATGGCAATGTTTATTGTAATTAATACAGCATCACTACAACTCATACCAACTAATGTTATTGCAATACGAAATTCTTTAAATTCAAATTCACCTAGTGGAATTATATTACAAGTTTGGATAGCAACAATAGTAGCAGCAACTGTTGGAATAACAATGTCTAAAATTTTAATGAAAAGGTTTTAAAAATGAGTATAGTAAATTTTTTATCAGCATCAGCAATTCCTTTAATAATTATTATGATTATTATTTATGGATTAAAAGAAAAAAAGAAAGTATTTGATATTTTTTTAGACGGTGCAAAAGATGGAATAGAAATAGTAATAGGACTTTTTCCAACACTACTTGGAATATTTTTAGCAGTTGGACTGCTTAGAAATTCTGGAGTTTTAGACTTTATAATTAGAATCATATCACCAATTACGAACCTTTTAAAAATACCAAGTCAAATACTTCCACTAGCAATGTTAAGACCAATTTCAGGAAGTGGATCTATGGGAATAGCAATAGACATTATGAAACAATATGGAGTAGACACTCTAATAGGAAAAATAGCTTCAACAATTATGGGTTCTACAGAAACCACATTTTATACAATTGCTATTTATACTGCAAGTGTAAAAATAAAGAAAATACGATTTATTTTAGTTGCTGCTTTGCTAGCAGACTTAGCAGGAATGATAACATCTGTCATAATTTGTCAAATTATGTCATAAAGTTTTTGTTGACAAAGTCAAAATATCGTAGTAATATAAGAGTACAATTTAATATTAACAGAAAGGACAAACTATATGTTACTTCAAATATTTAGTTTTATTTCTTTATATTTTATTCTTAGATATTTTATTTCTAAAATTTTAGCAAAAAAAATTTTAAAAATAATTTCTATGTAATAATATTTATATATTAATATTTTTTTGCAATAGAATATTAATATTATGTTTTAAAAAATTCTATTTTAAAATTACATTTTACAATTTTTTATATAAAATAATAACTTTATTTTTTATAAAATTTATTGTTATAAAAAAATAATTAAATGATTTTATTTTTGTAGAAGAGATTATTTGTAAACCCATAATATTCCCCTAAGTATTATGAATAATAAATTAACTTATGAAAAGGTTGCCCCCAATTTATCTTTTTAAATTTTTGTTTTTCTATTATATAAATCTCTTCTACAATACCATATATATTAATGATGATAAGTTTCATTATTTTGAATTTTAAAATTACGAAATAATTGCTCCAATAAAAACACACGAATTAATTGATGAGGAAAAGTCATTTTAGAAAAAGAAATCAACTCTTGGCAATTATTTAATAATTCCTTTGACATACCAAGAGTACCACCAATTAAAAAAGTAATATGGGAATTTAATAAAGCAATATTTTTCATTTTTTCAGCAAAATCTTCAGAAGAATACTGTTTACCCTGTAAATCCAAAGCAATTACATAGGATTTTTCTTTAATATGTAAACTAATATTAGAACTTTCTCTATAAATAATTTTTTGCTTTTCTGCATCATTTAAAACAGAAGGAACCTTTTCATCTGGAAGTTCCACAATATTTAAAATGCAATATTTAGAAAGTCGTTTTGAATATTCTAATATTGCATCTTTTAAATAATTTTCTTTTAATTTACCAACACAAATTAAATCAATATGTAACACTATTTAATACCTCTAAATCAATAATATCACTTGGAGAATACCTGCTTGCAACACCAATTTTAATTTTATTTTCATCAAAATTATTTAAGCAAAGTTCATCTATTACAGTCTTATATGCAAGTTCTGGAAAATTATTTTCTTTACTTAAATGACCAAGCATTACATTTTTAAGACCACTATGCAATAAATAAGAAATTGTTTTACCAGCAGCCTCATTAGATAAATGACCATTAGGACCAGCAATTCTTTGCTTTAATTTATAAGGATATCTAGAACATTTTAAAATATTAGGATCGTAATTAGACTCTAATAAAATAAAAGAGCTATCTTCCAAATTTTTAATTAATTTTGAATCCATATGACCTAAATCTGTTGCAACACTAATTTTTTTATTTTCATAATAAATATTAAACCCACAAGGATTAGCAGCATCATGAGGAATAGAAAAAGGTGAAATTTTTAAATCACCAATATCAAAATTTTCATTTATAAAAAATAAATTTTGATTTCCATCACCAACCTTTGAAACCACCTCTGGCATTGCATTCCAAGTTTCACGATTAGCATATATAGGAATTTGAAACTTCTTATATAAAGTAGGCAATCCCTTAATATGATCTGAATGTTCATGAGTAATTAAAATAGCATCAATATCTCCAATATTTACATTTATACTATTTAAAGCATTTTCAATTTTCTTTGCACTTTCACCTGCATCAATTAAAATTTTAGTATTAGGAGTTTCAACAAATAAGCTATTTCCACTACTACCACTATATAAACTACAAAAATTAAACATAAATAAACTCATCCTTTGTTACATTTCTATTTGTTCTGTTACTCTTTGAATATTAGCACCCAAATTTCTAAATTTTTCTTCAATATTTTCATAGCCCCTATCAATATGCTCAATATTATAAAGCTGAGTTTCACCATTTGCAATAGTTCCAGCAATTATCAAAGCAGCACCAGCTCTTAAATCTGTTGCATACACAGGAGAACCAGTTAACTCTTTTACACCTTCAAAAACAGCAGACTTACCTTGAGCAGTTATTTTAGCACCCATTTTATTAAGCTCAAAAGTATATTGAAATCTAGACTCCCAAATACTTTCATGTAAAGTGCTTGTACCATCTGCAGTAGCAAGAACGACACCCATTTGAGGCTGTAAATCCGTTGGAAAACCAGGATAAGGAAGAGTTTTAACAGTTGCCTTATTAGGTCTTTTATTCATACTAACACGAATAGAATCACCATAATCTTCAACAGTGCCACCAATTTCTAAAATTTTAGCAGTAATACAATCCAAATGCTCAGGAATACAATTTTTAATTAAAATATTTCCTCTAGAAGCAACAGCAGCAAGCATAAAAGTACCAGCTTCAATTTGATCTGGAACAACTGAATATGTAGCATTACCTCGTAACTCTTTTACACCGTTAATTTTTATAACATCAGTACCTGCACCACGAATATCAGCCCCCATAGTATTCAAAAAATTTGCCAAGTCAACAATATGAGGTTCTTTCGCAGCATTATCAATAGTTGTAGTACCATCAGCTAAAACAGCAGCTAAAACAGCATTTATAGTAGCACCAACAGAAACAATATCCATATAAATAGAAGTACCAACCAATTTTTTAGCTTTAGCAGTAATTTTACCTTGTGCAATATCAACTTTAGCACCTAAAGCTTCAAAAGCTTTAATATGTTGGTCAATTGGTCTAGCTCCCAAATTACAACCACCAGGAAGACCAACCTCTGCAGTTCCACATCTACCAAGTAAAACACCTAATAAATAATAAGAAGCTCTAAATTTGCTAGTCATTTCTAAAGGCGCTTGAGTACAACTAAGATCTCTGGTATCAATTTCAATTTCATTTTCTGTAATCCATGTAATTTTGGCACCAAGTTCTTGTAATATTTTACAGTACATTTTTACATCACTAATATTGGGTAAGTTTTCTATTCTGCAAACTCCATTAATTAATAAAGCAGCAGGCAAAATAGCAACAGCAGCATTTTTTGCACCACTAATAGTAACTTCTCCTTTTAATTTTGTTGGGCCATGAATTACTAATTTATCCAAAATAATTACCTCCAATTTTTAAATAATGGCTTTTTCCACATATTTTATACCATACTTTAATTTATTTGGCAAGTAATTAAATTGTAAATAAAAGAAAGAATGTTACTATATGATGTTTTTATATCTACACCGCTTAAATAGTACTAGTTTTCTTGTTTTTCAAATTGCCTGTTGCAGAAGCAAGTTCAAAGAAGAAATGTCAGAACGGGATCTCTCAAAACTGCGAAAAATAGTACTATTTAAGTTTTAACGTAATCATAACTATTATATAATAACTTACTTATTTAGCCCAAGTCTTAAATTTTGAAAAAACTCTACTAATTTAAATTTAAAAGTAATTTCATCAGAATCAGTTTTGCTAATCAAATCATACTCCTCATCATTTAAATTCTCTTTTAACTCTTCCTTAGAACTATCAGGAACAATACCGGAACTTACATCAACAAAACATAAAGGAGGGAACATTACACACCACCAATTTTGACCTTTAGCATCACCAATTTTTACTTTTAAGGCATCATAAGTACCAGCAGGAAGAGAAATATCACCATAATATTTAGTAGGAAAATCACTATCACCTACTTGAACATCAACAGCATAATTAAAATTATTATCCGAAATTACCTTTGAAGCAATTGCCTTAAAATCATTAATATGCGCTTTAGCCATTTCAATTACCTCTTCTTTAGAAGAACAATTTTTAGAAAGAACATTCATATAAGAAAGAAGTTCATCACGAACTTTAAGTTTTAAATTTTGATCCTCTGTAGAATCACTATTTGCAATAACATGTAAACGAAAAACACTATTTGCAATATCATCAGATACAGCACTCACATAAGAAATAGCACAAATAAAAATATAAGTACTAAGTAATATAGAAATTACCAAAAAAGGTTTAATTTTAAAAAATAAATTATTCAAAGATTTCATTTTTTTCCTCCGTATATCAAAAAAATTAAAATTATTTATTTAATACAATTATTGACAACAAATTAATAATTTATACATAAAAGGAAAAACTTTTTTAAAATATAAAATAATTTCAAAATAGCTTAAATAGTACCTAAAATGCAAATGTCGAATAAACACGCACGATTCCTAACAAAATAGCTTGATTTTTTAAAATAAAAATGGTAAAATTTTCCAAGTATTAAAAATAAACAGGGGGCTTAAAAATGAAAATAGAAAAAAAATTAGAAAAACTATGTAGTTTTTATGTAAGCGACTGGCATTTAACAACAATGATATTACCTTATATTAATTCAAAAATTGAAAAAGATGTAAATGTTGTACCTGTATTAGAAAATAAATTGGAAGAAAATATAAAAATATTAGTAGAAAAACTAAATTTAAAAAATAAAGAAAAAATACTATCTATAAATTGGAAAAATTTAGATAGCATAAAATATGAAAATATAGAAAATAAATTAAATGAAGAACTTAATAAAAATAATAAAAACAAAAATAACAATGAAACAGAAATTATTATTTTAGTAAATGGCTCAAAAGAATATATAGAAAAAAATAATAGTAACATAGAAAAATGGCTAGAAACATCAAAAATATCAAAATTAAAAATAATTAATTTCTTTGAAGTAACAGATTTTAATAATAATATTGTAGAAATATTAAGTAATCATAATAAAGTATTTAATACCTCAGGAGAAAAAGAAATCTCTGAAGTATTTGGATAATAAAGCATAAGCAAAAAATAAAATACAATTATGAAAAAATAAATTTTACGTCAATTGAAATATTAAATGTAAGTATGGAAAAGTAAATGAAAAAGTAAAATTGCATATATATTTGATTATTGTTTACAAAAAAATAAAAATATGATTTAATAATTGAAAATATAAAAAGAAAGGAAAAATTTATGGAAGAAAAATTATTAAATGTAAAAGAAAAACTTGCAAAATATGGACAAGAACACTTACTTAACTTTTATAATGAACTTTCAGAAGAAAAACAAAATCAATTATTAGACGAAATTTTAACAATAGATTTTAAGCAATTACAAGACCTATATGAAAGTACAAAAGAAAAACCAGATTTTACAGAAAGTAAAATCGAAGCAATACCACATGTTACTAAGTCAGAACTATCAAAAGAAGAAACAGAAAAATACACAAAAATTGGCGAAGAAATTATAAAACAAGGCAAACTAGCAGTTGTAACAATGGCAGGAGGACAAGGCACTAGACTTGGACATTCAGGACCAAAAGGAACTTATGACATAGGACTTTCTTCACATAAATCTATTTTTGAACTTTTATGTGATAATGTAAAAGAAGCAAAAGAAAAATATGGAGTAACCATCCCATGGTATTTAATGACTAGCGACGAAAATAATGAAGAAACAGTAAAATTTTTTGAAGAAAAAAACTATTTTAACTATCCAAAATCAGCGATACAATTTTTCAAACAAGGAACATTACCAATGTTAGATACAAACGGAAAAGTTTTAATAAATGAAGAAAATATGATAAAACAAGCACCAGATGGGCACGGCGGAGTTTTTGAAGCAATGAGAAAAAATGGCATTATATATGACATGAAAGAAAAAGGAATAGAATACATTTTTATTAGTGGAGTAGATAACATTTTGGCAAAATTTGTAGATCCAGTATTTATTGGAATGCAAGTAGCATTAGAAAAACTAACTGCAAGTAAAAGTGTTGTAAAAGCCTATGCAGAAGAAAAAGTAGGAGTATTCTGCAAAAGGGATGGAAAACCGGGAGTTATAGAATACTCTGAAATATCTGAAGAATTAGCAAAAGCAAAAGATGAAAAAGGCGACTTCTTATTAGGAGATGCAAACATTGTAAATCATCAATTTCATATTAGTGTATTAGAAAGAATAAGTACAGAAAAATTACCATATCATATAGCCTTTAAAAAAGCAAGCTATAAAAATGCAGAAGGAAAAATAATAGTACCAGAAACACCAAATGCATACAAATTTGAAGCATTTTTATTTGATATATTCTCTTGTGTACCAGAAATGTTAGTTTATAGAGTAAAAAGAGAAGAAGAATTTGCACCAGTTAAAAATGCAGAAGGTGTAGATAGCCCAGAAACGGCTAGAACTTTATACAATAATTATCATCACTTATCATAAAAAACAAAAAAGGTTATAGGTAAAACCAAATAAACTTAAAAAATACAATTTAGAATATAAAATTTTATATAAACTTAAAATTAAAAAATTCATAATATAAAATCTTATAAAAACTTAAAATTAAAAAATTTATAATATAAAATCTTATATAAACCTAAAATTTAAAAATACAGCATAAGCTTAAAATAAGTTTATTAAAAACCTAAATAAATAAAAAAGGAAGAAATAATGGAAACATATAAACAAAATTACGAAAAATGGCTAAAAGATCCAGCCATTTCAGAAGAAGATAAACAAGAACTAAGAAATATTGAAAAAGACGAAAAAGAAATAGAAGATAGATTTTATAAAGACTTAGAATTTGGAACAGCTGGATTAAGAGGACTTATAGGAATTGGAACAAACCGAATGAACCGTTATACAGTTACAAAAGCAACACAAGGTCTAGCAAATTATATTGTAAAAAAAGGAATGCAACAAAAAGGAGTTGCAATTGCTTATGACTCAAGAAGAATGTCAAAAGAATTTAGTGAAGAAGTAGCCTTATGTTTAAATGCAAACGGAATAAAAACATATCGCTTCGAAACACTAAGACCAACGCCTGAACTTTCTTTTTCCGTAAGAGAATTAGGATGTACAGCAGGAATTGTTATAACGGCAAGTCATAATCCACCAGAATATAATGGATATAAAGTTTATTGGGATGACGGAGCACAAATAGTAGAACCAATAGATAAAGAAATAATAGAAGAAGTAAATAACGTTACAGACTTTTCTACAATAAAAACAATGAAAAAAGAAGAAGCAATACAAAAAGGCTTATACAACACAATAGGAGAAGAAATAGATAAAAGATACCTAGAAGAACTTAAAAAATTAGTAGTCAATCAAAAAGCAATAAATGAAATGCAAAAAGACATAAAAATTGTATACACGCCACTTCACGGAACAGGAAACATACCAGTACAAACAATATTAAAAGAACTTGGATTTGAAAATGTTTATGTAGTACCAGAACAAGAAAAACCAGATGGAAACTTCCCAACAGTAGATTATCCAAACCCAGAAGATCCAAAAGCTTTTAAGTTAGCCTTAGAACTAGCAAAGCAAAAAGAAGCAGACATAGTTTTAGCAAATGATCCAGATGCAGATAGATTAGGAGTATATGCAAAAAACAAGGAAACAGGAGAATACATTAGATTTACAGGAAACATGACAGGAAATTTAATAGCAGAATACATATTATCACAAAAAGCACAAAGCGGAACCTTACCAAAAAATGGAGCAGTTATAAAAACAATAGTATCTTCTAACTTAACAGATGCAATTGCAAAAGCATATAATGTAAAACTATTTTCAACCCTAACAGGCTTTAAAAATATAGCAAAAATAATACGTAACTTTGAAGAAAACAATAATGAATATACATGCTTATATTCTTATGAAGAAAGCTATGGATGCATAATAGGAACACATGCAAGAGATAAAGACGGAATAGTAGCAGTAATGACCTTATGTGAAGCAGCATGCTATTATAAACAAAAAGGAATGACCTTATGGGATGCAATGCTTGCAATATACGAAAAATATGGATATTATAAAGAAGAACAATTTTCTATTACCTTAAAAGGCTCAGAAGGAGCAGAACAAATTAAAAAAATGATGGAAAACATGAGAAATAATACTCCAAAAGAAATAGCAGGTAAAAAAGTTTTAAGTTTTGGAGATTATCAAGCACAAACAATTGAAAACATAGAAACTAAAGAAATAACACCTACTAATTTGCCAAAATCAAACGTATTATATTATGACCTAGAAGGCGATGATTGGTGTTGCGTTCGTCCATCAGGAACAGAACCAAAAATAAAATTCTATATGGGAGTAAAAGGTTCTAGTTTAGAAGATGCAGATAAAAAATTAGAAAAATTAGAAAACAGCGTAAGAGAACTTGCAAAATAAATTTACATAAAACAAAAAAATGCTTTTGCTTTAAGTTTTTTAAATTATAATTATAGTTATAAATCAAGTTATAACTTATAATTATAACTTAAATTGTATTTTATTTTATAATTTAAATTGTAATTTAGATTATAAATTATAAAACTAAAAAAATCTTAAAGTAAAAGCATAATTTAACTAATTTTCCATCCGCCTATATTAGCCCTTTTAATAGCACCAATCATGTTAGCTTTTATATTTGGAATACTCTTTTCCAATTCAAAAATTAAATTTTTCATATCTTCCCTTTTAGAAAAACCATCCATAGGACAAACTTTCTTCATAACCTCAATATTATTTTTCCTAATAAATTTTCTAATTTCCTTTTCAGGAGTATCAATAAGAGGTCTAATTAAAGTAATTTTAGAACGATCCATATAACTCATAGGAGCAAAAACAGATAAATTACCAGCATATAAAAAATTAAGTAAAAAAGTTTCTAAAGCATCATCTTGATTATGCCCTAAAGCAATTTTATTACAACCCTCTCTAATAGCAACAGAATTAATAATACCTCTGCGCAAATTAGCACATAAAGAACAAGGATTCTGCTCTTTTCGAATATCAAAAACAATTTCCTTAATATGAGAAACTTCTTCTACTAAAGGAACACCAATTTCATTACATTTTTGCTTTAAAAAATCAGAATTAAAAAATTCAAAACCGGGATTTACTGTAATTGCAATTAGTTCAAAATGTTTACTGTAAAATCTTTGAAGGGCTTTTAAACCCATAAGCAAAGTGAAAGAATCTTTCCCACCAGAAAGGCCAACAGCAATTTTATCGCCTTCTTCAATTAAATTGTAAGTTTCAATAGTTTTTCTCATATAACTTAAAATTCGTTGCATATAATTTAGCTCCTTAATAAATTAATAATTTTATTCTAAAAAATTATAACATATTAAGTCAATATGTATATTAAATTGAAAAAGCAAAATATATTTAGAAAAAGTAACTTATAATTAATAAGAAAATAAAATATAAAGAAATTATATATAACTTGAAATTCAGAGAAATATAGTATAAAATATAAAAGTAAATATATGTGTCTATAGCTCAGTAGGATAGAGCGACCGCCTCCTAAGCGGTAGGTCATCGGTTCGATTCCGGTTAGGCACACCATTTTTAATGCCTACTTCTTTTAATCAATTAATTTTATTAAATCCTCCAATTTAATATTTAAAATCTTAATGAAACCTATAAGTTCAAAATCTTTCAAGATTTGTCTATTAGTTTCAACTCTATTAATCTCAGTAACATCCATGTTTATACCAAGTAAATCCAATAATCTAGATAAATCAGCTTTGGTATAATTCATAGAAGTACGATATTTTTTAATTAAATCACCAGTTACATTAGGTTTACCATTGAATTTTTTCATAACTTCATATAAATTCCTTGCTTTTTTACTAATTGTAATATATATTAAAAATAATAATACGAGACTTACTCGCACTATTAATATGTTAATAAAGGAAATTTTATATGCAGGAAAATAATTATAATAAAGAAGAAATGAAAAAAATGTTATCAATCACAATAAATAACAGAATAGATTATGCCATAGAATTTATTTACATAATTGAAAAAGAAGTATCATCAAAAGAAAGATTAATACTATCCGATATATTAACAGCATTATCAGTAAAAGACATAAAATATGCTAAAGAATTAATAAAAATATGGTAGAAAAGTAATGAAAAAATAAAAATTAAGACAATGAAAAATAAAAGTTAAAGTAATAAAAAAAGCTTAAAGCACTTGAAGTTTTAAGCTTTTTATGATACTATCTAATATAAAAATCAAGAAAAAAATTTAAAAATAATTTATTGTTTGAACATAAAGTATATGATAAAATTATATATGTGTATAAATTACAAAAAAAGGAGAAAAAATGCAAACTGTCGAAAAGTTTATGAAAGAAGCATTAAAACAAGCTAAAAAAGCCTATGAAAAAAAAGAAATACCAGTAGGAGCAGTAATAGTAAAAAATAATAAAATAATAGCAAGAGCATATAATAAAAAAGAAGAAACACAAAATGCAATACAACATGCAGAAATAATAGCACTACAAAAAGCTAGTAGAAAATTAAACTCATGGCGTTTGACAGACTGTGAAATGTATGTTACCCTAGAACCATGTAGTATGTGCGCAGGAGCATTAATACAAGCACGAATAAAAAAAGTATACATAGGAACAATGGATGAAAAAACAGGCAGTTGCGGTTCTGTATTAAATCTTTTAGAAGATTATACATTTAATCATAAAGTAGAAATAGAAACAGGAATAATGCAAAAACAATGTGAAAAATTACTTAAACAATTTTTTAAAGAATTAAGAAATAATAAAAGCATAAAAAATAAAGAAAAATAGAAATAACAGAAAAGACTAGAAAAAATAGAAAAAGCTAGAAATAAATACAAGGAGCGGTATCGAAGAGGTCATAACGAGGTTGACTCGAAATCAATTAGGTGCATAAAATGTGCCACGTGGGTTCGAATCCCACCCGTTCCGCCAAGCTATGTATTATAAAAATAAATAAGAAAAGTGGTTATACCACATATATAGATTCACTTTACAAACTACACAGCCTAAGGTAGCTGAACCTTATTGTATAACAAAAATCTTCGCTTTTTCTATACAATAAAAAATAAAAGGAGGAAAATTCTTGATAACCGAAAAGAAAAAACAAACGATAAAACTAATGCTTGCAATAGCAACTTTGGCATTAATTTTAATACTTGTACTTATGGCAATGATAAAATATGAGGTAGAAGGTGAGCAAAACATGCCATTTAAACTATCTAAAATTATTATCATAAGTGATGCACAAGGAATAGAAAATAAAAATGAAAATAAAACAGAATGGAATTTTGACATCTTTCAAAACAATGACGTAAGTTTTTACATAGATGCAAACACAAAAGATGAAAATTTACTTATAAAAAGTGTAACAATAGATAATATACAAATACTAAAAAAGCCACAAAAAGGCGAAGTAAAAGTATATATGCCAAATAGTGAAGCAGGAAGTTTATACAATTATGTAGACCAATTTTTAGTAAAAGATAAACTTGAATATAAAGGGGCAAGCCAAAGCAGTTCAACAGAATTAGAAATAGGTAGCAAAGGAGGAACAACATGGCTCAGCTTTAACAATATGGGAATAGGCAATTACGTTTCTAAAGATGATAAAGAAATACGTCATGATGGCACATGGCTAAAAAAACTAGAAATAGAAAAAGAAGAAATAGAATTTACAGCCTCTTTTGATTACACAATAGAAACAACAAAAACAAAGTATAAAGCCAATATCACCTTAGACTTTCCCGCAGGCGATATCAGCCAAGAAGGAAAAAGCTATTTAGAAAAAACAGATATGAGTGATATTATATTCAAAAGAGTTAAATAAAAAAATTTTTATAAAAATATTTTAAATATATTTTACCAAATATAAAATTACTAGCAAAAATAAATATTTTCATATTGTATAAAAATTTCAATTAGGAGGTGCAAAATGCATCTCCTAAAAAATTTAATAAAAATCTAGAAAATTAAGTTTTTTCAAAAAATAGTAGTATTTTTTCTTTTTAAATGCTATAATAATAAACGTAATTAGAAAATACAATTAGGTTTCATATTATTATAAAATTAAAATTAAAGGAGAGTGAGTAGCAATGGTATATGAATATGTAACATATCCTGATGAAACACTAGTTACATTTTCAAATATTCGTAAAAAAGAAAATGGAGATGAATATATTAGAGTTTGTTTTGAACGACCTACTGAACATGGTTTTGATACTGTTGTTTTTGAACTTCCAAGTTATAATATAATAGAAAAAGATGGACGCTATTCAGAGGAAGAAATAGAATTTTTTAAACAAGTTGTAGAACATAGTGCGGCATATTTTTACGAGGTAGCACGTGAAGGGGGAAGTAGAAGTGCCTAATTTATTTGATTTTTTAGGCTATATAGTATATTTTTGGTCTAACGAAAAAAATGAGCCAATACACGTACATATTTCAAAAGGTAGTCCGCAAGGAAATTCAACTAAAGTGTGGCTTACAAAAGGCGGTGGTTGTATTGTTGCTAACAATAATAGCAGAATACCAGAAAAAGAGTTGCGTAAATTACTAAAGTCAATAGAGTATCATTATTTTTATGTAGTTTCAAGATGGAAAGAATATTATGGAACAGACGAGATTAAATTTTACTGTTAAGCCTATATTTAAAATTGTAAATATTTCACTGTTAAAATATGAATAAAAAAATAAACTAACAAAAAAGTATAAATACTTGATAAACTAAATAAAAAAGTATATAATGCAAATGGTATGAAAATAGTTAGCCATTGTATGGAGAGTAAAACCAATGGAAGCCTATGAATCTTGTCAGATCCGGAAGGAAGCAGCAATAAGTAGTATCTTCTGTGTGGATTTTACTTTCCATAGAGTGGCTAATGAAAGAACTCATACCATTTTATTAATAAAATGAAAATAATAATATTAAAAATAAAAATCCAAAAAAGGGGTAAAAAATGGCATATACAGCTTTATATAGAAAATTTAGACCACTTAAATTCGAAGATATGGTAGGTCAAGAACATATAACAAAAACTATAAAAAATCAAATAATGGCTGGTAGAGTTGGGCATGCATATTTATTAAACGGAGGAAGAGGAACAGGAAAAACAACTACAGCTAAAATTTTAGCAAGAGCAGTAAACTGTTTAAATCCACAAAACGGAGAACCATGTAATGAATGTGAAATTTGTAAAGCAGCACTTGCAGGATCTTTAACAGATATAGTAGAAATGGATGCAGCCTCTAACAATAGTGTAGAAGACATCAGAGCCATACGCGATGAAGTAAACTTTTTACCAACACTTGCAAAATACAGAGTATATATTATAGACGAGGTGCACATGCTATCAACAGGAGCCTTCAACGCACTTTTAAAAACACTAGAAGAACCACCTGCACATGTAAAATTCATTTTAGCAACAACAGAACCACAAAAACTACCTGCAACAATTCTTTCAAGATGCCAAAGATTCGACTTCAAAAAAATATCAAATGAAGATATTATGAAAAGATTAGAATACGTATGCAAAGAAAGCAATATTGAAATATCAAAAGAAGCATTAAAATTAATAGCCCTATTATCAGAAGGAGCAATGAGAGATGCGCTAAGCATATTAGAAAGATGTTTGCAAGAAGGCAATGAAAAAATAGACGAAAATTTTGTAAAAGACTTAGTAGGAATACCAAAGCTAACCTTTATATCACAAATAATAGAAGCAATTATAGAATATAAAGTAGAAAATGTATTAAAAACCATAGAAGAAGTAGAAAACGAAGGAAAAGACTTGCAAAATCTTTTATGGGAATTAATAAAATATACAAAAGACATTTTAGTTTGGAAAACAAGTCAAAAATTAGAAATATATAATGAAGAAGAGCAAAAACAAATTGCAAAATTAGCTGAAAAAGTATCAAAAGAAAGATTACTTCAAATAATTTATACACTATCAGAATTAGAAAATGAAATGAGATGGTCATCGCAAAAAACAATATTATTTGAAGTAGCACTCATAAAATTATGTAACCAAGAAGAAAGTAAAAAAATAGCCTCACCAGACTTAGAAGATATATACGATAGAATAAATAAATTAGAAGAAAAAATAAAAACAGGAGACTTTTCAAAAACATCATCAGAAAAAACAACAGAAAAAGAAGGTAAAAACATAAAAATAAATAATGTACCAAAACCAAAAATAGAAAAAGTAACCGATTTAAAAATAGATAAACTAGACTTTTGGCCAAAAATAATAGAAAATTTAAAAGAGCAAAGAAAAATGATGCTAGTAAGTAATTTACTAAATACAGTAGCAACAAGCTTAAATGACTTAACAGTAGGAATAGTTTTTCAAAATGGTCTAACACCATTTGTAAAAAGCATTATGGAAAAGCCAGAAAACATACAAGAATTAACAAAGCTTGTATCAATAGAATGTGGAAAACAAATGACAATTAAACTATTAGACTATCAGGACGAAGTTCTACAAAAAAAATTAAAGGAAAAAAATCCAGAAGAACAAGTAAAAGAAGAATTAGATGTTCCTGTCAATGTAATAGAAGATTAGAAATAGTATAATAAAGATAATAAAATAAAAATGATACAATAAAAATAATTCAATAGAAATAATAAAATAAAAATAATGCAATAAAAATGATAAAATAAAAATGATATAATAAAAATAATACATTAAAAAATCCAACTCAAAAATGTTATAGAAAATATTATAAAAAATATATATAATAAGAATTTATAGAATTAAAATAAATTTATAAAATAATTTAGGAGGAAAAAAGTATGTCAAAAAGAGGATATCCAGGAATGGGCGGAGGATTTGGTGGAATGAATATAAATCAATTAATGAAAGAAGCCAAAAAAATGCAAGCAGATATGGAAAAATCACAAACAGAACTAGCATCAAAAGAATTTGATAGCAGTGTAGGAGGAGGAGCTGTTTATGTAAAAGTATCTGGAAATAAAGAACTAAAAGAAATAAAAATAAAAAAAGAAGCAGTAGATCCAGAAGATGTAGAAATGCTACAAGATTTAATTTTAACTTGTGTAAATGAAGCATTAAGAAAAGTAGATAGCGCACAAGCACAAGAATTTGGCAAATATAATATACCGGGATTAATGTAAAATAAATCTTATAATTAATAAAAAAAGAATATAAAAGATTAAAGCTTTTAAGAATATAGCAAAAGGAGCAAACCATGTCATACTATTCACCATCAATAGAAAAATTAATAGAAGCCTTTGAAAAATTACCTAGCATCGGAAATAAAACCGCAGCTAGGCTTGCTTTTCATATTTTAGATGCAAGTGAAGAAGAAACCAAAGAGTTTGTTCAAGCAATTTTAGATGCAAAAAAGAACTTAAAATACTGTTCAGGTTGTTATAACATTTCAGATACAGATCCATGTCCAATATGCGCAAATCAAAATAGAGACCACACTACAATCTGTGTAGTAGAAGACGTAAGAGACGTTGTAGCAATGGAAAGAACACATGAATTTAAAGGAGTATACCATGTTTTACACGGAAGCATCTCACCAATGAACGGAATAGGACCAGATGATATAAAAATAAAAGAACTACTTTCACATTTAATGGAAGGAACAGTAAAAGAAATCATCTTAGCAACTAACCCAAGAGTTGAAGGAGAAGCAACAGCAATGTATATTTCTAAACTTGTAAAACCATTAGGAATAAAAGTAACAAGAATAGCACATGGAATACCTGTAGGAGGAGACTTAGAATACACAGATGAAGTAACTCTAAGCAAAGCCCTAGAAGGAAGAAGAGAATTATAATTATATATATTTAGTATAATTATTTAATATTAGTAGTAAATAATCAGTTTATGTTATTTTTAATGTAATCTTGGTAAAATGATTTAAAATTTCTTTTACCAAGAATATTTTTTTCTCATCCTTTCTTCCATACTTAATTTTCTAAAACAATTTCACAAATATCCTTAGTAGAATTAATCTTGCAAAGTTTTTTTGTATTTTCACCCATTAAATTTAATCTTTCACTATCCTCAAACAAATTAGAAATAACCACATCAGGATCATCATTTTTTCTAATCCAAACACCAACACCATTTTTTTCTAAAAAATCAGCATTTTCTTCTTCTTGACCGGGAATTGGGTTAATAATAATCATAGGAAGACCAGAAGCCAAACTTTCAGTAGTAGTAAGACCACCGGGTTTTGTAACAACAGCACAAGAAATACTCATTAATTCTGGCACTTTATCTGTAAAGCCAAGAATAACAACTCTATTTTGCGCATTGCAAGAAAAAACTAACTGTTCAAAAGCTTCCTTCATTTTTATATTTTTGCCACTCACAGCAACAATTTGATAATTAGGTAAGTTTTCTATTAAAGACTTTAAAACTTGAACAGTTCTATCCTTACCAAGACCAAATTCTCCACCACCAAAAAATAAAATAACCTTTTTTTCAGGGCTCAATTTAAAATTAGCATAAATTTTTTCTCTATCAAAATTTTCAGCAAACCTATCAGACATAGGAATACCAGTTACAAAAACTTTACTTTCAGAAACACCATAATTAATAATATCCTGTTTCATAGTATCATTTGAAACAAAAAAGAAATCAGTATATTCATGCCCAATTAACCATTGCTTATGAATAGCAAAATCTGTCATAATAGTAGCAAGAATGCAATTAAGTTTTTTCTTTCTTTTTAAATAACTAACCATCTGGCTACTAAAAGGATGAGTAGAAATTACAACATCTGGATTTTTCTCTTCAAGCAATTTTTTTAATTTTTTTGACATTAATTTATTGCCATCTTTACTAATTCTAGAAAGAACACCTTTCTGAGAATCAGAATAAACTCTTCCCCATAATTTAGGTACTTTTTTTGCCATTTCACGATAAGCAGCAGTAGTCATTTTTTCTATATGCCTACTTACATATTTCATACAATCTATCATTTCCACATTAATAAGAGGAAAATTTTTTTCAATATATTGTGAAATAGATTTAGCTGCAGATAAATGTCCACCACCATAAGAAGCATAAAAAATTATTACTTTTTTCATATAAAAATTTATTCCTTTCTTTGCTTTGAAGGTACATCTAGTAATGAAAGATTATATTCTTTCAAATTAAATTCCATTCCTTTCCTACTTCGCTAAAAGGCACACATAGAAATGAAAGATTGATTTCTTTCAAACTAAAAATCCTTCTATCTAAAAAATATATAATAAAATTATTTGCAATTTAATGAGTTAATTATAACATATTTAAAAGAAAAATCTACAATTTTTAAGTAAGAATAAATAATTTATTTTAGATTTAATTATTTTAAAAATAGAAAATAATTTATAAATAAAAAGTTCTTTTTGTGAAAAAAATAAGGTTCTATGGTATCCACCTACAATTTTTAACCTAAAATAGGGGGAGTTTTTTATAGAAAAATATAAAAAAATGCATAAATTAACAAAAAATGGACAAAATGAGAATATATAAAATTTATAGAAAGGAAAAACTGTCTTAAAATTAAGCAACTTATTTATAATTATTGAGAAACAAAAAAATCAGAAAATACACATAATCTTTGATAGTGATGATATAAAAAAGACAGTATATTATACAAAAATAATGAAAAAAATTATAAAAATTATATTCATATTATTAATAACTGCATTTCTAATAATAGAACTAATAAATTTTTTAAGTAATCAAAAACCAGTAGAAGCGGCATCAAAAAGTGGAAGCACATCAGACGTTCAATTACTAGCAAGAGCAATAAATGGAGAAGCAAGAGGAGAACCTTATGAAGGGCAAGTAGCAGTTGGAGCAGTAATTTTAAACCGTGTAGCAAGCTCTAAGTTTCCTAATACAATTTCAGGAGTAATATATCAGCCGGGAGCCTTCACAGCAGTATCAGATGGACAAATAAATGTACCAATTGCAGAATCCTCATCTGTAGTAAAAGCAGCACGAGACGCCTTAAACGGGTGGGATCCAACAGGAGGGGCAATATATTATTTTAATCCAGCAACAGCAACAAGCAAATGGATATGGTCAAGGCCACTTATAAAAACAATTGGAAAACATAGATTTTGCAAATAAAATTAATATATAAAAATAGAAAATTGCAATATTCTTAAAAATCAAATATAAAATAATACAAATAAAATCCAATAATTATTATAAAATAAGAGAAATTTTTATAAAGTAATAAAAAATTTATTTAAGAATAAAAGATATATTCGAAATAAAAAATATTATTAAAAAAGAAATTTTATAAAAAGAGAAAAAATAGAATTATGTAAATTAAAAAAACAATAAAAAGATTTACATAAATAAAGAAAGGACTTAAAAAAATGGGAAAAATAACTAATAAATTAGCAGACTGGAAAAATAGACTTCAAGATAGACACATGCTTAGCATAATAGTTGTATTATTAGCAATAATAATAGCACTAGGAGTATGGATTTATAAAAAACAAGTAGACTATAGACAAGCCTCAGAAAATGGATATAATATGGCATTTTTTGAACTAGTAGATTATGTACAAAACGTAGAAACATATTTAGCAAAATCAATAATCTCAAGCACACCAGAACATGGAGCAGAAACCTTAACAAATGTATGGAGAGAAGCAAATTTAGCACAAGTATATCTATCTAGACTTCCAATAGAAAGCGTAGAACTAGAAAAAACAGCAAAATTTTTAAATCAGGTAAGTGACTATAGCTATTCCTTATCTAGAAAAAACATATATAACGAAGAACTAACTCAAGAAGATTTAGACAATTTGCAACAATTACATGACTACAGTGTAGAACTAGAAAACACGTTAAATCAATTATCAGCAGATATGAACGAAGGAAGAATTAGTTGGGGAGAATTAACTAAAAAAGGAAACATAGCATTAGCACAAGAAGTAAGCAATATTTCAAAAAGTAGTTTTAGCAGTTTAGAAGAAAATTTCCACGAATATTCAGGGCTAATATATGATGGAGCATTTTCAGAACACATGACATCAGCTGAAAAAAAAGGACTAACAGGTGAAAAAGTAAGTGAAGAAAAAGCAAAAGAAATTGCAGAAAAATTTATAGGAAAAGATAAAATACAAGAAATATCTTTATCAGGAAAATCAGAAAATACAGATATGGCAACCTATGATTTCAATGCAAAAGTAAATGGAGAAAAAGATGCAAACGTGGTAATATCTATTACAGAAAAAGGTGGACACGTTGTATTTATGAATTACAATAGAAATATAGAAGCAGAAAGTGTATCACAAGAACGAGCAGATGAAATAGGAAAAAAATTCTTAGAAGAACATGACTTTCCAAACATGAAAGAAACCTATTATTTAAAAGAAAGTGGAATAGTTACAATAAATTATGCCTATGAACAAGATGGAGTAGTTATTTATCCAGATTTAGTAAAATTAAAAGTAGCCTTAGATAATGGCGAAATAATGGGAATTGAAACAACAGGATATTTAAATTCACATGAAGAAAGAGACTTACCAGAAGTTAAAATATCAAAAGAACAAGCAAAAAGCAGTTTAAATCCAAAATTAGAAATAAAAAGTCAAAATTTAGCAATAATTCCTACTGAATGGAAAACAGAAGTAATGTGCTGGGAATTTAAAGGCAAGGTAAATGACACAGACTTTTTAGTATATATCAATTGTCAAACAGGAAAAGAAGAAGACATTTTAGTAATAGTAAATACACCAAATGGCACACTAACACATTAAAAAATAAAAATTTTAACAATAAATCTGAATATGATTAAAAAATAAAAATTAATATGGAAAAAATTTAATAAATATTTTTTTTAAAATAAAACAAAATAATAATGTGAAAACATAAAAATAATAAAATTAAAATAATTATAAGAAAATAATTTTTCTATTAAAAAATAAAAAAATATCTTATAAAAAATTAAAATTAAATTATTAAAAAATTTTCACAAAAATTAAAAATCTGTTAGGAGGTATTTTACTATGTCAAATAACAGAAAACTAATTTCTGACAAATTAAGAGAAGAAATAGCAAAAGAACTTGGCGTATACGACCAAGTAAAACAAGACGGAGGATGGGGAAATGTACCATCTAAAACTTGTGGAAATATTGTAAGTAAAGCAATTGAAATTGCAAACAGAACAGCTCAAAATAGTTAGTTTAAAATTACTAACATTAAGCTAAAGGAAATTCATTAATTTGGATTTCCTTTAATTTAAATTTTTATCTGATGTATATTTTTCACTTTGCATTTCCAACAACTTAAAATTACAAGCTATTGTTTTAAGAAAATTTCTTTTATGTTTTGTTACAGCAATATACATTTTATTAGCCCTTTTATATATTTCTTCTTTATTAGAATTTATATATCTATATTCTGCTGATATTAAATCTTGATATTTTTTTTCTTCTTTATTAAAATCTAGCAATGAAGTTACTTTTATATTGCAAGGAACTGGTATCATAGCTGAAAATTTAATAATTGCCAATGGCTTTTTCCCTTTATCATAAACCACAAAGAAGCTAGGATTATTTTTATATTTTTTGTAATGATCCTTATAATAATATAAAGGTGCAAAATACTCATAGCCTTCTATTTTTAATACAATTCCTAAATATGGTCTACTATGTCCAAAATCCTCTTTATTATAACTTACATTATTTTCGAATTTACTTAAATATTTAATATAATTTTTATCAATAGTATAAAATAATAATTCTTTCATTTTTTAATTCATTCCTTTCTCGCTTCGCTCAAAGGCAAACATAGAAATGAAAGATTGATTTCTTTCAAACTACCTACTTTCTTTGCAAAATATAAGAAGGTACACTAAAAAATGTACCCCCTAATTTAAAACTGCTTATTTATAAGGCTTAAGCATTACCTAATTTCAAATCAGTTCATTTATAAGGCTTGAACTTTACCTAATTTCAAATCGTTCTTTTTTAGGTAAGAACTTCCTATAAGTAATCAAATGATTACTTTTTTATTATATTAAGTATACTATTTTTTATACATTATGTCAATAAATAAAATAATTTTTTATTTAACACAATTATTTAGTTGCAGTTTATAAATAATTAGAATATAATAGCAATAAAATATAGAAAATGTTTTATAGGCATACATTATAAAAACCTAAATACATAAAATAAGGAAATGAGAATGAACAAAGAAATAACAGTAAAAAAAATATTAGAAATAACAAGTGGAAAACTAATATGTGGAAACGAAAATTTAATTTGCGAAAAATTTTCTAAAGACACAAGAGAAATACAAGAAGGTGAAATATATGTAGGAATTCAAGGAGAAAACTTCAATGGAAACACCCTATATGAAGAAGCCATAAAAAAAGGCGCACTAGCCTGCATATTACAAGGTGTAGAAATACCAAAAGAAACCATACAAAAATATCCAAAAGCAACCATCATATTAGTAGAAAATACAGTAAAAGCACTTCAGCAAATAGCAAGCTATAAAAGAAGTTTATATAACATACCAGTAGTTGCAATAACAGGAAGTGTAGGAAAAACCAGCACAAAAGACATGGTCGCAAGTGTACTTTCAAAAAAATATAAAGTATTAAAAACCATTGGAAACTACAATAATGAAATAGGATTACCACTCACAATACTTAGATTAACAAACGAAGAAATTATGGTATTAGAAATGGGAATGAACTCTTTTGGAGAAATCAGTGTACTTACAAACATAGCAAAGCCAGATATAGCAGTTATTACAAACATTGGAACAGCACATATTGGAATGTTACGGTTCAAGAGAAAACATACTAAAAGCAAAATTAGAAATATTAGAAGGCTTAAACAAAAATGGAACAGTAATTATAAATTACGATAATGACCTATTACATAACTGGTATGAAAAAGAAAAACAAAACTATAACATAATTACGTATGGGCTAAATAAACAAAGTAATATAATAGGGCAAAATGCACTCCTACATGAAAATGGAAGTGAATGTGAAGCAATAGTAAAAGGAGAAAAATATAAACTACACATACCAGTAGGAGGAGAACACTTTGTACAAAACAGCTTATGTGCTATAGCTGTTGCACAAGCCCTTAATATAGAAATGTCAAAAGCAATAGAAGGAATTGCCAGCTTTGAACTAACCAAAAGAAGAATGGAAATAAAAAAAGCAAAAAATGGAGCAACAATAATTAATGACTATTACAATGCAAATTATGACTCTATGAAAGCAGCACTAGACTATTTAGGAAAACTACCTAATAGCAAAAAAATAGCGGTACTTGGTGATATGCTAGAACTTGGAGAATATAGCAAAGAACTTCATGAAAAAGTAGGAGAAATAGTTGCAAATAATAAAATTAATATCTTAATTTGCGTAGGAGAAGATTCTAAATATATAGTACAAAAAGCACAAGAACAAGGAATGAATAAATCACAAATATATTGGTGTAAAAACAATAATGAAGCAATTGGCATTTTACAAAAAGAAATGAAAAAGCAAGATGTAGTCCTACTTAAAGCATCTAATTGTATGCATTTTGCTGAAATAAGTGATGCAATTCAATAGTGAGCTTTTGAGCGAAGCGAGAAAGGAATGAACCTATTATGAATAAAATAAAAATAGGAATTATTTTTGGAGGAATGTCAACAGAACATGATGTATCTGTTGTATCTGCCACATCCATCATAAAAAATTTAAATCATGAAAAATACGAAATACTTCCAATTTACATAAGTGAAGAAGGCAAGTGGTACCAATACGCAAAAAAAATAGAAGAAATAGAAATATTACAAGTAGGCGAAAAAATAAGTAACATAGAACCCATAGAAAACGTATTTGAATATTTGCAAAAATTAGATATCGCATTTCCGGTATTACATGGCTTGTATGGAGAAGATGGAACAATTCAAGGATTATTAGAATTATTAAAAATAAAATATGTAGGCTGTAGAGTACTTGGATCTAGTATTTGCATGGATAAAGTTTATACAAAAATAATATTTGATAAAGCAAAAATCAACCAAGCCAAATACATATATATAAAAGCACAAAATAACAATTATATTTATGTAGATAGTGAATTTAATGAACAAAAATTGAGTTTAGAAGAAATCTCTAAAAAAGTAAAAGAAAAATTAAGCTATCCGGTATTTGTAAAACCATCTAATTCTGGATCATCCGTAGGAATAAAAAAAGCCAATAACGAAGAAGAATTAAAACAAGCACTTTTGTATGCAGAAAAATTTGATACAAAAATATTAATAGAAGAAGAAATTATAGGAAAAGAAGTAGAATGTGCGGTACTTGGAAATGAAAATGTAGAAGCTACTTGTGTAGGCGAAATTTTACCAGCAGAAGAATTTTACACCTTTGATGCAAAATACAAAAATGCAGAATCAAAAGTAGTAATTCCCGCACAAATACCAACAGAAAAACAAGAAGAAATTAAAAAATTAGCACTAAAAGCCTTTAAAGCAGTAGATGGAAAAGGACTATCACGAGTAGACTTTTTCATAAAAAAAGACACAAATGAAGTATACATAAATGAAATAAATACACTACCGGGATTTACACAAATTAGTATGTATCCAAAATTATGGGAAAATAGTGGCATAAAATATGCAGAATTATTAGATAAACTAATAGAACTAGCGTATTAATATAGCACCTTAAAAAACTTAATTTATATCACAAATTTTAAAAACAAAAATATATTGTACAAAAGGTTTATAGGTTCCTTAAAAACCTAAATAAATAAAAAAGGACAAGCTATGGAAACTATAGAAAATATACAAGCAGAACTAAAGAAAACCCTATCAGAAAAAAGATATATGCACTCTGTTGGAACAATGAAAATGGCTAAAATATTAGCAAATAAATATAACGTAAATGAAAATATAGCAATGCTAACAGGTTTAGCACATGATATGGGAAAAGAAATACCCTTAGAAAAAGCAGAAGAATACATAAAAGAAAACAAAATAAATATAGACGAAATAGAAAAACAAAATCCATCTTTATTACATGCAAAAATAGGAGCATGTATGTCAAAAAAATACGGATTTACAGAACAAATGCAAAATGCAATAAAATATCATACAACAGGAAATCCAGAAATGGACGATCTAGCGAAAATTATATATGTAGCAGATAAAACAGAAGAAAATAGAAAATATGACGAAGTAGAAGAAATTAGAGAATTAGCCATAAAAAATATAGATGAAGCACTGCTTGCAATATTAGACCATGACATACAAAAAAACATTAAGAAAAAAGTATTAATCCATCCAGACGGTATTTTGCTAAGAAATAAACTTTTATTAAAACTTACATGTAATAGTAAAAAAGCATAATAACTTTATAAAAGGAAATATTATTTTAAGCTTTTTTATTTAAAGAAAGCATAGAATTATACTTAAAAATATTTTTTAAGAATAAAAAAACAGAATATTCATTTGAAATGTAACAAAAATTTTTAAAAAAATAAATTTATTTAATAAAATTATTTATTAAAAAATGTAAATATGATATAATTCTAAAAAATTGAACAAAAGACTAGAAATATTAAAGGCATACTAGGGGGAAATCAATTATGATTTTCAAAGATTATTATACAATACTAAACTTACCACGGAAGCAATGTAACACAAGAACAAATAAAACAAGCATATAGAGAACAAGCAAAAAAATATCATCCAGATATAAATAATCACACATCAGAAGAACGATTTAAAGACATAAATGAAGCATATAAAGTCTTATCAAATAACTCTTCTAAGAAAAAATATGACAGAATGTGGAACACACATGTAGGAAAAAAACGTAATAATTATGAAGAAAGTAAAAGAGAAAAAGGCTCTATTTTTAGTGAATTTTTTCAAATGTTTTTCGGAGAAAGAACTATTAATAGTGAAGAAAAAATAGAAAAAAATAAAGCAAAAAAAGTACCTATAAAAGGTGAAAACATAGAAACAGAAATAAAAGTATCAATACAAGATGCTTTTTATGGAGCAGAAAAGAAAATAACACTTAGAGCATTAAACGGTAAAATGAAAAACTTCCAAGTTAAAATTCCAGCAGGAATTAGAAATGGAGAAAAAATCAGATTAATAGGTCAAGGAAAGCCCGGAGAAAATGGTGGAAAATCAGGAGACTTATTAATAAAAATAATAATAGAAAATGATATAAAATATGCTTTACAAGGAATAGACTTATACACCAACTTATATTTAACACCATGGGAAGCAGCACTAGGAACTAAAGTAAATTTAACATCCATAGATGAAGAAGTTTCTCTATACATACCACAAGGAATGCAAAGCGGAGAAACATTAAGAATTAATGGAAAAGGATATCATAATGGAAAAGCAGGAAGAGGAGACCTAATAGTAAAAGTACAAGTAATGGTTCCAAAAGAATTAACAAAAGAAGAAAAAGAACTATTTACTAAACTACAAAAAATATCAAAATATAATCCAAGAAAAGTACAATCAGCCTAAATAATTAATAAATAAAAGCATAATTTATATAATTAAAACATTTAATAAAGTAAAATAAAATTAATATTTAAAAAGAAAGTTAAATATAGTCTTGTACAAAGCCATATAAAAAAGTTAAATGCAATTTTGTGCAACCTTGCATAAAGAAAAAATTAAATACAGTTTTATGTAAAGTTACATAAATAGAAATTTAAATATAATTGCATAAGAGTTAACATAAGAAAAAAGTCCTCAAAATGTTGACATGACGCATAAAAAGTAATATAATTAAATATAGTTATGAAAAAACAAAAGATAAACTATGTATTTGCACTATAATTCATAGAAAAGGAGTGTAAAAAATGGACAAAATAAAAGGTAAACATTTCAGTATTACAGATCCTCAAGGAGTAAACACAGTAATTTATAGAATATATAAAACAGATAAAAAACTTCTAAATGAGTATCCAAAATATACTGTTCAACGCTTAGTTTATGCAGAAGAATTAAACGGAAATTTGAAAAAGAAAACCTTTTTTGTAGACGAGCCACAACCAGAAGAAGAACTTGTTATTTTATCTTTTGGAAAAGACAAAGTAGTAGTTAATATGGGTTTACTTGCAGACGACAAAGTAAAAATTGCAAAACGCCCAATGCCAATAAAATTTGATACTTTATATTCAGAAAAAGAAATGGAATATAAAGAATTTAGATATACACCAGATTTAAAAAGGCCTATTTCAATAATAGATCCAGAAACAACAGAAGAAGTTAAACCAATATTATATTTTGATCAAGAAACAAATGAAGTAAAAGGCAAATGTAAATTAAAACCATACAAATCATATTTTGCCTTTGAAATAAGAGATAAAAAACAAGATGTTTAGGAGGAAAAAATTATGAATCAAACAACTGTAGATTCAAACAAAGATATAAAAGAATATTCAGATACTTATACAATTACATTTAATGCTACTGAAAAAACTATAGAAGTTCCACCACAAGATAAATCATATGGAAATTTTTCTAGTACATATACAGATGGAATTGAAATTTCTGCAGGAGATTGCGAATTTGATGAAAAAACTGGAGAAATAATAGAAGCAAATGGAACTACTCATACAGTAAGCAAAGAAGTAATGGAAACATATAAAAAAGATAAACCAAAAAGAGATCTTATAGCTAAAATTAAAAAAGAGGTAAGTAAATTAAACAAAGAAACTAAAAATAAAAAATCTGGAAAAGAAGAAATAAGTAAATAATGCAAAGAGCCTAAAAACAAAAAATCAAAAAAAGGAACAAATAAATAATGCAAAGAACCTAAAACGAAAAATTGAAAAAAGAAGAAATAAAAAAATTTAAAAAGTACAAACAAATAATAAATTTATAAAAACAAAGAAAGTTGCTTTGAAAATAGCTATAAAAAATAAAAACAAAGAAAACCATTCGAAAACAGCTAAAAAGAAAATAAAAAAATAAAACCTAAGAAAAGGTGAATAAAAAATGAATTATAAAGTAAAAAAAACATTAAAAGATAATAGAAAAGCATTAATAGTGATATTAGTATTATGGGTTATATTTACTGTAATACTTGTTTCACCAATAGCATATTCCATTGGTAAAGCAACGGACGCCAATGGAATTTTTAATATGTCAACATTCTTTTCAGAACTCATACCAAGCATCACCAGTTTTACAAGCATAGGAAAAGTATTTTCAGAAGGATATACAGGAATATTTTTTAAAACACTAGCATACTTCACAATATTCTATATAATTTGTTCAATAATAGGTCTATTTAGATCAAGACCAAAAAGTGAATATACAGATATAGAACACGGCTCAAGTGACTGGAGTGAAGGCGGAGAACAATACAAAGTATTAAGTAAAAATAAAGGCATATTACTAGCACAAGACAATTACCTACCATTAGATAAAAGAGGAAACATAAATGTATTAGTAGTAGGTGGATCAGGATCTGGTAAATCTACATCATACTCAATACCAAATGCATATCAAATGCTTGGCTCTTACGTATTTACAGATCCAAAAGGAGAACTATATGATAAAACAGCAGGCTTTTTAAAACAAAATGGATATGACATAAAAGTACTTAACCTAGTTAATCCAGCAAATAGTGATGGATATAACCCATTAATGCATATATCAAGTGAAATAGATGTAGACGTTATTGCAAACACAATAGTAAAAGGGCAAAAATCAGAAGCAGGAAGTGGCTCAGATCCATACTGGGACGATATGGCAGAAATGCTACTAAAAGCCCTAATATATTATTTAATAGCAACAAGACCTGAAGAAGAACAAAACCTAGCAAGCTGTTCAGAACTTGTAAGAGCAGCCAATAGCAATGGAGGAAGCAACTTACTTACAGAATTAATAAACCAATTACCATACGACCACCCAGCAAGAATGTATTATAAATCTATTGAAATAGCACCAGAAAAAACATATGGATCAATACTAAGCTCACTACAATCTAAACTTGGTAAATTTGATTCAAAAGAAATAGCAGAAGTAACATCAACAGATACTATAAACTTTGAAGACATAGGAAGCAAAAAAACAGCAGTATATGTTATTTCATCAGATACACATACAGCCTATGACTTTTTATTAACAATATTCTTCTCACAAATGATACAACAACTATACAACTTTGCAGATGAAAACGGAGGAAGACTTAAAATGCCAACCTTCTTCATATGTGATGAGTTTGCAAACATAGGAAAAATACCAGACTTTGATAAAAAAATATCAACCAGTAGAAGTAGAGGAATATCATTTAGTGTTATTTTGCAAAACTTAGATCAGTTAGAAGCGGTATATGAAAAATCCTATGAAACAATCATGGGAAACTGTGATACACACTTATTTTTAGGAAGTAACTCATACAAAACAGTAGAATACTTTTCAAAAGCCCTAGGTGAAAAAACAATAGTAAGAGATAGTAGATCAATTAATAGAGATAAACAATTTAATAGGCAAGGCTATAGTGATTCAGATCAAGTAATGGCAAGAGCTCTTATGACACCTGATGAACTAAGAAGGTTAGATAACGACCAATGTATAATTTATGAAAAAGGAATAAAACCAATTAAAGCAAGCAAGTTTTATTATTTTGAAAGTCCAATGATAAGAAAACTTTCAGCATATACCTTAAATCACTTAGACTTCAATGTTGGAGATAGAGGAAAATGGAGAAAATATAATCCATATAATCCATATGTAGAAGAAAATGAAAACAATCCTAAAAGAGATTTAAAAGTAGAATCCTTAGATGATTTATTTGAAGAAGAACCAGAAGATAAAAAAGAAACATTAAAAGAAGAAAAAAACAATACTAAAAACACAGAACATACTGAAAATACAATAAAAAATGAAAGTATAAATAAAGTAGAAGAAAGTTCAGGAGAAATTCAAACAAATATACAAGTAGAAGATGACTTAAATTATACTAATAATATAGAAAATGCAAAATTAGAAGAAGCGCCAATATTACCACAAGACGAGGGAAATGAAGTATTTTCTATAGATGTACAAAAAGAATTAGAAGCAAAATTTGACGAGCTATTTGGACCAATAGATGAAGAGTAAAAGTAAGCGTAAAATTAATGTAGGCGAAACAAAAATTGAAGTGAACCCAAATTATTAGACGAAATAAGTTTAATAAGGAGGGTTCATTTCATTATGTTGTTTAATCTCTTTAAATTATTTAAATATAAATCAATATAAATAACTTCTTTCACTTTATAAAGAGTGCCAACTATTAAAAAATATACAGTTGACTAGTGTAACAAAATAATATAAAATAAAAAAACAAAGGTTTATAGGTAGCCTTAAAAAAGCCTAAATCCATTAAATAAGGGAAAAATAAAAAATGAAATTTGTACATATTGCAGATATGCACCTTGACGCACCATTTACAACTCTAAATTCAAAAGGAAACTTTGGAAAAATTAGAAGATTAGATCAAAGAGAAGTATTAAAAAAAATAATTGAATATATAAAACAAAATGAAATAGAATATTTTTTTATTGCAGGTGATTTTTATGAGCATACCACTATAAGAAAAACCACAATAGAATATATAAATAATTTATTTAAAGAAATACCACAAACAAAAATATTTATCACACCGGGGAACCACGATCCATACATAAAAAATTCAATGTATTCAGACTTTTATTGGAACGAAAACGTAAAAATATTTACTTCAAAAATAGAAAAAGTACAAACAAAAGAAGCAGATATTTATGGTGTAGGATTTGATAACTTTTATTGCGAAAATTTAAATGTAGAAAATATAAAAATAGAAAACAAAAATAAAATTAATATATTAATTACACACGGATCATTAAATGCAAGTGATAAAATACAGTTACAATATAACCCAATTTCCAAAAATAAATTACAGCAAATAGGATTTGACTATGTTGCATTAGGCCATATTCATAAACCATATTATTGTGAAGAACCAAAACAAAATATAGTTTATCCGGGCTCTACAATATCAAGTGGATTTGATGAATTAGGAAAACATGGCTTTATGGTAGGAAGCATAGAAAATAAAGAATTACAAATAGCCTTTATTCCAGCAGATAATAAACAATTTGTAGAAGTAGAAATAGATATTACAAACATAAATGACATAGAAACCTTAATTGAAAAAATAAATAATTTAGAATTAAAAGAAAATTATTTATATAAAATAAATTTAATTGGAAAAAGAAAATTTGAAATTGAAACATTAAATTTATATAAAATAATAAATAAAGAAAATATTATAAAAATAAAAGATAAAACAAAATTAAATTATAATTTAGAAGAAATGGCAAACGATTATACATTAAAAGGACTATTTATAAAAGAATATTTAAAAGAAATTAATAATCAAAATTATACAGAAGAACAATTAGATAAAATTTTAGAAATAGCACTTACAGCATTAGATAAAAATTAATTAAATAAAAAAGGAGAAATTAATTGAAAATAGAAAAAATAAAAATAAATTCGTATGGCACTTTAAAAAATAAAGAAATAAATTTAGAAAAAATAAATATTATTTATGGAAAAAATGAAAGTGGAAAATCTACGTTATTAAATTTCATAAAAAATATTTTTTATGGAATTTCCAAGAATAAAAATGGAAAAGAAATATCAGATTATGAAAAATATCTACCTTGGAATAGTGAAGAATTTTCTGGAAAAATAAAATATATTTTAGATAATAATGACGAATATGAAATTTTCAGAGACTTTTATAAGAAGAATCCACAGGTAATAAATGGAAATTTTGAAGAAATTTCAAGTAAATTTAAAATTGACAAAAAGGAAGGTAATCAATTCTTCTATGAACAAACAGGAGTAGACGAAAAAGTATATATTTCTACAATAATGACACCACAGCAAGAAGTTGTGTTAGATAATAGCACAAAAAACAATTTGCTTCAAAAAGTGGCAAACGTTGGGGAAACTGGAGATTACGAAGTATCATTTTCAAAGGTTATAGATAGTATAAACAAAAGGCAAATAGAAGAGGTAGGAACAAAAAGAACGCAAGATAGACCTATCAATATAGTGCAAAATAGGAGTGAAGAGTTGAAGTTTGTCTTAAAGGACGAAAAAATGCTCTTGGAAAGCAAAAAAAAATTGCAAAATAGAAAAGAAGAAATATTACAAAAATTAGAAGAAGAAAAACAGCGTAATGAAATTGTAAAAAAAGAAAATCAATTATTATATAATGAGCAAATAGAAAAAGAAAAAATAAATATAAAAAATAAATTAGAAAAAGAAAATAAATATAAAAATAAAAAAATAATTTTAATTATTATTTTTATTTTATTAATAATTATTAATATTTTAAATTTTATTTTTAGTCAGAGTAAAATAATAAATTATATTATTTTAATGTTAATACCAATTAATATCTTTTTATTTATATTAAATGTAAAAAATAAAAATAAAATAAATAACGAAAATAATAATAAAATAAAAAATAATTTAAATAGCAAAAAGATAAATAATAAATTAAGTAATAAAAAATTAAAAAACAATTTATATAGCGAAAATAAAAATAATAAAAAAATAGATTATAATTTAAATAATGAAAATTTAAATTATAAAGAAATAAATTATAATTTAAATAATGAAAATTTAAATAATAAAGAAATAAATTATAATTTAATTAACGAATATTCAAATAATAAAAAAACAAACAATAATTTAAATAACGAAAAATTAAATAATAAAAAAACAAATAATTTAATTAATGAATTAGAAAATAATAATTTAAAAAATGAAATAAATAATATAAATTTAGAAGAAAAGAAAAAAGAGCTAGAACAAAAATCAGAAAAAATAAATCAAAAAATATTAGACTACGAATTACAACTAAATGGAATAAAATATGAAGAAAATAAAATATCAGAAGAAACAGAAAAAATAATTGCATATAAAGAAGAACAAGCAAACATAAAAGAACAGTTAGAAATTTTAGAAGAAAAAAATATCTGTTTTCAAGCAGCAAAAAATTTGCTACAAAAAGCCTATGAAAAAATGAAAAATGATGTAACTCCAAAATTTACAAAAAACTTATCACAAATAATTAAAGAAATTTCAAATGGAAAATACGAAAAAATATCAATTAATGAACAAATAACAGTCGAGCTAGAAAATGGAAGAGTAGTATCTGCAAATAATTTAAGTATTGGAACAATAGACGAAATTTATTTAGCATTAAGATTATCAATGCTAGATGAAATATCAAAAGAAAAAATGCCAATTATTCTAGACGAAACCTTTGCATACTTCGATGAAGAAAGATTAGAAAATATATTATTATTTTTACAAAAACAATCAGAAAAACATCAAATAATTTTATTTACTTGTACTAATAGAGAAAAACAAATTTTAGATAAATTAAAAATAAACTATAACTTTATAGAACTATAAAATAAAAGCTTGAAAAATAAGTATTTTTAAGGTATAATAATAAAGTCAAAAAACAATATATTTATTTGGCAAGGAAAATAATTAAAAATAATTATATAAACCTTCCGAGAAAAGAAAGGAATTACTATGTTTCAAAAATTAGAAGAGGTAGAAAAGCGTTATGAAGAAATTACAAAAAAAATAAGTGATCCAGAAATAATAAGTAAGCAATCAGAATGGCAAACACTAATGAAAGAACATGCAGAACTAGAACCAGTAGTATTAAAATATAGAGAATATAAAAAAGTAAATAAAGCCATAGAAGAAGCAAAAGAATGTTTAAACGATCCAGAAATGAAAGAACTTGCAGAAATAGAATTGCAAGAAAATAAAGAAAAATTGCCAAAAATAGAAGAAGAAATAAAAATACTATTAATACCAAAAGATCCAAATGACGATAAAAACGTTATTTGTGAAATACGTGGAGGTGCAGGAGGAGAAGAAGCAGCACTATTTGCAGGAACTTTATATAGAATGTACACCATGTATGCAGAAAAAAAACATTGGAAATTAGAAGTATTAAATGAAAATGAAACAGGGCTTGGAGGCTACAAAGAAATATCTTTCATGATTACAGGAAAAGGCGCATATAGTAGATTAAAATTTGAAAGTGGAGTACATCGTGTACAAAGAGTACCAGATACAGAAGCAAGTGGAAGAATACACACATCAACAGCAACAGTAGTAGTTTTACCAGAAGTAGAAGATGTAGAAATAAATATAAATCCAGCAGATATAAAAATGGAAGTATTCAGAGCTTCAGGTGCAGGAGGTCAGCACATTAATAAAACATCATCTGCAGTACGTTTAATACACGTACCAACAGGAATGGTAGCAGAATGTCAAACAGAAAGATCACAATTTCAAAATAGAGACTATGCAATGAAACTACTTCGTTCAAAGCTATACGAAAAAGAAAAAGAAAAGCAAGATTCAGAAGTTGCAAATGCCAGAAAAAGCCAAGTAGGAAGTGGAGATAGAAGCGAAAAAATTAGAACCTATAACTATCCACAAGGTCGTATTACAGATCATAGAATAGGACTTTCAATTTATCAAATGGAAAACTTCTTAAATGGAGACTTAGACGAAATGATAGATAGCTTAATAACAGCAGACACAGCAGAAAAACTAAAAGGAAGCGAAGAAGAATAAGCTACAAAAATATAAATAAAAAAATTAAATTTATAATAAAACTAAAAACTCTTATACATTTTTTTTAAAACATAAAATATATTAGTATAAAAAATGTAAAGGAGTTTTTTATTTGAACGAAATCATAAAAACCACTTTAATAGGATTATCTTTTGGAACATTTGGAACCACAATAGGTGGAATTATAGGAATAAAATTTAATAATCCATCTAAAAAATTTTTAAGCTTTATTTTATCGTTTGCATCAGGACTTATGATTGCAATAGTATGCTTCGATTTACTGCCAGAAGCTTTTGAACTAACTAAAATACCAACAGTTTTTTTAGGCATTATATTAGGAATTGCCACAATGATATTTTGCGATTTAATAATAGATAAAAAATTTCAAACCAAATTTCAAAAAAATACATTATTAAAAACAGGAATAGTTGTAAGTATAGGGTTAGCACTTCACAATTTCCCAGAAGGATTAGCAATAGGCTCAGGTTTCGAAGCATCTATAACACTCGGGTTATCCTTAGCAATAGCAATTTGTTTACATGATGTACCAGAAGGCATTAGCATGGCAGTACCTATGAAAAATGGAGGAATGAAACCAATAAAAGTCATATTCTATGTGATTTTATCTGGAATAACAACAGGAATAGGAGCATTTTTCGGAGCTTTAATAGGAGGCATATCACAAAGCGTTATAGCACTGTGTTTAAGTTTTGCAGGAGGTGCAATGATTTATATAGTATCAGGCGAGTTAATTCCGGAATCAAATAGCTTATACAATGGAAGAATAACTGCAATAGGAAATATTTTAGGCTTGTTGCTAGGAATTCTAGCAATGAATTTATAAATAAAAATGCGTTTCTTACCATATAATTAAAATCATTTTCAGTAACAAACAACTAAAATTTTTTACACAAAAATAAAAAGTAAAATTTGTCAAAAATTTGTTTTGTTTGCTTGAATTTTGGTTAAATTTGTAGTATAGTGTAAAAAGAAATGAGAATAAGCGGTGAAAGCCTCCGAAGAAACTCAAAGCTTTTTACTACAAGAAAAAAATAGGGACTAACCGTAATAAGCGGAGTGTGTTATCCCTTTTACTTTTTAATGTTACAAACTACTCCACAGCTATTTAGTTTGTGAGAATGACTATAAGGGGGGTGGTTAACGTGGAAAATGCTTTATTATTAATAACTTACCTATTATTCTATGGAATGATAGGAATGACACTAATAAACCTTGCCTTGTTAATCATCATTTGTTTTTTACTACATAGGCAATAAAAATAGCCATTCTGCTTTGCCGGGAGAATGACTATTTAATTTTTACAATCAGGTAACCACTTTCGTGGTTTCTCATTTCTTAATTTATTATACACACATTTAATAAATTTGTCAAATACAAAATAACAAGGTCACAGAAATAAAAAGTAATAACAATGTACAGTTAAGATTTGTACTTAAATTAAGTATATAATAAAAATAAAATAAGTCAATTTACTCTTTAATCTTTTTTTACAATTTATAATTGTATAAAAACAAGTAGTATGATAAAATAAATTCTAGTGGAGGAAAAGCAAATGAAAATAATGTTTATATGTACAGGAAATATATGTAGAAGCGCAATGGCAGAAGCACTGTTAAAAAAAATGATACAAGAAAATAAAAAAGAAAACATAGAAGTATACTCATGTGGACTATCAGCCGATGAAGGAGATATTCCAACACAAAATGCCATAGAAACCATGAAAGACTATGGAATAGATTTAAAAAATCATAGAGCAACTAATATAAAATATTCAAATATAGAAAAAATGGATCTCATTTTGTGTGCCACACTATCACATAAAATATTTGTAAAAAACCTATATCCAGAATTAGAAAATAAAATATTTACAATGAAAGAATATATAGGCATAAAAGATGAAATATATGGAATAGACATAAAAGACCCATGGGGCTATAACTTAGAAACATATAAACAATGCGCAAAAGAAATAGAAATGTGTTTAGAAAAGCTATTAGAAAAAATTTAAAAACACTTTAAAGCTTATTACATAAAAAGCTCAAAAAATAAGAAGCCAATAAAAATATAAGAAAATAAATATTAAATAAAAGCAATTTAAAGATACATAAAATATAGTTAAAAGCTTATACATAAAAGCCAATTAAAAAAACAAATAAAACTATAAAAATAGCCTAAAAATTATACGCAAAAAAGCCAACATAACAAAAAATAAAAAACAAAAAACAAAAAATAAATAATAAATAATAAAAAAAGAAAGAGAGAAAAAAATGCAAGATTTAATAGAAGGATTAAACAATAAACAAAAAGAAGCAGTTTTACAAACAGAAGGTCCATGCCTAATAATAGCAGGAGCAGGAAGCGGAAAAACAAAAGTATTAACCCATAAAATAGCCTACTTAATATCAGAAAAAAACATAAAACCATGGAATATATTAGCAATAACATTTACAAACAAAGCAGCAAGTGAAATGAAACAAAGAGTAGAAAATATAATAGGAAATGCAGCACAAGACATGTGGATGGGAACCTTCCACTCAATTTGTGTACGCATTTTAAGAAAATACATAGATAGAATAGGCTTTGACACCTCATTTTTAATATTTGATACCTCAGACCAAAAAACAATAGTAAAAGAATGTTTAAAAAGCCTAAACATAGATGACAAAATGTTTACGGATAAAAGCGTTTTAGCAGAAATAAGCAATGCAAAAAACGAAATGCTAACACCAAAAGCATACCTAACTAAATATGCAGGCGAATTTAGAAAAGAAGCAATAGGAAAAGTATATGAACTATACCAAAAAAGGTTAAAAGAAAATAACGCAATAGATTTTGACGACATCATAAACTATAGCATAGATATTCTAACAAATAATCCAGACGTACTAGAATATTACACAGAAAAATTTAAATACGTATTAGTAGACGAATACCAAGACACCAACAAAGCCCAATTCACACTTGTATCTATTCTAGCATCGCGTTATGGAAACATCACAGTAGTAGGAGATAACGATCAAGGAATATATAGCTTTAGAGGCGCAGACATCACAAACATATTAAACTTTGAAAAAGACTTTCCGGGAACAACAATAATAAAACTAGAACAAAACTATCGTTGCACAGGCAATATATTAAAAGCAGCAAACAGTGTAATAAAACACAACGAAAATAAATATGAAAAAAAATTATGGACTGAAAATGAAGAAGGAAGCTTGCCATGTTTATACCAAGCAGAAGACGAATACGATGAAGCAAGATACATAGTAGAGCAAATACAGCATTTAAAAACAGAAGAATACTTAAAACCAAAAGACTTTGTAATACTATACCGAATGAATGCACAATCAAGAGCAATAGAAGACATATTAAGAAGAGAAGATATACCATATAAAGTAGTAGGCGGAGTAAAATTCTATGAAAGAAAAGAAATAAAAGATGCAATAAGCTATTTAAGATTAA
>CANRKF010000003.1 GCA_947631145.1 uncultured Clostridia bacterium | reverse complement strand
TAGACTTTGATACAGCATTTTTAGTTGCAGGGGAGTTTGGTATAACTGCAAACAAAAAAGAAGAAATAAAAGAAGAAGATATTTTATTTGATGAAACAGAAGATCAAGCAGAAGATCTAGAACCAAGGCCACCAGTTGTTGTTGTTATGGGACACGTTGACCATGGTAAAACATCACTTTTAGATGCAATTCGTAGCACAAATGTAATAGAAGGAGAAGCTGGCGGAATTACCCAGCATATTGGTGCATATAAAGTAAATATTAATAATAGAGAAATTACTTTCTTAGATACACCAGGACACGAAGCATTTACTGCAATGCGTGCTAGAGGTGCACAAATTACAGATGTTGCTATTTTAGTAGTAGCAGCAGATGACGGAGTTATGCCACAAACAGTAGAAGCAATTAACCATGCAAAAGCAGCTGAAATTCCAATAATTGTAGCTGTAAATAAAATAGATTTACCAGGTGCAAATGTAGAAAAAATAAAACAAGAATTAATGGAATATGAGCTAGTACCAGAAGAATGGGGAGGAGATACAATTTATGTTCCAATATCTGCTAAAAAGAAAATTAATATAGATAACTTATTAGAAATGGTATTATTAGTAGCAGATATGAAAGAGCTTAAAGCAAATCCACATAAACAAGCCAAAGGTACTGTTATTGAAGCAAGACTTGATAAAGCCAAAGGACCAATTGCATCTATTTTAGTACAAAGAGGTACCTTAGATGAAGGAGATACAATTGTTGTTGGTAAGTCTATTGGTAGAATTCGTGCAATGAAAAATGATAAAGGACAAAAGGTAAAAAAAGCCGGACCATCTACACCAGTAGAAGTTATGGGCTTAACAGAAGTTCCAGAAGCAGGAGACACTTTCTATGAAGTAAAAGACGAAAAAATGGCAAAACATTTAATAGAAAGAAGAAAACGCCAAGAAAGAGAACAAGCAATGGCTGAAAGCAACAAAGTAACTTTAAGCAATTTATTTGAAAAAATGGAAAGCGAAAATTTAAAACAATTGAATATAATTGTAAAAGCAGATGTTCAAGGAACAGCACAAGCATTAAAACAATCGCTTGAAAAATTATCAAATGATGAAGTAAAAGTAAAAGTTATACATGCAGTAGCAGGAGCAGTTACAGAATCAGATGTACAACTTGCAAAAGCAGGAAAATGCATTATTATTGCATTTAATGTAAGACCAGTAAATACAGCAAAAGATATGGCAGAAAAAGAAAATGTAGAAATTAAACAATATTCTGTTATATACCAAGCAATAGAAGATGTTGAAGCAGCAATGAAAGGACTATTAGATCCAGTTTACGAAGAAAGAATTATTGGAAATGCTGTTGTAAGACAAACCTTTAAAGTTTCAAACGTTGGTACTGTTGCAGGTGCTTATGTAGTAGATGGAAAAATTGAAAGAAATGCTGGCGTAAGAGTAATTCGTGAAAATGTTGTTATACATGATGGAAAATTAATTTCCTTAAAGCGTTTCAAAGATGATGCTAAAGAAGTATCTAAAGGTTTTGAATGCGGACTTCAAATAGAGGGTTACAATGATGTAAAAGAAGACGATAATTTAGAATTCTACGTTATGGAACAAGTGGCACGTTAGCGACAAAATGTCGCATTGGGGACGTTTCTTAATGCGACAAAATGTCGCGTCGGGGACACATCTTAATAAATGTCGTGTTGGGGGCGCTTGTTAATTTAGGCAATTTGTCGCCTCTGGGGCATATGTTAATAAGTCTCTCATTGGGGACGCTTGTTAATGCGACACATGTTAAAGCTTAATAAAAAAATAAACAAAGTTTTATTAAAAATTCGTAGAAGTTAAAGCGTATTTTAAATAAATTTGTTAATTAAAAGATTACAAAGAAAGTAAAAGTAAAGCGTATTTTAAATAAATTTGTTAATTAAAAGATTACAAAGAAAGTAAAAGTAAAGCGTATTTTAAATAAATTTGTTAATTAAAAGATTACAAGGAAAGTAAAAAGTAAAGCGTATTCTAATTATCTTTGTTAATTGAAAAATTACAAAGAAAGTAAAGTGTATTTTAATTATTTCTGTTAATAAAGAAATTAAAAAAATAAATAGTAAACAAGGAAGGATGAAAGCTAAATGCCAAAAAATGAGGCTAGATTAAACAGAGTTAATGAAGAATTGAAAAAAGAAATAAGCCATGTGCTTATGTTTGAACTTAAAAATTCAAAAGTTACAGGTTTAATTAGTGTAACAAAAGCAAAAATTACTCCTGACTTTAAGTATGCAAAAATTTATGTAAGTATTTTAAACTCTAAAAGTGTTAGTAAAACACTAGAAGGGCTAAAGGAATCTTCTGGATTTATACGTAGTCAAGTAGCTAAAAATATTAATTTAAGAATTACTCCAGAATTAATATTTGAAATAGATGATTCTTTTGAATACGGGGCAAGAATAGATAGCATACTAAAAGATTTAAATGCTGATAAGCAAGATAAATAAATGCTAATAACTAACATTAATAAAGCTAGCAAGCATATAAATAATGCTAATAAGCAATATGAATAAATTTAATCAGCAAAATAAAGAAAGAATTGCAAATATTCAGCATTAATAAAATTAATAGGCTACGTAAATAAATTTAATGAGCAAGACAATTAAAAATGAAAAATATAAAAGAGTAAAGGGAGAGATTAAATGACTTTAGATGAAATTTTAGAACAAATTAACAATGCAGATAAAATTGTTATTTTAACGCATGAAAATCCTGATGGAGATGCTATAGGAAGCAGTTTAGCAATGTATCATGCTTTAAAAGCTTATGGAAAAAATCCAGATGTTATAATTCCTGAACATTCAAAGGTATTTAACTGCTTGCCGGGTATTGAGCAAATAAAAGGAAAAAGTGATACAGAGCATTATGATTTAGCTATAGCCCTAGATTGTGCTACAATAAAAATGTTAAATGGATTTTCAAATTATTTTGAAAATGCAAAAGTAAAAGTATCTATCGATCATCATGGAACTAATACTATGTTTGGTGATTATAACTATGTAAATCCAGATTCACCAGCCTGCAGTCAAATTTTATTAGTTATTTTAGAATATTTTGGAATAGAAATTACGAAAGATATTGGAACTTGCATTTTAGCTGGAATTATTACAGACACAGGTGGCTTTAAATATCAAGGAGTTACGGCAGAAACTTTTGAATTTGTAGCATGGCTTCTTAATAAAGGTGTAAATGTTTCAAAAGTTTATCGTCAAGTGCTTGAAACAAAAACAAAAGCTAACTTTGAGCTTCACCGCATCGCGAATAATAGAGTAGAATTTTTAGAAGATGGAAAAGTAGCTTATACATATATTACTAAAGAAGATGAAGAAAGTGTTCATGCAGAAAATGGAGATTATGAAGGAATTGTAGAAAATGCTAGAGATGTAGAAAATGTAGAAGTATCTATTTTTATACGTCAAACAGAAAAAGGTTGTAAAGTTTCACTTCGTTCTAACGAATATGTAAATGTTGCAGATGCTTGTATTGCATTTGGAGGAGGAGGTCATCCAAAGGCAGCAGGATGTACAATACCAGGAACAATAGAGCAAGCCAAAGAAATGATTTTAAAAGAAATAGTTAGATTATTATAATAAAAAAATTAAATTACTGTAATAATAAAAATATAGAAATTACATAAAAGTATAGTAATAACAAAAATATGGTTATTACATAAAAATATAGCAATTACAAAAAATATTGAATTAATGTATTATAAATATTAGCGAAAAAATTATATTAAGTTAAAAGGTACATAAATGGATGGAATATTAATTGTAAACAAACCAAAAGAATTTACTTCTCATGATGTGGTAGCTAAGGTTAAAAAAATGTGTAAGGTAAAAGTTGGACATACTGGAACTTTAGATCCAATGGCTACTGGAGTATTGCCACTTCTATTAGGAAAAGGAACCAAGCTTTCTGAATATTTAATAAATCATGATAAAGAATATGAAGCAGTAATAAAATTAGAAGAAAAAACAGATACCTTAGACAGTGAAGGAAAAGTTATAGAAAGAAAAGAAGTAAATTTAAATAATTTAAAAATAGAAAATGTTAAAAATGTATTGAACTCTATGGTGGGAAAACAAAAACAAATCCCACCTATTTATTCTGCCATTAAAGTAAATGGAAAAAAGTTGTATGAATATGCAAGAAATGGAGCACAAGTAGAAATTCCACAAAGAGAAATTGAAATATATAATATAGAATTAATGCAAATAAATGAAAACTTAAAAAACATTTCATTTCGTGTGCATTGTTCTAAAGGAACATATGTTAGAACTTTATGTGAAAATATAGCACAAAAACTAGGTACTGTAGGCTATATGAAGGAGCTTAAAAGAACAAAAGTAGGAAATTTTGAAATAAGTAAGGCTATAACTGTGCAAGAGCTAGAAAACAATATAGAAAATGATACTTACTTAAATAAGCATATTATTACCATACCACAGTTTTTTGAAAAATATCCAACTATATATTTGGAAGAACAAGAAATTCAAAAATTATTAAATGGTATTAAACTTCAAAAAAATGTAGAAAATGGTTTATATCAAATAAAAAACGAAAATGAAAGATTTCTAGGGGTTGGAATAGTTACCAATAATATGTTAAAAAGAAAATTAATGTTAGATTAAAAATATGTATTTACAATCTGCAAATAATGTGATTTAATATAAATAAAGATAACTTCTTAATAAAAAATATTAATAAGCTTGAAAAAGTTAAAATAATAAGAATAAAATTAAAAAAATGTACCAATATAAAAATATAAGAAACACACATCTTTAGGAAAAAATAAAAGGGGGAAACACAAATGACACCAAAAGAAAGAAAAGTAGTTTTTACTTTAATAGGAATTATGTTTATTGTTATGGTAACAGTAATTGTTACAAAATCAGCTAAGAAAGGAAAAGCAAATAGCGAAACTCAAAACAAACAAAATGCTGAAGTGCAGAGTATGAGTAGCCTTATGCAAGGAGCAGTTGAAAATAATGTAAATGGTGATAGTACAGAGGATAATGTTAATAACAATACAGAAAATACTGAAAATAATGTTAATAATAATACAGAAAATACTGTAAATAATGTTAGTAATAATACTGAAAATACTGCTGTAACAAATAATGAAACTAATGCAAATAATACTAATGAAGTTTCTAATTCAGCTAGGTATGGTTCTTTAGTATTTACTAATTTAAAATATGAAAATAATAATATAGGAAATAAAATTTTAATAGATGTAACCAATACAGGATCTGTGGATTCTGCAACTAAAGTTGCTAAACTAATATTAACTAGAGGCAATGGAGAAAAAATAGAATGTATAATAACAATTCCAACAATAAATGTTGGAGAGACTAAACAATTAGAACATCTTTTAGATGAAGATGCTAGCAATATTGTTGGATTTAATGTAGAAGATATATAATTTAAAAATATATAAAATTAAGAAAAATAAAGAAAACAATAGATTTTATTGTTTAAAGATATAAAACTATACATTAAATAAGTTTGCTAAAATATATAGTTTGTGTTAATATAATAATAACAATTAAATAAAAAATTTCCCTGCATAGTGCGTGTAGACTGGAATTTTAGAACCAACAAATATTAAAAGGGAGTCCGCCTTTGAATGTGGCGTGTATGCTTATATTAAATAATGTAAGAAACCCAGGAGCATTCAACAAGACACCCACCTGTGAAAGCAGGTCCTTAAAATTTCATTCACCTTACGGCTAAGGCGGGGTATTTTTTTGGCTTTTTTAACCATTTTACGAGCTTGTAAAAAATTTTATAGGAAAAATAAATCTTGTACTTTTAAAAACAAAATGATATAATTTTGCCATAAATAACAAAAAAGGAAAGAAAAATGAACAAAAAAAATCTTCTTATTTTAGGTGAAAAAACATTAAAAAAATTTAATATAGATGATGCACATATTAAAGCAAAAATATTGCTAGAGTTTGTTTTAAAGCAAAAGGAAAGTGAACTTCTAATAAACAGCTTAGAAGAAGTAAGTGAACTAAAAGCACAGCAATACGAAGAACATATAAAAGAAATAATAAACGGAAAGCCACTTCAATACATTACAAACTCACAAGAATTTATGGGGCTAAATTTTTATGTAGATGAAAATGTACTAATACCACAGCCAGATACTGAACTTTTAGTAGAAACTGTAATAGAAAAATTAGAAAAAAAATATAGCATGGAAGAAACAATAAAATTTGATTTAAAAAACGTGCAAAATCACATTTTAGACCTATGTACAGGAAGCGGATGTATTGGAATATCTATTGCCAAATACACAAATGCTAAAGTAACAGCAACTGATATTAGCAAAGAAGCAATTAAAGTGGCTAAAAAAAATGCTGTTTTAAATAATGTAGAAGAAAAAATAGAATTTATAGTTTCTAACTTATTTGAAAACCTTGAAGGAAGGAAATTTGATTATATAGTATCAAACCCTCCATATATAGAAACAAGCACAATAAAAACTCTTTCTAAAGAAGTACAACAAGAGCCACACATTGCCTTAGATGGAGGAGAAGATGGCTTAAAATTTTATAAAGAAATATTAAAAAATGCATATAAATATTTGCTTCCAAATGGATATTTAATTTTAGAAATTGGCTATAATCAAGCAGAAAATATTATTAATATATATAAAAAATGCTATAATCAAGCAGAGAATATAGTTTTAGAAACTAAAACTCCAATTAAAGACTTAGCAGGAAACGATAGAGTACTTATTTTTAGAAAGATATAAAAATAATTTTAGAACTTAGAATAATCAACATTAAGTGTAAGCAAAAAGCTTAATAAGAGTTAAATAGTAGGTGAAAGAATGTCCTTTTCAAGTGAAGTAAAAGAAGAAGTAAGCAAATTAAATAATTTATCTAATAAAGAAGCGGTAAAATACGAGTTTTTAGGTTACTTATCAACAAATCATGTTACAATAGAAAGCAATAAGCTTAAATTTTCAACAGAAAATGAATATAACATTAATCGTTTTGGAAAATTACTAAGCAATTTGAATTATCAAAATTATGAAATAGAAATGAGTGGCAAAAATTTTTGTATTACTATTCCAATATCAAAACTTATACCAAATAAAGAAAAAATAACTAAAAATGAAGTAGAACAAAATTTAAACTCAAACGAATTATTAGCAAAGGCCTTTGTAAGAGGAGCCTTTTTAGGTAGTGGCTCAATTAGTAATCCTCAAAATACATATCATTTAGAAATACTTTTTGCAGAAAGGCAAAATGCAGAATTTGTGTGCAAAATTTTAGCCAAGTACGAAATTTCATTTAAAATTTTAAAAAAGAAAAGCGATTATTCTTTATATACAAAAGATGGAGATGATATTGCAAATTTTTTAGCTTTAATTCAAGCAAATAAATCTGTTCTTAATTTTGAAGATATAAGAGTATTAAGAGAAATTAGAAATCATGTTAATAGAAAAGTAAATTGCGAAACAGCAAATTTAACTAAAATTGTAACTGCTTCTGTAAAACAAATAGAAGATATTAATTATTTACAAGAAATTGGAGAACTTAAGCATTTATCAGAAGCTTTGCAAGAAATCGCAAATGCAAGATTAGAAAATCCAGAGGTATCTTTACAAGAATTAGGAAAAATGCTAAAAAATCCAATTGGAAAATCTGGTGTAAATCATAGACTAAAAGCAATACAAAAAATTGCAGAAGAAAAAAGAGAAAAAGGCTATAAAATCTGAAAATATAGTTTACAAGAAAAGAGAGAAAGATTATAAAGTTTGAAAAAAATATAATCTACAGGAAAAAAGAGAGAATAATTGCAGACAAAAAGATGAAAGGAGGAAGTTCATATAATGTACGATAATGAAGAATAAGAAAATCCGTATAATAATCGTACAATATATGAGCAGTAAAAATGAAACCAAAAGAAATAGGACTTTATATACATATTCCATTTTGTAAGCAAAAATGCTATTATTGTGATTTTTATTCTATGGCAGAAAAAGAAGAATGGATACCAAGATATATAAAAAGTTTAATAAATGAAATAAAGCAAAAGAAAAATGAAGAAGAGTTTAACTTCCTATCAGTTGTAAAAACAATTTATATAGGAGGCGGAACGCCATCTTTTATAGATAGTAGCTATATTACAGAAATTCTAAAAGCAATTTACGAAACTTATGAAGTTGATCCAAATGCTGAAATAACTATAGAAGTAAACCCCGGAACTACTAATGCAGATAAATTAGAAGCTTATAAAAAAGCAGGTGTAAATAGGCTAAGCATAGGCTTGCAAGCAACACAAAATCACTTATTAAAAAGCATAGGCAGAATACATAATTACTACGATTTTGTAGACACTTACCATTTAGCAAGAGAGGTCGGTTTTGAAAATATTAATGTAGATTTAATGATAGGTCTTCCACAGCAAACTATTTCAGATGTAGAAGGAGCAGTAGAAGAAGTAATTTCGCTAGATCCAGAGCATATTTCTTTATATTCATTAATTGTAGAAGAAAACACAAAAATACAAAAAGGGGTTCAAAATGGAACAATAACTTTGCCTTCAGAAGATGAAGAAAGAAAGATGTATTGGAAAGCAAAAGAAATGCTAGAACAAAATGGATATAAGCATTATGAAATATCTAATTTTGCTAAAATTGGTTATGAATCAAGGCATAATTTAGACTGCTGGAACCAAAAAGAATATATTGGCTTTGGCGCAGCTAGTCATTCCTATATTAATTCTAACAGAATATCTAACATTGATTCAATAGAAGAATATATAAAAAACATAGAAGAAAATACTCCAAGCAAAAATTTGGTATTTCATGAAAAGCAAACTTTAGAAGATAAACAAATGGAATATATGTTATTAGGTTTAAGAAAAATAGAAGGAATTAGTGTTCAAGAATTTAAACTTAAATTTGTAGCAAATCCAATATATGTATATCACGATAAATTAGAAAAATTAGTTGAAGAAGATTTAATACAAATAGATGGCGACAATATAAAATTAACCAATAAAGGTCTAGATTTCGCCAATATTGTGTGGGAGGAATTTGTATAACTTGAATATTTTTTCAAAAGAATTTATATAACTACAATACTGTTTGCCAATACTTTGTATAACTAAAAAAGAAATCTCAAAAGAGGTTTCTTTTTGAAATACATTCTTTTCACATAAAATTTACACAAATTTTTAGCAATCTATATTGACATTTGCTAAGAATGGATATAATATATATAAAGTTTAGCAATCAAAAAGGAAGAGTGCTAAAGTAAAGCCTATATAAGAAGGTGAAAAATGTGTTAGAAGAGAGAAAAAAGAAAATCTTGCAAGCAATAGTTGATGAATACATTAACACAGCAGAACCCGTCAGTTCAGGTGTTATTGAAAAAAAATATAGGCTTGGATGCAGTAGCGCTACTATTCGTAACGAAATGGTAGAACTAGAAAAAACAGGGTACTTAGAAAAACCACATACATCAAGTGGTAGGGTTCCATCTGCTAAAGGTTATAGATTTTACGTAGATGAATTAATTAAAGAAGATGATATAAGTCTTCAAGAAATAAAATATATTCAGTCTAAGTTAGAAACAAAAGTAAATGAAATAGAAGAATTAACTAAAATTGCTACAAGTACATTATCAGAAGTTACACATTACACTTCGGTATCAATAGGACCAAAAGCAAATTTCCAAAACATAGAAGAAGTTAAATTTGTTTTACTAGGCACTAGAATGTTAATGGCAGTTATTCTTACAGATACGGGCATTGTAAAAGAAACCATTATTAAATTTGATGAGGATATTACAGAAGAGCAAGTAAATACTTTGAACATAATCTTTAATAATAAATTAAAAGGAAAGCCATTAGCTGAAATAGATAAGCCAATAGAAGAATATATTTTTTCAGAAATGAACTATAGTTTAAATGTAATAAAACCAATTATGGAGCAGTTAGATAGAGTTATTAATGAAGATTCTAAACTATACTTAGAAGGAGCCAATAAATCCTTTGAATTACCGGAATTTAAAAGCTTAGAAGTTGCTAAAAATTTCATTAATTTAATAGATACCCAAGAAGTTATGCGAGATTTACTTAATACAGGCTTTGCAAAAGACATAAATGTATATATAGGAGATGAAAATGATAACGACCAGCTAAAAGATTTTAGTATTATTACTTTTAAGCATCGTTATCAAAATAAAGATTTAGGAACTATTGGCATTATAGGTCCTAAGCGAATGGACTATTCTAAAGTAATTTCAGTAATGAAATACATTAGCAAAAAATTAAATGGAAAGTAAGAAAAAATAGAATGGAGTGTGAAAAAATGGGGCAAAATGAAAAAAATACAGAAGAATTAAAAAAAGAAAATAAAAAATCAGAAAAGTTAGAAAATTCAAAAAACACAGAAGAACTAAAAGAAAATGACATTATTGAAATAAAAAAAGAAACAGAAACCTTAAAAATAAAGCTTGAAGAAACTGAAGATAGACTAAAAAGAATTGCAGCAGAATTTGATAATTATAAAAAAAGAAGTAACAAAGAAAAAGAAGAACTATATAATTCTATAATGGGAGATGTAGTATCTGGTTTTCTACCTGTTATAGATAATTTAGAAAAAGCAGTAGAAAGCAAAACAGAAGATGAAAGCTATAAGCAAGGAGTAGAGCTTGTTTTAAAACAATTTAAAGATGTTTTACAAGCAAATGGTGTACAGGAAATAAAAGCTCTTCGGAGAAACTTTTAATCCAGAACTTCATGAGGCAGTAAGCCTAGTAACGGATGAAGCTTTAGGAGAAAAAGAAGTAAAGGAAGAATATAGAAAAGGTTACATGATAGGAAACAAAGTAATTCGCCATTCAATGGTAGTAGTTGCTAATTAGGAAAATAATATTTAATATACATAGCAGAAAGATATGTGGTTAATCTAATATTAAAAAGTATATAGATATTATAAATATTTATTAAATTGAAAAAATATATGTGTGTTAAAAAACAAAATATAATACCTAGATTTTAATTTTAAAATATAAATTTAATGGGCTGACCTTTCAAAAAAGCTAAAAAATAAGCAATAATTTTTTACAGTTAAAAATAAAAGGTCTGCCAAAACAAAAACAAGGAGGAATTTAAAAATGGGAAAAATAATAGGAATTGACTTAGGAACAACAAACTCATGTGTAGCAGTTATGGAAGGAGGAGAACCAGTTGTTATTCCTAACGCAGAAGGAAATAGAACAACACCATCTGTTGTTGCATTCTCAAAAAATGGAGAAAGATTAGTAGGACAAATTGCAAAACGTCAAGCAGTTACAAACCCAGATAATACAGTTATTTCTATAAAAAGAGATATGGGCTCAAACAGAAAAGTAAAAATTGAAGGAGATGAATTTTCTCCACAAGAAATTTCTGCTATGATTTTACAAAAACTAAAAACAGATGCTGAAAATTATTTAGGCTCACCTGTAACTCAAGCAGTTATTACAGTTCCAGCATATTTTAGTGATAGCCAAAGACAAGCAACAAAAGATGCGGGTAAAATTGCAGGATTAGAAGTATTAAGAATTATAAATGAACCAACAGCAGCAGCTTTAGCATTTGGTATGGATAAAGAAGATCAAGACCAAAAAATTATGGTATATGATTTAGGTGGAGGAACATTTGATGTATCTATACTAGATATTGGTGATGGTGTATTTGAAGTATTAGCAACAAATGGAAATACAAGACTTGGTGGAGATGACTTCGACCAAAGAATTATAGATTATTTAGTATCAGAATTCAAAAAATCAAATGGAATAGATTTAAGTACAGATAAAATGGCTATGCAACGTTTAAAAGAAGCTGCAGAAAAAGCTAAAATAGAACTTTCAGGAGTTCAACAAACACAAATTAATTTACCATTCATCACAGCAGATGCAAGTGGACCTAAACATATGGATATTACATTAACAAGAGCAAAATTTGAAGAATTAATACGTGACTTAATAGAAGCAACTAAAGAACCAGTTGAAAAAGCAATGAAAGATGCAGGAATTACTGCAAACGATTTGCATAAAGTATTATTAGTAGGTGGTTCTACAAGAGTACCTGCTGTTCAAGAAGCTGTTAGAAAAATAACAGGAAAAGAACCAGATAAAGGCATTAACCCAGATGAATGTGTTGCCATTGGTGCAGCTATTCAAGGTGGAGTATTATCAGGCGATGTAAAAGATTTAGTATTATTAGATGTAACACCATTATCACTTGGTATTGAAACCTTAGGTGGAGTATTCACAAAATTAATTGAAAGAAACACAACAATACCAACTAAAAAATCACAAGTATTCTCAACAGCAGCAGATGGTCAAACAAGTGTTGAAATTCACGTATTACAAGGTGAACGTGAAATGGCTGCAGATAATAAAACATTAGGAAGATTCCAATTAACAGGAATTCCTGCAGCACCACGTGGTGTGCCACAAATTGAAGTAACATTTGATATTGATGCAAATGGTATAGTACACGTATCTGCAAAAGATATGGCTACAGGAAACAGTCAACAAGTAGCAATTACAGCAAGCACAAACCTTTCTGATGAAGATATTGAAAAAGCAGTAAAAGATGCAGAAGCACATGCAGCAGAAGATAAAAAGAGAAAAGAAGGAATAGAAGTTAGAAATAATGCTGAAAGCTTAGTATATAATTGCCAAAAAACAATAGAAGAATTAGGCGATAAAATTAGTGGAGAAGAAAAAGCAAAAGCAGAAACAGAAATAGCAAATGTAAAGAAAGCTTTAGAAAGTGATGATACAGAAGCTATTAAATCTGCTACAGAAAAATTAACAACTGTTTTCTATTCTATTACAGAGCAATTATACAAACAAACACAAGCAAATGCAGGTGCTAACGCTGGAACAGATGCTGGCGCAAATGCAGAAGGACCACATGCAGATAGCAATGGAAATGTATATGATGCAGATTATAAAGTAGAAGATGACAACAACAATAAATAATAATTATAATTAAATAATATCTTTAATATGAAATAATAATTAAGAGGCTGGAAAACAAAATAAAAAGTTAAAAATCCAGCCTCATAATTTGATAATAACACTATATTAATTTAATAATAGAACTTATATTTAATAATAAAACTATATTAATTTGATAATAGAACTTATATTTAGTAATAAAACTATATTAATTTGATAATAGCAACAGTATTAATTTAATAATAGAGCTATATTTAATAATAAAACCATTATATATTTAATGATAAAACTATTAAATAGACTAAAATACAGGAGGAACTAAGATGGCAAAAAGAGATTATTATGAAGTTTTGGGAGTAAATAAAAATGCAACTGATGATGAGCTAAAAAAAGCATATAGAAAACTTGCAAAGCAGTATCACCCAGACGCTAATCCAAATAATAAAGCAGAAGCAGAAGCAAAATTTAAAGAAGTAAACGAAGCTTATGAAACCTTATCAAATCCTCAAAAAAGACAAATGTATGATCAATTTGGACCAGATGGACCTCAAGGTTTTGGCGGTGGCGCAGGCTCTTATGGAAATGGTACATATACCTACACTACAGGTTTTGATGGCTTTGGAGATTTTGGCGATTTAGGAGACATATTTTCTTCATTTTTTGGAGGAGGCTTTGGAGGTTCTAGAAGTAATAGACAAAATGGACCAAGAAAAGGTTCAGACTTACAATATGACTTAGAAATTAGCTTCGAAGAATCATTTTTAGGTACAGAAAGATATGTAACCATAAATCGTAAAGAAACCTGTAAAACTTGTAATGGAAGTGGCGCAAAACCAGGCACTCACCCAGAAACATGTTCTGTATGTCATGGAACAGGTCAAATAAAACAAGTTCAAACTACAATTTTAGGTCAAATGCAAACAATGAGAACTTGTACAAATTGTCATGGAACAGGTAAAGTAATTAAAGAACCATGTGAAAATTGTAAAGGAAAAGGGACAGTACGCAATCAAGTAAGACTATCTGTAAAAATTCCAGCAGGTGTAGATGATAATCAAACCATTGTATTAAGAGGAGAAGGCGAACCCGGAGAAAATGGGGGTCCACAAGGAGATTTATACATTTTAGTACATGTAAAAAGACATAGAATATATTCTAGAAAAGGCAATAATGTACTATGTGATATTCCTATAACATTTACACAAGCTACATTAGGTGCCGAGCTTAAAATTCCTATGGTAGATGGAACAGAAGAAACGTACACAATACCAGATGGCACTCAGCCCGGAACTAAATTTTTAATTCGCGGAAAAGGCTTTAAAAATTTAAATAACAATACTCAGGGAGATTTAGTATTTACTGTACAAGTTCAAGTACCAAAAAGATTAACTTCAGAACAAAAAGAACTTTTAACACAGCTTGCTAAAACTATGAATGAACAGCCACCTGTTAAGAAAAAAGGAATATTTGGCTAAATATTATTTAAATAAAAAGCAAAATAATTTTTGCGCCTTGTTTGTCGCATCCTTCTATTAAAAACAGGGAAGGATGCCTTTTTTATTTTATAGAAAATTGCATTTTTTAATGCAATTTCCATATAAAACATTAAAAATTTATTAAAATACTTTCCATTTTGCATAATATATTATATAATAAGTGTGTTAAAAATTAGCCAAGGGGGAGAACCTAATGGAAAGAGATACAGATAAAACAAAACAATACAAGATAAAAGCAAGCGAAAAAACAAAAAAATATAATAAAGAAAATGCAGAAGTAAAACAAAAAACAAAAGGAAAGAAAAAGAAAAAACATAAGGTCTTAAAAAGGGTAATTTTAACGCTGTTTTTATTAATAATGTTAGCAGGCTTAGGAGGAGTAGGAATTGTAGCAGGAATTTTCTTTAGTGATAAGTGGGCTCTTACTGCAGATGACTTAATGGCAAAAGGAAATACAGAAGTATATGATTCAAAAAACGAACTAATTGCTGTACTTTCAACAGGAGATGCAAACAGAAAAATGATTAGTTTAGACGAAATGGGAAAATATACAGCAAATGCATATATAGCAATAGAAGATAAAAGATTTGAAGAACATTCTGGAATAGATATAATAAGAACTGCAAATGCTACTTTAAGCTATATTTTACATAAAGGTGAAGATTCCTCTGTTGGTGGAGGAAGCACTATTACTCAACAGTTAGTTAAAAACCTAATGAAAGATGACGATGATAGCGGAATGGCCGGTGTAGAAAGAAAAATTCGTGAAATGTCTAGAGCATATCAAATAGAAAAAATGCTTACAAAACAACAAATTCTAGAAAAATATTTAAATCAAATTTTTATTGGTGGAAATGAATTACATGGTGTAGAATATGGTGCAAGATATTATTTTGCAAAATCAGCAAAAGATTTAGATTTAGCAGAATCTGCATTTTTAGCAGGCATTAACAATGCACCAAATATGTATAATCCATATGACAAAGAAAATGATCATTCTGAATTAATAAAAAATAGAACAAAATTAGTATTAAGCTTTATGAAAGAGCAAAATAGAATTAGCGATAATCCAGAAGAAGCTGAAAAATTATATAATGAAGCAGTGGCAAAAGTAGATGCTGGTTTAAAATTTAAAAAAGGTGAAATTGAAATAGGTGGAAACTCTTATTTTATTGAAACAGCATTAGAAGAAGTAATACAAGATTTAGCAGATGCAAAGGATATTGATTATAAAGCTGCTAAAGACATGATAACATCTGGTGGATATAAATTATATACAACGCAGAATACAGAAATACAAAACAGAGTTGTAGAAGAATTGGCAAAAGATACTTATATAGAAAATACAACAATAACTGAAAAAGATAAAGACGGGAAAGATAAAAAGGTAAAAATAAGAACAGATGCAGGTATGACAATTATAGACCACACAAACGGTAAAGTAGTAGCATTAGGAGGAGATTTACAAAATGATTTAGGTGAAATGGGTACAAATTATGCCACATCAACAAGCAGACAAACAGGTTCTTCAATTAAACCACTTGCCAATATTGCTCCGGGCTTAGAAGAAAAGGTAATTACTGCTGCCACAGTTTATGATGATTCAAGAACAGATTTTGGAAGGTATTCTCCAAAAAATGTAGGTAGTTATTGTGGACTTTGTACTGTTAGAAGAGCTATAGAAAGATCTTCAAATGTTGTAAACTTAAAAATTATGTCAAATGTAGGTTTAAATAAATCAATAGATTATTTACATGAATTTGGTTTAGATACTTATGTAAAAGGCGAAGAAGTAATAGGGTTAGCCATAGGTGGTTCAACACATAGCTCTAGCACCTTGCAAATGGCAGCAGCTTATGCAGCTTTAGCAAATAAAGGTGTATATATAGAACCAACATTTTATACTAAATTAGTAGATTCAAATGGTAATACTGTTGTAGAATCACATCAAGAAACAAGAAGAGTAATTTCAGAAGCAAATGCCTTTATAGTTTCAGATATTTTAACAGATGTTGTAACAGGTGCAGAAGGAACCGCTGGTAGATGTGCTATATCTGGAATGGATGTTGCAGCAAAAACAGGTACAACTGATATAAAAGATAACAAATGGCTTTGTGGCTATACACCATATTATGCAGCAGCTGTATGGTATGGATTTGGTTATACTAATAAAGTAGGAGTAAGTAAAGATAATAGTGCAATTTATATTTGGGCAAATGTTATGAAAGATGTTCACAAAAATTTGGCAAAGAAAAGATTTACAAAACCAGATAACATAGTTACAGCTAAAATTTGTAAACAGTCTGGAAAAGTAGCAACAGGAGGCTGTAAAAATACATACACTGAATACTTTGTATCAGGAACTGTTCCAGATTCATGTGACGGACACGTTACATTAAAAATATGTAAAGAAACAGGAAAAATAGCAACAGAATATTGTACAGAAGTAGAAGAAAAAACATATACTGTAAAACCTGAAAAAGAAAGAAATCCGAATTGGACAATTATAGATAAAAAGGCTAATGAAAAGTACAATGTACCTGAAAAAGAATGTGATGTACACACAGCAGAAGCAAATCAAATTATTGTTCAAAATGCAATTGGAAGTACAGAATCAGCAGCTAGAGTAATGCTTTCAGGACTTGACATTAGAGTAATTTATGAAACACATTCAGATATGGAAAATGGAGTAGTTATAAAGCAATCATTGGCTGCAGGAACCAAAGTTAATAAAGGTGTTGCAATTATAATTACTGTAAATAAAGTTGAAACAGTAGAACCAACTCCAAGTGAAGAACCTACTCCACCAGATGATACAGAAGAACCAACACCTACTCCTCCAATAAATACAGAAAATAATGAAATAGAGCCTGAAGATAATGAAAATGTTACTTAAAAATATAAAACTAAAGAATACTATAACAATTCTTGGAAATAATAAAAATAATTAGCAAAATTAATATAACATATTTTATAAAATAGCTGGCAAAACTAATATAACATATGTTATAAAATAGCTAGCAAAGCTAATATAACATATGTTATAAAATAGCTAACAAAATGAATAGAACATAAATTGGCAAAGTAAAAAAATATATAACTGACGAAACTAATAAATATTTATAAATCAAAACGGAATGTAAGAAAAGAGGCTAAAAAGTGGAAGAAGAAAGTAAAATGTCATTTTTCAAAAAATTAAAGCTAAGCATATTCAATTTAGAAGAATATCAAAAATTAGCTACAGAAAAAATAAAAAGAACAATAATCTATATAGCAATTTTAATGTTAATTTTTGCTTTCTTTTCTACTTTAAGTATAACGTATGTATTTCATAATGTAATTCAAAATATAGGAGCTTATATAGAAGAACATATAGAAGAGCTTAGCTTTAAAAATGGAATTCTTTACGTTAATTCAAAGGACAAGCCAAATGAAGCAATAATTATAGATGAAGAAACAAACTTTAATGGAAGAATAATTATTGATACAGCAGATTTAACAGAAGAACAAATTAATAAATATAAAAGCGATATAGAAAGTTATTATAATGGCCTAATTATTTTAAAAGATAAAATAATAATAAAAACTTACAATATGATTTCTGAACCAATATATTTAAAAGATTTAACAGATGGAATTCATTTAGTAAATATAGAAAAAAATGATATAATAAATTTTATTTCTGGAAGTTCTGTATATAAATTAGATGCAATTTTCTTTGGCGTAATATTTATATTCTTATATATTAATAATTTTGCCTTAGTGTTGTTAGATGCTATTTTATACTCATTAATAGGATATATATTAGGTGGAATTTCTAGAATAAAATTGAGATTTAGTGTTGTATATAATATAGCAATATATAGTTTAACTTTACCAGTTTTACTTAATTTAGTTTATACAGTAATAAATACATTAACAGGGTACACAATAACCTATTTTTCAGTAATGTATACAGCAATTACATGTATTTATATATTTACAGCAATTTTAATGATAAAATCAGATATAATTAAAAAACAAATGGAACTTTCAAAAATTATAGAAGAACAAGAAAAAATCAAACAAGAAATGGCAAAAAAAGAGTTAGAAAGAAAAGAAGAAGAAGAAAAAGAAAGAGTTAGAAAGAAAGACGAAAAGCAAAGAAAAGAAGAAAAGAAAAAACAAGAAAAAAAAGAAAATAATAATGGCCCTGAACCACAAGCAAATATAAAAGAAAAAGCATAATGAAAATAGTCCATAAGCAAATATAAAAGTAAAGCATAATGATAATAACCCACAAGCAAATATAAAAGAAAAACATAATGAGAATAGTACAACAAGCTAATATAAAAATAAAACATAAAGGAAATAGCCCACAGGCTAATATAAAAACCGATAATTAAAATTATAAAATGTAATTAATAAAAAAATAATTAAAAATATGTACTCAAAGAGAAGTTAGAAAGAAAGGAATGTTTTTTTAAATGAGTGAAGATAATAATAAACAAAAAGAAAAAAACGATTATACCACATATTATATTATAGCATTAATAGCATTATTATTAGTTATTTTAATTGTAACAGTTTTACTAATAAATCAAAGCAAATCTAAAGATGAAAATACAATTGCATACACAGATTTAATAGAAAAAATAGATGCAAATAACATTGAAAAAGTAGAAATGAAAGTAGGAAGCACATCTGTAAAAGTAAAAATAAAAGGTGAAGAGAAGGAAAAAACAGCACTTGTACCTAGTACGCAAGCTTTTGTAGAATTAATACAAGAAAAGAAATTGCAAGGAAACCAAATTGAATTAATACAAAAAGAAAGAAGCATTTTTGTAACAATATTTGATTATTTATTTTCTTTATTACCTACAATTTTAATTGTAATACTATTTGTATTTCTTCTTAAAATGCAGGGCTTGGGAGATAAAGGAAAAGTATATGATGCAGAAACTACAAAATCAAAAATAAAGTTTAATGATGTAGCAGGCTTAGATGAAGAAAAAAATGAAATGATAGAAATAGTAGACTTCTTAAAAAATCCTAAGAAATTTTATGATATGGGAGCCAAAATTCCACGTGGAGTTTTACTATGTGGAAAACCTGGTACTGGTAAAACTTTAATTGCAAAAGCAATTGCAGGAGAAGCAAATGTACCATTTATTTCTATGAGTGGTTCAGAATTTATAGAAATGTTTGCAGGGCTTGGAGCATCTAGAGTAAGAAAATTGTTTGAAAAAGCTAAAAAAATTGCACCTTGCATTATATTTATAGATGAAATTGATGCAATAGGTTCAAGAAGAACAAGCGGAAGCGGTGCAGAAACAGAAAATAATCAAACCTTAAATCAGCTATTAGTTGAAATGGATGGATTTGACACCGATGAAACAATTATAGTTTTAGCAGCAACTAACAGACCAGAAATGTTAGATAAAGCCTTATTAAGACCCGGAAGATTTGATAGACAAATTAATATTGCACTTCCTGATATGCATGGTAGAGAAGAAATTTTAAAAATTCATGCTAAAGGTAAAAAGTTAGAAAAAGGTGTAGATTTAAAAGATATTGCAGGAGACACGGCAGGCTTTTCAGGAGCAGAACTTGCAAATATTTTAAATGAAGCAGCTATAATTGCAACAATTAAAAGACATGAAGAAATTACGCATGATGATATTGAAGAGGCAATTAAAAAAGTTACAGTAGGACTAGAAAGACAAAGTAGAGTAATTTCAGATAAAGATAAAAAATTAACAGCCTTCCATGAAGCAGGACATGCCATTGTAAGTAGTCAGCTAGAAACTCAAAAAGATATTAAAGAGGTTTCAATTATACCACGTGGTATAGCAGGTGGCTACACAATGTATAAAACAAATGAAGATAAATATTACATTTCTAAAACAGAAATGGAAGAAAAATTAATTGCACTACTTGGTGGTAGAGCTGCAGAAAAAATTGCATTAAATGATATTTCTACTGGTGCAAGTAACGATATAGAAGTTGCAACTCAAATAGCAAAAGATATGATTACAAAATATGGTATGAGTGATAACTTAGGTCCAATTTCAATAGATACAGAAAAAGATCCTTACGAATTGCAACTACTAGGTGAAAAATTTGGAGATGCAATCGGTGCCGAAGTAAAAATTATGTTAGATAACGCTTACTTAAAAGCACAAACTATTTTAGCTAACAACATGGATAAGCTAAACAGATTAGCTGGAGTATTAATTGAAAAAGAAGTAATATCAGCTGAAGAATTTCAAGAAGTTATTAAATAAAAAAATACAAAATTATTAAAAGATATAATATTTTGCTTACAAAACTTTAAAAAGAAATGAAAATCAAAAGCTTAGGAAACAAAGGAGAAAAATGTATTTGAGTAAAATTCAAACAGTAACCTAAAATTATAGGTTACTGTTTTGAAATGATAAAACTAAATATAAAGCTTACTATTAGGATGGTAATCGAAAGTTCCTTTCCCTCCAGGATACCAATTTTTTGTAAATTTAAATGTATAATAGTGCTCAAAATAGTGCTCAAACCAATTACTTAAACCTTGATAACTGGTATCAGCCTGAAAGTATACATCCAATCCATTGTTTAAAGCTATTTCCTTCAAAAGACGAAAAGTTAATTCAGGATATTTTATTTTTCTTCGAGAAAGCAAAAAATATCCAAAATCTGCATATATAGGAATAGTGTAATAAACATGGTGAGGATGAGTGCCAACTCTGGTGCTTCCAAACATAAATCTTATTGGATGACTACCATTAAGATTATACTTTGCAAAGTATGGAATGTACTTTTCGTAAAGCTCTTGCAATTTGTTCCAAAGATATTGTGCGTCTTTTTCTACTCTCTTTTCAATTTTTTGCTGCCGTTTTAGTTCCTTTTGTTTTTCAAATTCACTTACTGGAGGAGGGGTGTAGCTACGAATTTTTGCCTGCATTTCATCTGTAAACATTTTATCACTTCCTAAAAAAATATTAGACAAAAAGTCTTGGCTAAATTATAACTCTTTCAATGAGAAAAAGCAAGTTTTACTGTACTATTCAAGTAATTAGCTATAAAACCATTAACTAACTATTTTGAAAGATTGCTTCATTAAAGAGAAATCTTTACTCCTTTCAAATAATCTAAATGCCCAGCAGAAGTAGTAAATTTAAATTCAATAGAGTAACTTGTAAGCTTTTGCACTTTTGCCTTAAACTTTTTATTAATTTCATTATTTCCATACTTGCCATCACCAATAATTGGAAATCCAATATGAGCTAAATGAGCACGAATTTGATGCGTTTTGCCAGTATGAAGCGTAACATCTAAAATACTTGTATTTGCTTTTTTATCCACACTAATTACATCATAAGAAGTTTTAATTTTTTCATAACCCTTTTTAGGAACATCTGAAATATATACTAAAGATTTTTTAGCATCTTTAAATAAATAAGCAGTTAAATCCTCATGTTTTACTTTAGGAATACCATAAACGTTAGCGTAATAATGCTTTTCAATTTCTCTATTTTTAAACTTATCAAGCAGAATATTTAAACTAGCATCATTTTTAGCAAACAAAACTATTCCTGTAGTATTTCTATCTAAACGATGGCAAGGCTTAGCTTCAATATTTTTAAAATTAGAATTTAGTTCGCTTGAAAGTCGTTGTTTTAAAAAATTATTTACAATATTAGTTAAAGAAGAATCATTTCCAACAACTTCAATACCGGCAGGTTTATTTACAGCTATTATATTTTCATCTTCATATATAATTTCTAAACTAGTAATTGTACCAAGTAATTGCTCATCAGAAAGAAATACCTTAATATTATCTCCTGTATGAATTACTACATTTTCTGAAACTTTTATATCATTAACACGAATATCTTTTTTTCGAAGAGTTTTATATAGTAAATTCATAGAAAGACCGCTAAAGGTATCTAACAAAAAAGTATTTAATTTTTTTCCATTATATTTAGGAGTTACAATAATTTCTTTCATACGTTTAAGTATATAATAAAAATAAAAAAGTGTCAAAATAAAATTTAAACTAAAACCGTAACATAAAAAACTAGCATAGCATAAAATATTGAATAAAAAATAGAATAGGGAGAAAGAAAATGTTTAATTATATTTTAAATGGAATTTTATGGGTTTTAGCTCTATATGGACTATTTGAAATAATAAAAACAATAATTTATACTTATACATATACAAATTTAAAATCAGATGGAATTTATGTTATTATTGCTGCAAAAAATCAAGAAAGAAAAATAGAAGGTTTCTTGCGATCACTATTATTTCGTATAATATATGGAAAGGAAGAAAACATTAAAGATATAATAGCAGTTGACCTAAATTCAACAGATGAAACAGAAAAAATTTTAGAAAAACTTTCAAAAGATTATGACGAAATAAAAATAGCAAATTGGAGAGAATGTAAAGAATTAATAGATAGTATAGACAATATAAAATAAAAAATATATAATATATGTAAATTTGCAAATTGTCGCGTTGGGGACGTTTCTTAACGCGACAAAGTGTCGCATTAGTGCCACATGTTAAAACAACATATGTCCCCGAGGCGACAAAATGTCGCAAAAAGAAACGTCCCTGAAACGACAAAATGTCGCAAAAAGAAACGTTCCTGAAGCGACAAAAACAAGAGGTGTTAATTTGGAACTTAAAGGTGAAATTAAAGAAATAATTTATCGTAATGAAATAAATAGTTATACTATAGCAAACTTTGAAACTGAAGAAGAAGAAACCACAGTAGTTGGCTATCTTCCTTTTATTGAAAAAGGAGATAATTTAAAGGTAGTTGGAAATATTGTAGAACATCCAGAATATGGAACGCAATTTAAAGTGGAAACCTTTGAAAAACTAATGCCAGAATCTTTAGATGCAATAGAAAAATACTTATCAAGTGGAAAAATAAAAGGAATTGGCGCTGCTACTGCAAAAAAAATGATAAATACCTTTGGAAAAGAAGTAATAGCAATTATAAGGTATGAACCAGAAAAATTGGTGTGCATAAAAGGTATTACAAAAGAAAAAGCAATAGAAATTTCAGAAAGCTTTAATAGTAATTGGGATATTTGGAGAATTGTTGAATATCTAGAAAAATTTGGAATAGGTGCTAATGGAGCAGAAGCAATTTATAAAAAATTAGGACCTACAACAATAGAACAAATTGAAAGCAACCCATACATATTAATAGATTTATCTGCAAGAGCCAATTTTATGCAAATCGATCAAAAAGCTATAGAAATGGGAATGGATGTTGAAAGTGATGTAAGAATTAGAAGTGGTATAAAATATGCTTTAAAGCTTGCCACTAATAATGGGCATTGCGCAGTTTTATATGAAAATCTAGTTCAATTTTCAAAAGAACTATTAGGCGTTTCAGATCAAATGATAGAAAATAATATAATATTTTTACAGGTAAATAAAGAAATTGTAATTGAAGATAGAGATTCAAAACAAGAGTGGGTATATTTGCAAAATTACTATAAAGTAGAGGTAAATATAGCAGAAAACTTACTTGCTTTAAATAATTATTTAAATGTAAAAGAAATTGATAATTTTGATAAAAAACTTAAAAAAATTGAAAAATCTGAACTAGAATTGTCAGATAAGCAAAAAGAAGCTTTATATGCTGTGCAAGAAAATAATGTATGTGTTATTACAGGAGGACCCGGCACAGGTAAAACCACAATTATAAAAACAATTATTGAATTATATAAAAATGAGCAAAAAAAAGTGGTTCTTTGTGCACCAACTGGTAGAGCCGCTAAAAGAATGACAGAAACAACAGGTGAAGAAGCCAAAACTCTTCACAGATTGTTAGAAATAGGAAAAACCTCAAATGATGAATTACAAACTTTGGAAGCAGATGTTGAAGTAACACCTATAGATGCAGATGTTATTATTGTAGACGAAGTTTCTATGGTAGATATTTTTCTTATGAATTATTTACTTCAAGCTATATATAAAGGAACTAAGCTAATATTAGTAGGAGATAGTAATCAACTTCCATCTGTAGGACCGGGAAATGTATTAAAAGACATTATAGCTTCTAACAAAATAACTACAATAACTTTAAATAAAATTTTTAGACAAGCTGCAAAAAGTAAAATTATTTTAAACAGCCATAAGGTAAATGAAGGAGTTAGTATATTTAAAAAAGAAGAAAATACTCAAAATCTTTTGGATGACTTTTTCTTCATTAATGAACCTAATAAACTAAAAATACTAGAAAATATAATTTCATTAAGTAATGGAAGACTTAAAAATTATGGAGATTATGATTTCATAAAAAATATTCAAGTTATTAGTGCAACAAAAAAAGGAGAACTTGGAACAAAAGAATTAAATAAATGTTTACAAAATACAGTTAACCCACCATCAGAAAACAAAAAAGAAAGAAAGTACATAGATTCTATTTTCCGCGAAGGAGATAGAATAATGCAAATAAAAAATAATTATGATATTTACTGGGAAAAACATGAGCCAAAGTTAGAAATGGGAAAAGGCGTATTTAATGGGGAATATGGAACAATTTTAAACATAGATGAGGAAGAAAAAAGAATAAAAATAAAATTTGATGATGATAAACTAGTTTGGTATAGTTTTGAAGAATTAGAGCAAATAGAACATGCATATGCTATTACTGTTCATAAAGCACAGCGGAAGTGAATTTGATGTTGTTATTATGCCAATAATGCAAGCAGCACCAGTTTTACTTACTAGAACTTTGCTATATACTGCTATGACAAGAGCAAAAAAACTACTAATATTAATAGGAAATCCAAAAGTTTTAGAATTTATGATACAAAATGCAAATAGCAAAACACGTAATACTGGGCTAGAATTTAAACTAAAGACTATAATAAGTTAATAATTTTGCTAATATTAATAAGTTACAGTCAAGTTTTTATAATTAATATAAACTAGCATCTTTATTAAGTTACTTATAATGAAAATAAAGTAACTTCTTTATTAAGTTACTTATATTTAATATCAACTAATATTTATAATAAGAGTATTTTAAATTAAATAAATTGGGGGCATTATTTTTAAGGAGGTTTATACAAATATGAACTTTTTAGAAAGTGTGCTCACTTTTATTTTTCCGCCTACATGTGGAATTTGCGGAAAAGAAACTGAAAATTATATATGCAAAGCGTGTGCAAAAAAAATACAAGAAAATTATATGCCACAAATAATAACTTATGGAAATATTAAACATTGCTATATTTTTCAATATGAAGGAATAATAAGAGAAAAAATTTTACAATATAAATTTAAAGATAAAGCATATCTTTACAAAATGTTTTCGGAATTTTTTATAAAAAATGAAAAAGTGTGTAGATTTTTAAAAAATTATGATATAATAATTCCAGTTCCAATGACAAAAAAGAAAATTGCTAAAAGAGGTTATAATCAAACCGAATTAATAGCAAAAGAAATAGCTAAAAACACTGAAAATTTGGAATATTTAAACAATATTTTAATAAAACAAAAAGAAACAAATATACAAAGCACTTTGGGTAAAAAAGAAAGATTTAATAATGTTAAAAATGCATATAAAATTCAAAATATGCAAAAAATAAAAGAAAAAAATATTATACTTTTTGATGATATTTATACTACTGGTGCAACCTGCATGGAATGTCAAAAAATTATAATGCAAGCAGGAGCAAAGTCAGTAGCTTTATTAACTTTAGCAAAAGATTTTGAGAAGTAAATAATCTTGAAAAGCAAAGTATTGCAAAGTAAATGGTTTCGAAAACCAAAAGATTTTGTGATTTTGCAAAGTAAGAAAATTCGAAAAGCAAATGTTTTTGCAAAGTAAGAAATTTCGAAAACCTAATGGCTTTGCAATGAAAAGAATTTAAAAAAACAAAAAATTTGCAAACCCAAAATTTAAAAAGTAAAATATATATTTCGTAAGAAAGAAATAAAAAGCAATAATACAAATGAAGGAGGAAAATATGGACGATTTAGTAGAAAGCATTTTAGATTATATTAGAGCAGAATACACAGATTATGCCATAATGATTAATGGTGAATGGGGAAGCGGAAAAACCTACTTCTGGAACCATAAAATCAGACCAAAAATAGAAGCAATGCAAGTAGGTGGAAGAAAAGTAACAGCAATTTATATGTCATTATATGGAATTTCTAATTTGGAAGAAATTAGTAAAAAAATATTTATTGAAACCACACAATTAATGGACAAAAACTTAAAAAAATATATGGATGCAAGTGGCATAGGAAATATTCCAGAATATGCCAAAACAGGTTTAGATATGGCAAACTTCTTTGGAGTTACACAAAATGGAGATAGACTAGACTATGCACAATTTTTCTCTACAGAAGATAAAGTACTTTGTTTTGATGACCTAGAAAGAGCAAACGTAGACGTTATAGATATTTTAGGTTACATTAATAACTTTGTAGAACATGACCATATAAAAACTATTATAATTTGTAATGAAAAAGAATTATCTACAAAATTAAAAAATAGCAATTTAGAAATGAAAACCTTTATTGCTACTTATTTATTAGATAAAGAAAACAAACTAACCATGAAAACAGATAAACCAATGGTAGAAAGAATACGTGATACCATTGAATATGTTTTTGATAAAGCAAATGATTATGAAAGAATTAAAGAAAAATTAATAGGTGAAACTTTTGAATATGCGCCAGAATTTAACTACATTATTAATGGACTTTTAATGCGTTATGAATCATATCCAGATTTAATACGTTTCTTAAGAGAAAACACAAATTTAATCACATCAACCTTTAATAAAAGTGGAACTAGAAACTTGCGTATTTTAAAACATGCATTAAATGACTTCAAAAAAATATTTGATATGGTATCTAAAGCATATCCAAATACAAACAATCGTATATTACAAACCATGCTTATTTTTACAATAGCAATTTCGTTCGAAATTAAAGCAGGTAAAATTACAAAAGATAAATTTATTAACATTAATAGCAACGAAGAATACAAATCTATTTTAGTATCTTCAAGGGTATTTATGGATAATAGGCAATTTTATATTAAAGAATTTGATAATAACTACTATTATAACTTTAAAGCAGAATATCGTTTCTTTAAATTCATAGAAAAATACATTCGTACACGTATTTTTGATATGAAAGTATTTAAAGAAAATATGGAAGTAATACGTAATACTATTGATACTAGTCAGTTACCCGGCTATAAAAGACTTCTTACAGAAGAGTATTGGAAAATTCCAGATGACCAATTTGATGGCGTAATAGATCAAACTTTAGATGATGTTAAAAATGGAAATATTGAGCTTATTCAAATTGTAAAACTATTTGCATATTTTGTATATTTTATTAGAAAAGATTTAATAAGATATGACATGAGAACAATAAAAAGTGTATTCTTTAATGGAATGAATATTGCATCTTTAACTTCTAGTTATTGTAGCAATGTTGAAGAAGAACTATCACAAGTTGCAATTGAAGAAGATATTGCTACTGAAATGGAAGAAATATTAATTCATTTTAATGGAATTAATTTACAATTAAAAGATAAAATGTACCGTGAAAAAGCAGAAGAAATATTTAAAAATATTCCTATGAAAATGGAACAATTCTATGACTTATTTGACAAAGAATGTATGAATATACCTATTTTAAAATATTATGATCCATTTCAAATGTTCCAAAGAATTTCATGCGCAAGTAATGAAGATATTGTAACAATAAAGGAAAAGCTAGTAGATAGAGCAAAAAGATTTACTAAAGAAATTGAGCCAGAAATGCAAAATGTAAAAAAATTAAAACAAATTATAGATGATTACATTGATGGAAAATTACCAAGCATTAAAATTGTTTTATTACAGGACTTTACCAATGAACTTGGAAATATTTTAAATATGTATAAACAACCAGAACCTGTAGAAGTTAAAGAAAGTTATTCTCAAGAATAAAAAATGTAAAATAATAATTATTGTAAATCTTATTATTTAATGATACAATTTTCACTAAATAATCAATTAAAAAAATATGATTATAACAAATGAAAATAGGGGGAAATATACAATGAAAAATAAAATAGTAACAAGTATAGTATTATTAGTACTTATTCTAACAATGTTTTCAAGCTTCTGCAAAGTAAAAGCATACACAGGAGAAATCGATCCAAAAGGATATATAACATTACCAATACTTATAACCATTAAGGATGGAGTAGCAACAGGAACAATAAGTTTATCATCAAGTGCAACAGGGTATACAATTTCATATCAAAAAGTAGATATAACAAAAAGTACAATGGATAGCATATCTGCAAAGCATACAGCAGTTAATGATTATATAAAAACAAGCAATGCAGAAATAGAAACAAAAACAAAAGACTTAACTAAATTACAAACAGATTATCAAAACTTGCTACAAACAGAACCAGAAAATGCAGAAGCAATTGCAGTGGCTAAAAAAGCATATGAAGATGCCACTAGCGCATATAAAACCTATTATGAAGGTGTAGAAGCTGAAATTAAAAAATTAGAAGATGAATATTATGCATTAATACCAAATTACACAAATTCTTGGACAGAAACCACTAATACTACAGGCAATGTTAGCCTAGATTTTAAAACATATACAGGAACAGTATGCTTTGTGTTGTGGGCAAAGGCTACAAATGGAACAGACACATATTAGATTTTAATGTATACTCATCTGAAATAAAATCAAGTTCTAGTACAGGTGGTGATACTTCAGGAGCTTTTTCAAAAGCTAAATTTGAATTAAAGAAAGATGGAGTAAGCGGAGCAATATTAGAAATATCAGGCGCTTCAGTAGATGAAAGTGAAAGCTATTATGTAATGCTAACTAATGATTCTAAAAAGCCAGATGTAACCAATTTAAAAGATGAAGATAGATTATATTTAGATTATGATAAAACTTCAAAAAAATTAAAAGCTACTGTTACAGAATATGTTGAATTAAATAAAGATCTATATGCAAATATTTTAGAAAAAAAAGATGGCAAATATAATGTGATAGCCTCTGGAATTAAACTTAAAAGATATGATGAACCTAAATATGCAGATGCATTTAGTGATTTATCCTTTGTAACATATTCTGGTACTCAAATTGTAACAAACTTTACACACTCATCTGATTATAATAGAAAAATGCAAATAAAAATTGGAAAAATAACCGATAAATCTATACTACAAAAAATAAAAAATAAAGATTCTTCTGGTTTTGCAGATTTATTGAGTTATGCTAAAGAAAATTCTGGAATGTATAATGAAACTGTTGATGCTGATAATTCTTCAATATTAGAATCTACAAAACCTATTGATTTAAAGAATCTTCAACATAATGAATACTATTATTTATATGTAAAAGTAGATAGCGAAAATGGAAAATATATTCCTGCTGAAGCTGTAACTTTAGCTCAAGCACATGCATATGCTGATTCAGATTCATGGTTTTTATTCTTCTATGGTAAAGACGAATTTGAATGGGCAGATTTTGGAAGTGCAACAGGAGGAACTACACCAACAAAAGGTAAAGATAATACTATAGCTGGAGGAAATCTTCCTAATACTGGCGTAAATGCTTGTATAGTAGCTATTGTAACAGTTACATTAATTGCAGGTGGATTTGTTGCATATAAAAAATATAAAGAATATAATTTTTAATAAATAAAGAAGATAGTTCCTATTATAGGATACTGTCTTTTTTTAAATTAAATTAAAAATATGTTTAGAAAAAATAAAAAGTTATATAAAAACATATTTTTGACGAGATTGTAGTTGAAAAAGTATAGAATAAGTATAGAATAAATATAAATATAGAAAGGCTGACTATGAAAAATTTTATTATTATACATTATATTTTTATGATACAAATTTACATATTTTATATGTATTACATTGCAGTTAAAAAGCAAAAAAATATTGATATGAAATAATCTTTAAAAATTTTGAATACATAAAAAGTAGATATCTTTTTTACCGCATAATATTTTATAAAATGATAAAAATATTAAAATAGAGTAGTAATTTTCTAAAAAATTATGTTATAATCTAAATATAGGAAGGTTGTGATAATATGCAAAAAGAGATAACAATTAAAGAATTTGAAAATGCAGTAAATGAAACTGATGATATAGAACCAATGATAATAAAAAGAGAAAATAAAAAAGATTTGTTAGTAATAAGCTTAGAACAATATCAAAAAGAAATATTTTTAAACAAACTTGAAAAAAGCAAAAAAGAATATAAAGATGGTAAAATACACAATGCAAGAACTATTTTTAAAGGACTAAGAGAAAAATATGGATATTAATAATTATGAAATTATATTAACAGATACAGCAAAGGAAGAACTCGAGGAAATATATGACTATATTTCAAATAATTTAAATGAAAAATTAGCAGCTAATAGACTAATGGAAAAAATTGAACAAAATTTTTTAAGATTAGAAAATAATCCATATTCATGTATGAAAGTATGTGTAAAACCACATAATGAAATATATAGAAGACTAATTGTTAATAATTATATAGCTTTATATGATGTTGAAGAAAAAAGCAAGCAAGTAATTATCTATAGAGTGCTAAATGGAAGAATGGATTATTTAAATATTATAGAAGAAATATAGCAAATTAAAAGTAAAAATATATTTTTGAACCGAAAGGACAAAAATTTACCTATATATGAAATATTTGTAACTGCTGATGTAATAAGAGCACAAGCTATAAATCAAAGTAGCATTTTATAAAAAAATGTATAAAAATTTCCTTTTAAAGCAATAATAAGAATAGTTTTAAAAAATAATTTTTATTTTGCATAGAGCAATTAGCTCTAAATTTAAAAGGAGGTAATATTTTGAAAGCAACAGGAGTAGTTAGAAGAATAGATGATTTAGGAAGGGTTGTTATACCAAAAGAAATAAGAAAAACATTAAGAATAAAGGAAGGCGATCCTTTAGAAATTTTTACAGACAAAGAAGGAGAAGTTATATTAAAAAAATATTCTCCTATAGGCGAATTAACAGAATTTGCAACAGGATATGCAGAAACCTTAGCAAAAACAACAGGACATATTGCTTGCATTACAGATAAAGACACAGTTATTGCTGTATCAGGAGGATCTAAAAAAGAATTTTTAGAGCAAGATATCAGTGAAGAATTGGAAAAAGTAATGGATGATAAAGAAAGATATACAAGCAAAGAAAACAACGATTTAGCAATACCAATTACAAAAAATGAAAATAAGGAAAGAAGATATAATTCACAAGTAGTATACCCAATTATATCAGATGGAGATGTTATAGGCAGTGTAATATTATTATCAAAAGATAATAATACAAAAATGACAGAAATAGAACAAAAAGTAGCACAATCAGCAGCTAGTTTTCTGGGAAGTCAAATGGAAATTTAATGTAATATTTCTGTAACATTGATGTAACAAAAACGTAATACAAAAAATCAAAAAAATACTTGAATATTTTAAATTGTTATAGTATAAATAATATGTAAATGAATTAAGAGATAACCTTACAAAGGAGGAAGAACTATGGATAATCTAGAAAATAATGGAGTAAATGGTGGAGTACCAACAGGAGCAAATGGTTTACCAGCAGAAGTTAGCATATGGACTAAAGTAAAAAACTTTTTATGCCAAGAAATTACAGTAACATTAACACCAAAACAACAAAAAGTATTCCAAGAAGTACATGATTTTTGGCATCAAGATGTTACAGCAAAAGGTATACATGACTTTTTATTTCAAGAAATTGAAATTGTAGATAATATCACTCTATAATAAAATATATGTATAATTTATCTAATAAGAAATAGAAAATAGATTCTGCAAAAGTAGGATTTATTTTCTATTTCTTAAATTTAAAAAGTAAAATATTTATTTAAAATGTATATAAATAATAGAGCAATATTACTAAAATAAATTATAAAGTAAAAAGCTAAATACAATTTTAAATAAATTGTAAAAAAAGCTAGATATAATTTAAAATAAATCATACAAAATCAAAAAGAATACTTGAAAAGTATTCTTTTTTGATATAAAATTACAGTGATTAGGATATAATATACATAAAAGTAAAAAAATGATGGAAACATCTATTAAAGGAGGAATTAAAATTATGTCAGTAAAAATAGGTATTAATGGTTTTGGAAGAATTGGAAATTTAACTTTCCAAGCAGCACTAAATAAAGGAGAAGTAGAAGTTGTAGCAATAAATGATCCATTTATTGCAGCAGATTATATGGCATACATGATAAAATATGACACAGTACATGGAAAATTTTCAGGAGAAGTATCTTCTAAAGAAAATATTTTAATAGTTAATGGAAAAGAAATAAAAGTATATAATGAAATGGATCCAAAGAATGTTCCTTGGGGAGCAGATGGAGTAGATATTGTATTAGAATGCTCAGGAGTATTCACTACAATAGAAAAAGCAAATGCACACTTAGAAGCAGGTGCAAAAAAAGTTATTATTTCTGCACCATCTAAAGATGCACCAATGTTTGTTATGGGAGTAAATAATGAAACATATACTCCAGATATGAATATCATTTCAAATGCATCTTGTACAACAAACTGTTTAGCACCACTTGCAAAAGTTATTAACGATAATTTTGGAATTAAAGATGGGTTAATGACAACAGTTCATAGCACAACAGCAACACAAAAAACAGTAGATGGAGCATCTAAAAAGGACTGGAGAGGTGGTAGAGCAGCAAGCACAAATATTATACCATCTTCAACAGGTGCAGCAAAAGCAGTTGGAAAAGTTATACCTTCATTAAATGGAAAATTAACAGGTATGGCATTTAGAGTTCCTACTGTTGATGTTTCAGTAGTAGATTTAACATGTAACTTAGAAAAACCAGCAACTTATGAAGAAATTTGCAGTGTTATTAAAAAAGCTTGTGAAAATGAAATGAAAGGAATTATGGAATATGTAGAAGATCCAGTTGTTTCTTCAGATTTTATTCATGATGAACACACATCTATATTTGACGCAACTGCAGGTATAGCATTAACAGATACTTTCGTTAAATTAGTTGCTTGGTATGATAATGAATGGGGCTATTCAAATAAATTAGTTGATTTAGCAATATATATTTCTAATAAATAGTATAAATAAAATTACTACTATGTTTTTATTTTATAGGAAATTGCATTTTTTAATGCAATTTCCATATAAAACAAGGTTAATCTCCCTAATTTCGCCCGTGCAGAGCACGTGGCAATTGTTTACGAAGCAAACGATTTTCTTATTTTCTAGGAAAGTGCATTTTTTTAATGCATTTTTCCTAGAAAACAAGGTTAATCTCCCTATTTTCGCCCGTGCAGAGCACGTGGCAATTGTTTACGAAGTAAACGATTTTCTTATAAAAAACATAGTAGTAATTATGAGTTAAAGATTTATTTTATTAGCAAAATTTATAAAATAAAGTAAAATTTAAAAATAGTATTTAAAGCTAATTTATAAAAAGGAATGGTAAGAAAGTATGGAAAGAGAAATAAAAATACATGGAATATATAAACATTTCAAAGGTGACTATTATATAGTTGAAGATATAGCAATACACAGTGAAACTAAAGAAAAATATATAGTATATAGAGGTTTATATGGAAAAGAAGAATTATACATTAGACCATATGATATGTTTTTAAGTGAAGTAGACCACGAAAAATATCCAAATGTAAAGCAAAAATATAGATTTGAATTGCAAGAAAATGAAAGTGTGGCACCAACTTTTAAAGCATAAAAATACATGAATATTTAAAGTCAAATAAATGTCAAAGTAGTAAATTAAAAAAGCTAGTAAATTAGCTAAATAAAAATGTACAATGTAAATCAAAAAGCTAGTAAATTAGCTAAGTAAACATGTACAATATAAATCAAAAAGATTAGCTAAATAAACATGTACAATATAAATTTAAAAGTTAAGAAACTAGCTAAAAAAGTACAAAAAATATAAAATGAATTACAAATAAAAAAACATAAAAAATAGAAAGTAAATAGAAAGGAAATATAATAAAATGGAGAAAAAAACAATACGCGATGTTGACGTAAAAGGAAAAAAAGTATTAGTACGTTGTGATTTTAACGTACCAATAAAAGAAGGAAAGATTGCAGATGATACAAGAATTAAAGCAGCACTTCCTACTATTAAGTATTTAATAGAAAATGGTGCAAAAGTTGTATTATGTTCACACTTAGGTAGACCAAAGGGAGAAGTAAATGAAAAATATTCTTTAAAGCCAGTAGCTGAAAAATTATCTGAAGAATTAGGGCTAGATGTAAAACTTGCAGAAGATGTTACAGGCAGTAGCGCACATGAAATGGCAGATAACTTAAAAGAAGGTGAAGCGGGTCTACTTGAAAATGTACGTTTTGATCCAAGAGAAGAAAAAAATGATGATACATTATCTTTAGAACTTGCAGAACTAATAGGAGAAGATGGAATATATGTAAATGATGCTTTTGGAACAGCACATAGAGCACATAGCTCTACTGAAGGTGTAACACATCATGTAGAAACATCAGTAGCAGGGCTTTTAATGGAAAAAGAAATAGCACAGTTAGGTGCAGTATTAGAAAGCCCAGAGCAACCTTTTGTAGCGATACTTGGCGGAGCAAAAGTTTCAGATAAAATTGGTGTAATAGAAAATTTATTAGAAAAAGTAGAAAGAATAGAAATTGGCGGAGCAATGGCAACTACATTTTTAAAAGCAAAAGGCTATGATATTGGAGGTTCAATATATGAACCAGATAAAGTAGAAGTTGCAAAAGAATTAATGAAAAAAGCCAAAGATAAAGGCGTAGAAATTATTTTACCAGTAGATGCAAAAGTAGCAAAACTTCCAGCAGGTGCAGAATTAGACAGCGAAAAAATAGAAGCAGTAGAACATAAACAAGTAAAGCTTTATACAGAGCAAGAAATTGAAGAAGGAAAAGGTGAAAGCCTAGAAGGCTGGCAAATGCTAGACGTAGGAGAAAAAACTTTAGAACACTTTGCAAGTGGTCTAGAAGGTGCAAAAACAGTAGTATGGAATGGACCTTTAGGCTATACAGAAGCACCAAGCTTTGCACATGGAACAGAATCTATTGCAAGATATATTTCTGCAGGAAATGCTAAATGTGTTATCGGCGGTGGAGATTCAGTAGCAGCTATTCAAAAAATTAAAACAAAAGCAAAAGAAAATGGAGAAAACACAAAGCAGTTTTCAAATATTTATTTATCTACAGGTGGAGGAGCATCACTTGAATTTCTAGAAGGAAAAGAACTACCTGGAATTGCAGCCTTAAATAATGCTGAAAAAACAGTAAAGAAAACAAGTAGTCAAGAAGCTAAAAATATTGGACAAGAAAAATAGAAAAAATAATGTCTGAATTAATGTGTGAAGAAAATGCTACAAGCTTTACTTTATATAGCAAACATATAGGTAAAATGACCGTAGCTTTGCTTCACATAGCAAGCATAGATAAATGATTTTGCTTTGTACAAAAAGCAAAAATGCATTATAAAAAAAGAAATGGAGTTTTAAATGAGAAGAAAAGTAATTGCAGGAAATTGGAAAATGAATATGCTTCCAAATGAAGCAATAAAATTTATTGAAGAATTATCTGCACAGGTAAAAAACACATCAAATGAAATAATACTTTGCGTACCATATACAGATTTATTTTATAGCCTATTAACTGTTCAAAATACAAATATAAAAATAGGGGCACAAAATATGCATTGGGAAGAAAAAGGAGCCTACACAGGAGAAATTTCTGGACAAATGCTAAAATCAATTGGAGTAGAATATGTTATTATAGGTCACTCTGAAAGAAGAAAGTATTTTGCTGAAACCGATGAAACAGTTAATAAAAAAATAAAATCAGCTCTTCAAAACGAATTAAAGCCAATTGTATGCGTAGGAGAAACTTTAGAGCAAAGAGAAGCAGGTAATCACGAAAATATAGTAAGAAATCAAGTAAAACTTGCATTAGAAGGAATACAAAGTGAGCAGTTAGAAAAAATAATAATTGCTTATGAGCCTATTTGGGCTATTGGTACTGGAAGAACAGCAACATCAAATGATGCAAATGAAATGATAAAAACTATTAGAAATGAAGTAGCAAATCTTTATAGTGAGGAAGTAGCACAAAAACTAATTATTTTATATGGAGGAAGTGTAAAATCAGAAAATAGTAAAGAATTATTTTCTACTTCAGACATAGATGGTGGTTTAGTTGGTGGAGCTAGCTTAAAACCAGATGAATTTGCTAAAATTTGTTTATCTGTGTAAATACAAATCCAGAAAATAAAAAACAAGTGAGTCAAAAAATATACAAATATAAAATTTATATAATTAAGGATATACAAATCTTTAAAAAAGTTGTATAATAAAAAATATTGCAAATTAAAAAAATATATATAAAAAAATGCAAATTTTTATAAAAATTATATAGTTAAAAATACGCAAATTTAAAAAAGTTATATAAAATTAAAAACATTGCAAATTAAAAAAAAATTATATAATTAAAAATGTGCAATTTTTTATAAAAGTTATATAACTAAAAATACACAAATTAAAAAAAGTTATAAAATTGTAAAGCTAAAAAATGACAAAACGCAATAGAAATGGAGATAAAAAAATGAAAAGAAAGCCTATAATGCTAATGATATTAGATGGTTTTGGTATTAATGAAAATGAAAAAGCAAATGCAGTAAAACTCGCAAATACACCTAATATAGATAAACTAATGAAAACATGGCCAACTACAATTCTTCACACAAGCGGATTAGATGTTGGTCTGCCAGAAGGACAAATGGGAAATTCAGAAGTAGGTCATACAAATATAGGAGCTGGTAGAATTGTTTATCAAGACTTAACTAGAATTACAAAATCTATAGAAGATGGAGATTTTTTTAGCATTAAAGAATTTTCAGATGCAATAGAAAACTGTAAAAAACACAAATCTAAGCTTCATATAATGGGGCTTCTTTCAGATGGAGGAGTGCATAGCCATATTAGACATTTAGTAGCGCTTTTAGAATTTGCTAAAAGAAAGGATTTTGAAGATGTTTATGTACACTGCTTTTTAGATGGAAGAGACACACCACCAACTTCAGGAGAAACCTATATTGCAAAACTAGAAGAAAAAATGAAGGAAAAAAATGTTGGAAAAATAGCAACTATTTGCGGAAGATTTTATGCAATGGATAGAGATAAAAGATGGGAAAGAGTAGAAAAAGCTTACAACGCATTAGTTAAAGGAGAAGGTGAAAAGGCTGTATCTGCTATTTCAGCAATAGAAAGTTCATATCAAAAAGAAGTATTTGACGAATTTGTTGAACCTACTGTTATATACAATGGAGAAGAACCAGTTGCTAAAATTTCAAAAAATGACTCTGTTATATTCTTTAATTATAGACCAGATAGGGCGAGAGAAATTACTAGAAGTTTAGTAGATCCAGAATTTAAAGAATTTAAAACGGAAAACTTAAACTTACATTATGTATGTTTTACAGAATATGATGCAACTATTCCAAATGTACACATTGCATTTAAAGCAGAAGAATTAAAAAATACATTTGGAGAATATATTTCAAGTAAAGGATTAACACAGCTAAGAATAGCAGAAACAGAAAAATATGCACATGTTACCTTCTTCTTTAATGGAGGAGAAGAAAAGCAATATAAAGGAGAAGATAGAATATTAATACCATCTCCAAAAGTACAAACTTATGATTTAAAACCAGAAATGAGTGCATATGAAGTAACAGAAAAAGTAGTAGAAGCAATAAATTCAAATAAATATGATTCAATTATTTTAAACTATGCTAATCCAGATATGGTAGGACATACAGGAAACTTAGAAGCAGCAATTAAAGCAATAGAAGCAATAGACGAATGTGTACAAAAAGTAGTTGATGCTGTAAATAAGCAAAATGGAATAATATTAATGACAGCAGATCATGGAAATGCTGAACAAATGATAGATTATAAAACAGGAGAACCACATACAGCCCATACAACAAACCCAGTTCCATTAGTATTAATTGGACTAGAAGGTGTAAAACTAAAAGAAGGAAAGTTGGCAGACTTAAGCCCAACAATGTTAGAACTTTTAGAGCTTCCAAAGCCTAAAGAAATGACGGGCAAGAGTCTAATAGAAAAATAGATTTAGGAATTTTATAAAATGCAAGAAGTAGAAACAATTAAAGTAATTTATAAAAAAATACAAAATCAACTTTTCTATATGATACCTGAAAAATGGGATAAAATTTATTTATATGCTTCTATAGCACAAAGTTTGGGCAACTTTAAAACAGGCGAAATGTTCTTCTATTACTTTCCAAAGGGAATATTAAAAAAGAAACCTATAAATAGTTATGAAATTCCAAGCAGATTTAATTTAGATGAAAATCAATATATAAAATCAGCAATAAAATTATATGATCTAATTAAAGAGCTAAAAGAGGAATTTAATAAATTACGTAGAAAGTCGTGGACTAATATTACCATAAAAATAGAAGGAGTAAAATTCACAGTAGAATTTAACTACGATGAGGTGCCTATTTTAAAAGAACAAGTGGAAAAAAAGCATATATTATGGGCTTATAATAATTTAAAAATACCAGTAGAAACATTAAGTAAGGAACAAAGGAATTTATTAATAACAGAGTTAGAAAAAAATATAGTACCAAATAAATCTATTTATTCAGACACAATATATTATAATCCTATAAAATATATGGTAAAATATCAAAAAGAACAACCAAAGCCAATAGAAGATATGCAAAACTGTGAGGTAAAAACGCAAATATTAAGTCTTGGAGTTTAAATATTTTATTAAATGAAGTATTTAAAGCTTTGCAAATTCAATAAATAAAATAACTTTGAAAGTGAATAATTAAAAATTTAATATATTAAAAAATAATAGTCTAATTTAATATTAGTGCATAATAAACATAGATGTACTTTAATATAAAAGGTTAATTAAAAATTTTTAAGGAAAGGATAAAAAACATGAAAGATTATTTAGAAATTGAAAGTGTAAGAGCATTAGAAGTATTAGATTCAAGAGGAAATCCTACAGTACAAGTAGAAGCAGTATTAGAAGGAGGATTTTCAGGAGTAGCATTGGTACCATCTGGAGCATCTACTGGAAGCTTTGAAGCAGTAGAACTAAGAGATGGAGATAAAGAAAGATACTTAGGAAAAGGTGTTTTAAAAGCAGTAGAAAATGTAAACAACATTATTAGTGAAAAAATAGTAGGAATGAATGCTTATGAACAAGTAAAAATAGATAAAACAATGATAGAACTAGATGGAACAGAAAATAAAGGAAAATTAGGTGCAAACGCAATGCTTGGAGTATCTTTAGCAGTAGCTAAAGCAGCAGCAAATTCATTAGGAATGAGCCTATATAACTATATAGGAGGAGTAAATGCAAAAGAATTGCCAGTTCCAATGATGAACATTATGAATGGTGGAAAGCATGCAGATAGTAGCCTAAGCGTACAAGAATTTATGATTATGCCAGTAGGTGCAAAAACATTTTCAGAATGTATGAGAATGGGTGTAGAAGTATATCACAACTTAAAGAAAGTATTAAAATCAAAAGGCTATTCAACTGGTGTTGGAGATGAAGGAGGATTTGCACCAAATTTAGGAAGCGAGGAAGAAGCAATTGAACTAATTATAGAAGCAATAAAAGGTGCAGGTTACAAACCGGGAGAAGACGTATGCTTAGCCTTAGATGTAGCAGCAACAGAAATGTATGATGAAGCAAAGAAAATAGGAAAAGATGGCTACTATTTCTGGAAAACAGACGAATTCAAAACAAAAGAGCAAATGATAGACTTCATAGTAGAATTAGCAGAAAAATACCCAATAATCTCTATTGAAGATGGATTAGCAGAAGAGGACTGGGAAAGTTGGAAAGTGCTTACAGAACGTATTGGAAACAAAGTACAATTAGTTGGAGACGACCTATTTGTTACAAATATAAAACGTTTACAAAAAGGAATAGATAATAACACAGCTAACAGCATATTAATAAAATTAAATCAAATTGGAACCTTAACAGAAACATTAGATGCAATTGAGCTTGCAAAAAGAAATGGCTACACAGCAGTTGTTTCACATAGAAGCGGGGAAACAGAAGATACAACTTTAGCAGATGTTGCAGTAGCTACAAATGCAGGTCAAATAAAAACAGGTGCACCTTGCAGAACAGACCGTGTTGCAAAATACAATCGTTTATTAAATATAGAAGCAGAACTTGGAGATGTAGCAGTATTTAGAGGAAGAAAAGCAATAAAATAGTTCATAAAATAATTTAGAATTAAAAAGATCGCCATAGCCATTTTGTATATATTTTTTAATCTAAAGTACAAAAAATATATACAAATTAGGCTTGTGGCGCAAAATTATAAAAATATAATTACATTGGGGTATAGCCAAGCGGTAAGGCATCGGACTCTGACTCCGACATTTCCTAGGTTCGAATCCTAGTACCCCAGCCACGTCGCAACCAGTTAGTTTGACTAGTTGTTTTATTTTATAAAACAACATAAGTCAAAACACTGTTGCTCCTTGTTTCGAAAAAAGTATCGCTTTGCTAATAACTTTTAATGAAATTATAAAAGGATTAAAAAAGAAAAAATAAAATCCGCCACTAATAGTGGCAAAATTGGAGGATCTAATATATGGATAATGAAAATATGTTAGAAAAAGATTTTAAAGAAATAATTAAAAACATAAAAAATGAAATTTATAAAACTCAAACTTTAATTATGAGTGATGCTAATAAAAGATTACTTGAATTATATTTTTATATTGGCAAAGTGGTAAATGAAAATTCTTCTTGGGGTAATAAATTTATAGAAAGTTTAAGTACCGAGATGAAAATTGAATTTCCTAATATAAAAGGTTTTTCAGTAAGAAATATTAAAAATATGAAAAAATTTTATGCAGAAATAAGTTCTAATGAAAAAGTGCAGATGGCGTCTGCACAAATTCCGTGGTCTCATAATTTGCTTATTTTAGATAAGATTAAAGATATAGATGAAAGATTATGGTATATGCAAAAATGTGTTGAAAATGGCTGGTCTGTTGATGTACTTGAATTGCAAATTGATACAAAATTATATGAAAGACAAGGTAAAGCAATTAAAGATAACAATTTTAATGAAAAACTAATTTCTCCATTAAGTGATATGGCAAATAGTATGCAAAAAGACCCATATATTTTTAATTTACCACTTTTAAAAGAAAAATATATTGAAACAGAATTAGAAAATGCATTAGTGGAAAGAATAAAAGACACTTTAATAGAATTACGGAAAAGGATTTAGTTTTGTTGGAAATCAATATAAAATAACAGTAGATAATAACGACTATTTTCTTGATATGTTATTCTATCATTTAAAATTAAGATGTTATGTAGTAATTGAATTAAAAGTTGGTGAATTTAAACCAGAGTATGCTGGAAAAATGAACTTTTATATAAATGCTGTAAATAATATATTAAAAACTGAACAAGATAACGATACAATAGGATTAATACTTTGTAAAGGTAAAAAGAGATTAACTGTTGAATATTCATTAAATAATGTTGAAAATCCAATAGGAGTATCATCTTTTGAAATATTGCCAAAAGAAATAATAGATGCTTTACCTACTGAAGAAGATTTAAACTTACACATTGATATAGATGAAGTAGAAGACGAATAAAAATTATTAATTGGTACTGCAATGATATTGACGAACAAATCTACATCAAATAATAAAACGAATATATGAAAAGCAAAGAATTGATGCAAAGGAAAATTATGATTTAGAACAAATTGCAAAAGAAAAATATAGTGTAGATAATTAGTTTAAGAAAGAAGAAATAAAACAAATTGAAAAACAGAAAAGTAATGGAGAACCTTATGCAAGAATTTTTGATGAGGAATATAGTAAAATGCGTCAAGTCAAAAATTAAAATAAACACTTGATTTAAAAGCAAAAAAATGTTAAAATAGTTTACGTTAAATAACATTAATAAAAAAACAAATCAATAAATAAAACTATAAAAAATAAAAAACAAACCATAAATAAATCTATAAAAAACAAAAAACAAACCAATAAATAAATAATGCAATAACAAACCAATAAAAAAGCAAAGTAGGTAAAGTAAAGTATAAGAAAGAGAAATAAACAATAGCTGAAAGTTTATTATTATAGCTTTTACCGAAATTTCACTTTTTTGGCCTTTTTCTGAAAAATACCTGACACAATTATTTTAAATGTGCTAATAAAAAATAAGCATAAAATAATAAAAAAATATAAAATGTCAAGTTTTATTAGGAAAAAGCGTTAGTCACGTTATAACTATAATAAGGTTAATTTTTTTTAAAATTACTTATATAAAATAACAATGTCATATAAAAATTAAGTAAAATTTAAATTTAATTAATAAAATTAGGTGGTACCACGAAAGCTCCATTTCGTCCTATTTCAGGATGGAATGGAGTTTTAAAAATATATAGCATAAAATTATAACAAAAATAAAATTAAAAGTTTTATAGGAAAACTTAAAAAACCTAAATATAAAAATAGGAAGATAATAATTTGAAAAAAAGCAATCTTTCATTTCTATGTGTTTGAGCAAAGCAAGAAAGAAATGGATTTTAATTTGAAAATTATATTAATCTTCCGAAAAAGCAAGAAAGGATGAAATTTTACTATGAAAGAACAAATTGCACAAATCAAAGAAAAAGCACTAAAGGATATACAAGAAGCAAAAGATGCAAAAGCACTAGAAGATGTAAGAATTAAATACTTAGGAAAAAAAGGAGAGCTTACTTTAATGTTAAGAGGAATGGGAGGGCTTTCACCAGAAGAAAGACCAGTAATAGGAAGTTTAGTAAATGAAATAAGAGACGAATTAGAAGCAAAAATTGAAAATGGAGAAAAGCACTTTGCAAACCTAGAAATTGAAAAAAAGCTAGCAACAGAAAATATAGATGTTACTATGCCAAGTAAAAAGAATAATTTAGGAAGTGTACACCCAATAACACAAATAATAAATGATGTAAAAGAAATATTCATAGGAATGGGGTATGAAATTGCAGATGGACCAGAAGTAGAGCTTGCAACATATAACTTTGATAAATTAAACACACCACCAGACCATCCAGCAAGAGATATACAAGATACTTTTTACATTACAGATGATATAATACTTCGTTCACAAACATCATCAGTTCAAGCAAGAGTAATGGAAACTACAAAGCCACCAATTAAAATTATTTGTCCGGGAGCAGTATATCGTTCAGATAGCGTAGATGCAACACATTCACCAGTATTCCATCAAATAGAAGGTTTGGTTATAGATAGAAACATATCAATGGCAGATTTAAAAGGAACACTTGCAATGTTTGCTAAAAAATGTTTAGGAGAAAAAACTTTAGTTAGATTTAGACCACACCATTTTCCATTTACAGAACCAAGTGCAGAAGCAGATGTATCTTGCTTTGTATGTGGAGGAAAAGGCTGTAGAGTATGTAAAGGAGAAGGCTGGATAGAACTTTTAGGATGTGGAATGGTTCATCCAAACGTGCTTCGTAATTGCGGAATTGATCCAGAAGAATATTCAGGTTTTGCCTTTGGCTTCGGTGTTGAAAGAATAGCTATGGCAAAATTTGGAATTGACGATATGCGTTTATTATACGAAAACGATGTAAGATTTTTGAAACAATTTTAGTGTCATGTCGCGTTGGGGACGTTTCTTAACGCGACAAAGTGTCGCATTTAGGACACATGTTTAAAAATATATTAAAAATACCATAATAAAATATGGTAATTAACTAAAATTTCTAAATTAGAAAAAAATATAGAAATAAAAGATGTGTCCCAGAAACGACAAAGTGTCGCGTAAAGAAACGTCCCTAACGCGACAAAATGAAGGAGGAAATTAAAAATGAAAGCAAGTATAGAATGGTTAAGCGAGTATGCAGATATAAATGTAAGTCCAAAAGAGTTAGGAGATATTCTAACAATGACTGGTTCTAAAGTAGAAACTATAGAAGAACAGGGAAGTGATATTCAAAATGTAGTTGTTGGAAAAATATTAGAAATTAAGCGACATATAAATTCAGATCATTTAGTAGTTACAAAAGTAGATGTAGGAAACGGAGAAATTTTACAAATTGTAACAGGAGCTCAAAATATTAAAGAAGGAGACATTGTTCCAATAGCAAAAGATGGCTCAAAACTACCTGGAGGAGTAGAAATAAAAACTGGTAAATTAAGAGGTGTTGATTCTTGTGGAATGATGTGTTCTGTTGGAGAATTAGGGTTAGACATTCACAATTATCCAGATCAAATTGAAAATGGTATTATGATTTTAAAGCCTGAACTAGAAAAAGAACTTGGAAAAGATATTAAGGAAGTTTTAGGTATTAACCAAACAGTTATAGACTTTGAAATTACACCAAATAGACCAGATTGTTTTTCTATTGAAGGATTAGGTAGAGAAACTGCAGTTTCTTTAAATGTACCATTTAAAAATCCTCGTAAAAACATAGATGAAATGACCGTAAAAGATGTAAACAACATAGATGGCCTAACAGTAGAAATTACAGCTCCAGACTTATGCTACCGTTATATTGCAAGAGTTGTAAAAAATGTTAAAATTGCTCCATCTCCAGAATGGATGGTAAAAAGGCTTAATAGCTGTGGAGTAAGAGCTATAAATAATATAGTAGATATTACTAACTATGTTATGCTTGAAATGGGGCAACCAATGCATGCATTTGATATAAATTCTATTGAAGGAAAGCATATTACAGTAAGAAGAGCAGGAAAAGATGAAAAAATTATTACACTTGATGACCAAGAAAGAAAATTAAATGAAAATATGCTAGTAATAGCAGATAGCAAAAAGCCAGTAGCTATTGCAGGAGTTATGGGAGGACAAAACTCTGAAATAGAACCTACAACTCAAACAGTAGTATTTGAATCTGCTGTATTCTATGGAGGAAGTGTTAGAAAAACTGCAAAAGCAGTAGGTTTAAGAACAGAAGCATCTAGCCGTTACGAAAAAGGCTTATCTCAAGAAAATGCATTAAGAGCAATCAATAGAGCAGTAGAATTAGTAGAGCAAATTGGTGCTGGAGAAGCAGTAGAAGGAAAAATTGATGTGTATCCAACTAAACAAAAAATAGCAAGAATTCCATTAAACGTAGATAGAATCAATGTTTTATTAGGAACAAATTTATCTAAAGAAGAAATGGTAAAAACTTTAGAAAAATTAGAAATAAAAGTAGAAAATGGCGAAGTTATACCACCATACTTTAGACCAGATATTGAGCAACTTGCAGATGTAGCAGAAGAAGTTTTAAGATTTTATGGATATGATAAATTAGGAACAACTTTAATTAATGCAGAAACAACCTTAGGGGGCAAAAATAAAGAGCAAAAAATAGCAGATAATGTATCAGAATACCTAGTAAACAGTGGTTTATCAGAAATTTGCACCTATGGTTTCCTAAGTGAAAAAGACTTGGCAAAATGCAATATAGAAGGAAATAATGAATATCTTACAGAAGCTGTAAAAATTCAAAATCCATTAAGTGAAGATTATACTATAATGAAAACTACTTCTATTCCAAGCATGATGCAAATTTTAGAAACTAACAACAATTATAAAAACAAAGAAGTAAAACTATTTGATTTATCTAGAGTATATAGAAACAAAAATGGAGTAATAGAAAGCGGAAACTTGCCAGAAGAAAAAAATGTTTTAACTATTGGTATATACAGCGAAAAAGAAGATTTTTACACACTAAAAGGCTTAGTAGAAAATGTATTAGAAGTAGCAGGACTTCAAAGATATGATATTAGAAAAGAAAAAGAAAATAAAATGTATCATCCGGGAAGATGTGCAAACCTTAATGTAGGAACTGATGTAGTTGCTACAATAGGAGAGGCAAATCCACTACTTACAAAAAATTATGATATAACTCAAAGAGTACTTCTTGCAGAAATAGATATAGATAAATTAACAAAATATGCTAGAAAAAATCAAAAATATGCACCAATTACTAAATTCCCAGCAGTAGAAAGAGATATTAGTATGGTAATAAATGAAGAAATAGAAGTAGGAGAAATTGAGAAAATCATCCAAAAGAAAGCTAAAAAATTATTAGAAGAAGCAAAATTATTTGATATTTACAGAAGCGAAAAATTAGGAGAAAACAAAAAAAGCGTTGCATATAGCTTAAAATTCAGACTTCCAGATAGAACCTTAACAGATGATGAAATCAATAGCATTATGAAAGAAATAATTGCAGAATTAGAGAAAAACTTAGGAGCAGAACTAAGAAAATAAAAAATGTCGCGTTGGGGACGTTTCTTGGCGCGACAAAATGTCGCATTGGGGACGTTTCTTTACGCGACAAAGTGTCGCGTTAAGAAACGTCCCTAATGCGACACAAAATATTTTTAGCAATGTTTTCAGTAACATGATTCTTATCAAAAATAGGATTAAACTCTACTAAATCAGCAGATTTAATAATATTTGCATATTTCAAAATTTCATCTACTAAATTATAAGTTTGTTCTAAATTAATACCATTTAAAGCAGGTACAGAAACTCCGGGTGCAACTTCAGGATCAATTAAATCTAAATCGAAGCTAACGTGAACACCATTAGTTCCACAAGATGCAATTTCAAAAGCCTTTTTACAAACAACTTCTGCGCCTAAATTTTGAATATCTTTAGTAGAAAATACAGTAACACCAGCATCTATAATATTACCCCATTCCCATGGATCAATATCTCTACCGCCAACAATAACAGTATTTTTAGGGTTATAAAATGGACCATTATGGAAAGGTGCTAGAATATCTTTCTCATAATGTGTAGCAACTGCTAAAGGAAGCCCATGCAAATTTCCTGTAACAGAAGTAGAGTATGTATTAAAATCTCCATGAGAATCAAACCAAATAATTCCCAAATTTTTATGCTTTTTTATAGAAGCTAAGCTAGAAGCAATGGCAACAATGTGATCTCCACCAACAGTTAGGGGAAACTCATTATTTTCTAACACTTTAGAAACAACTTTATAAAGTTCTTCATTAAATTTATTAATAGAATCCATATTTCTTTTTTCACATTTACTATCTAAAGCTTTAACCGCTAATACTAAATTTTGCATTTTTTGATTATATAATTTAATTTCGTTTTCAGTCATGTTATTTTCAAAATGTAGCTCATGCATTTTAAGTAAAAGATTATTAAATTCTTTTACAAAATCATCAAGAGTTTCTTTATTAGTATTAAAATTTTTAAAATCTACAGTTCCCTTTATACTTTCTTGCATTACTGTATAAATATTAGCAATATTATTGTTACTTTCTGTATAAATATTAGCAATGTTATTACTACTTTCTGCATGAATATTAGCAATATTGTTATTATTACTCTCTGTATGAATATTAGCAATATTGTTATTATTACTTTCTGCATGAATATTAGAAATATTACTGCAATTAAAATCTTTAGTTAAAATTTGTGCACCAAGAGCTGCTCCATTTACATTAACACCTAAATCAGTGCAAGCATTTATTATTGATATTTTTTTCTTCATAAATTTTTAAAAACCTCGTATAATATGTTTATAAGATGTATTTAATAAAAATTCTATAAACACATTCTTTCTAGAATAATTTTATAACTCCACAACAGTTACGCCCATTTCACCTTCGCCAAAAGTACCCAAACGAAAAGATTTTACATGAGGATTTCTTTTTAAATACGCATGTATACCTTCACGAAGCTTGCCAGTACCTTTTCCATGAACAATGCGAATAGGAGAAAGGTGTGCTAAAACGCAGTTATCTATATACTTATCAATTACATAAATTGCATCTTCAACATTTTGCCCAATAACATTAATTTCAGAAGATACCATTTGAGCTTTAGAACTAGAAAAAGTATGAACCTGACCATTTTTATTATTAGAACCATTAGCAGAATTAGAACCATTGGTATAACCAGAAGTATTAGCAATTTTAGTAAGTTGTTCTAATTTTAAACTCATTTTAGCAAGTCCAACTTGAACCATAACTTCGCCAGATTTACTAACATGTGAGCTTAAAACTGTCCCTTCAGAATTAAAAGAAGGAACCCATACACTTAAACCCTGAGAAACCTCATTTGGATTAAGCTTTTTAGAAGCATTTAAGCCTTCAAGTTCAGAAGCTTCATAAGAACTTAAACTACTATTTGGAACTAACTCCTTTATTTTTTTATTTAATTTATTTCTATTAGAATTAGCAGTTTTAATATCTATATTTTCTTTATTTAATTCCTGTATAATATCATTAACTTCTTCTTTAGCATCTAAAACAATTTCTCTAGCCTCAAGTTTAGCCTTTTCAATTAAATCCCTTTTCTTTTCCTCAAGCTCTCTTTTTTCATTTTCCAAAGCTTGCCTTAAGCCAGAAATTTGACTTAAATTCTTTTCAATTTCTTCTTTTTCTTTATCAATTAACAGCTTATTATTATATATATTTTTTAGTAATTCTTCAATAGAAACTTTATCTTTTTTCAAAAAAGAAGAAGCATTTTGCAAAATATCAGAATTTAAACCAAGCTTTTTACTAATTTCAAAAGCATTACTTTTTCCGGGAATACCAATTAACAAACGATAAGTAGGCTTTAAATTCTCTAAATCGAACTCAAAGCTTGCATTTTCAAAACCATCTGTAACTAAAGCAAATTCTTTTAATTCTGGATAATGAGTTGTGCAACATATAAAAGCACCAGCATTTTTACAATAGCTTAAAATACTAATAGCTAAGGCAGAACCTTCTACAGGATCTGTGCCAGAACCAAGCTCATCTAAAAGTATTAAGCTATTATTATTCACATTATTGGTAATATTTATAATATTCATCATATGAGCAGAAAATGTACTTAAAGACTGCTCTATACTTTGCTCATCGCCAATATCCACAAAAATTTTTGAAAACACACAAATACTACTTTTTTCATGGCAAGGTATAGGAATACCTGAATATGCCATAAGAAGAAGTAAGCCAATTGTTTTTAAAGCAACTGTTTTACCACCAGTATTAGGACCTGTAATTAATAAACAAGGGTTATCTTCTTTTAAATAAATATCAATAGGCACGGCAGTTTTCTTATCTAATAAAGGGTGACGTGCCTTATAAAAATTAATATACTTTTTTTCGCTTAAATTAGGAACATTACAATTTTCATCTTTACCATAAGTAGCTTTTGCAAAAAGCAAATCAAGAGCACCAATACAATCTAAATTTTTAGAAAGCTCATTTACATAAGGGTAAAGAAGAGAGGAAAGCTCACTTAAAATTCTTTGAATTTCTAGCTCCTCTTCAACTTTAATATGAGCAATTTGATTATTAGCTTCAAACACTGAAGTAGGCTCAATATATAGGGTAGAACCACTTGAAGAAGTATCATGAATAAAACCTTTAACAAAATCTTTATATTCTTCCTTAACAGGTATTACATAACGATTATTACGAACAGTTACAATAGGATCCATAATATATTTAGAATACTTGCTAGAATGAATATATGAATTTAATTTATCTTTTACATCTTGCTCTAAATTTTTTCTGCTTTTGCGCAAAGCACTTAATTTGCTAGAAGCATTATCTGCAATAGTATTCTCATCTAAAATTTTAGAAGTAATATTTTTCAAAATATTAGGGTTAGAATATAGCGAAGAAAAGTAATCTTCTATTAAATTAAAAGAAGATAAATCAAAATTTTCATCGTTATAAAAATAACTGTGTAGTTCAGAAGCCATTTTTAAAAGGTGTGCAATATCAAGCAAGTTTTTGGCAGTTAATATTTGCATACTTTCTAGCATTTTAATAGGCAGTTCAAGTTCTTCTATTTCATATAAAGGAGGAGCTCCTTTTTGAAATAGAAGAGAAGTTACTTGATTAACCTTTTCTAAAGAGTTTTTTACATGCTCAAATTCAAAACTTGGAATTAAACTATTACATAAATTTTTTCCAAGATATGTTTTACAATATTTATTTATTATTTGAATAATTTGATTATATTCTAATTTATTTAAAAGCGTATCCATTTTTATCCTTTCAGAAATTTTTAAAATTAATATTTTAATTTCAAAATACATTTTTTAGCATTTATCTGGTACCACATATTATTGCATAAAAGTATAGAAAAGTCAAAGTTATTAATTACAAATTAGAAATAAAGATTAAATTTAGAAAAAATTGTTATTTTGTAACAGTAGAGGTAATTTATATAAAAAAATAAAAAAAAGTATTTACAAAAAAATGTAAATGTGATTTAATAAGAACAAATCAAATAAAAAGCATAAAAATAAACAAAGGAGAAAAGAAAAATGACACAAGAAAAAACGGCTGAAAGCCTTGAGGCTGTACACACACACACACACACTTATACTATTAAAGAAAGAAAACAATACTAAGAGTTTATTAGTAGTTTATTTTTTATGTAAAAATATATTAAGAATAATAAAGGATAGATTATTTGAAAAAAATAGTCTGTCCTTTTGTTGTGCTTAAAAATATACTAAAAAAGATTTTAATATTTTAAATTTATATAATTTAATTTATTTTATAAAGAAAGTAATATTAAAAAATATTTTTTATAATGAAAGTTTTATGTAAAAATATAAATAAGGAAATATTTTTAAAGAAAATATTAAGTAAAAAATATTATTTTGTAAAATGTTATTTTCTATATAAAATAACTAAAAAGAAAAAAACAAAATAAAAGAAGGAGGAAAAACAATGGTAAAAGAACAAAGGAAAAGACAAAACTTAAAAGAAAGCAAGAGGAAAATGAAGCTAGAA
>CANRKF010000002.1 GCA_947631145.1 uncultured Clostridia bacterium | reverse complement strand
TTAGTAATTGGACCGTTTTCTGTGCTTTGATTTGCTAGTGCGTTAACTCCCATACCAGTTGCATTAGCTATATTTGCGCCCTTATTGTTATTTCTATCAATCCAAAGGATAGAAGTAGATGTGAATTTAACAGTAGCAAAATTACCACTTTCTTTGTTAATTTCATTTTTAATTTGAGCGTCAACAGAACCACTAGGAGCAACGACTAATTTAGTAGTAGCAACAGAAGCCTCTAAATCAAAAAGAAGGATAGTATCAGAAGCTTCTTCGACAATAGAAGGAGTAATTCTAACGACCTTGCCATTGTCTAAGTAAGCAACGATAAGGTCCTTAGAGTCAGTTTTAGAAACATTTAATCTAACTCTGTATTTTTTATCACCTTTCATTGTATTAACGTTACCTTTGAAAGTAATTGTTCTGTTGTTATTTTCAAAGGTAGGTTTATTTTCAGTCTTATAAACTTCTTCAGTATTATCTTTAACATCGCCAGTTAAAGCTTTTCTATCTTCGTCTTGAATCTCTTCAAATTTAATATTTTCTTTTTTTAGAAGAGAGACATCAATAACATTAACTGTTATAGATTGTGATTTGTCACCACTCTTAAGGATAAGAGAATAGTTTCCAGCCTTTTTAGGAACAGTAACAGTAGCATTACCGTCCTTAATCTCATTAAGTTTTATTTTTTCATTACTTTGTTCACTTAAAGTAGTACCATCTTTGACTTCAGTAAGAGTGAAACTTACTGTAGCATTGGCCTCAGCATTTTTAGCACCCTCAACTTTTAAAGTAACTACAGTATTTGCTTCATTAGGCTCAACAGCCCACAAACCATTGTTACTCTTTTCATAATCTTCTTCTTTAATCTTTGCTACTAGAACTTCTTGTTCTGGATCACTTTCTGGCATTGGATCAATTACATAATCTGTTAATTCTGCCATATAGTTAGCGATTGTTAAAGCATCATTTGCTTCTACTTTTCCGTCATGATCTCCTACATTTGCTGCTTCAAGAGCTGCACCTGTAAGTTCAGAGCCTTCTAATTCAGCTACATAATTAACAATTGCTAAAGCATCTTGTGTATCTACAAGACCTGATTTATCAACGTCTCCATATAATACTACAGTATATGTTTTAGAATCAGATGTAGTAACTACATCACCTGTTTTAACTTCTGTAGTTGTTTCTGTTACATCGTTATTATTTAATTTTGTTACAGTTCCTACTTTTTCTGCAACGTCAGCTAATGTTAATTTTTTTGTAGCATTAGCTTGATCAAATCTAAATCCTACGAATTTGCTTCCATCTGCTTGTTCGTATATTCCACTAGTTAATCCTTCTGTTGCAGCGTAGCTTGCTAAAGGAAGCACATTTCCTGCTAACATACTTGCTATTGCTAGTGTTGATATTATTTTTTTACCTTTATTCACTTTTCATTCCTCCCGAAAGTATAAATTTTATATTTTACTTTTTTCAAAGTATAATAATCTTATTTTCTACTTATTTTCTTATTTTGCTTTTTTTACCATTAAAACTAATGCAGCTACTAATACAACTGCTATACCAACTACATATAATGGAGCTCCTGTTTGAGCTAATCCATCTGGTGTTTTTGTTGGTGCCTTTGTTGGTGTTGTTGTTGATGGTGCTTTAGTTGGTGTTGTTGATGGTGTTTTTGAAGGTGCTTTTGATGGTTCTTTAGTTGGTGTTGTTGTTGGTGCCTTTGTTGGTGTTGGTTCTTCTACTGCAGCTGTTGCTGTTTTTACTGTAAAATCATCAAAAGATGCTGTTTTAGAACCTGAGAATTCTGTTAACTCGAAGTTAGCGTCTTCTGCTTTCATATCTGCTAATGCTGTAAACGTAAATGTAACATTTTTAGTTGTAGCTCCTTCTTCTCCATCCATTTTTACTAATACAGCTATAGCTTCTCCATCTGCAGTTTTTACATTTGGTGTTACGCTTGCATTTCCGTCACATACTATATCTGTTTTTTCTATTGAGAATTTGCTTGTATCATATTTAACTTTGATTTTTCCTGAAGCTAATGCTGCATCTGTATTTACTGTAACAGTTACTTTATCTCCTTTTTTGATTTCAGCAGCTGGTGCTGATGCTGTAATTGATGTTGCACTAACAGTGCTAATTAATGTTGCTACTAATAACATAGTAACCATTGCGATTGCTAATAATTGTTTTTTCATTTTAAAATTCCTTCTTTCTTAATTTAATTTTTTCTTTTAAGTGTGGTATATCTATATAAAGGATATACCTTTTTTAAGTCTCCTTTGCTGTATAAACTACTCTTTTTGCACCTGATGGGGTACACGTATAAATAGTTACCTTCTTTTTGCCGTCTTCATTTTGGTCTAAAATCGAGATATCATTCGGACCACAAGTAAAGTGATCAACTATTTGATAATAAATTTTTGTTTTTGTTTCTCGGTTTATCATGTAAAAGGTATCTCCGTCTTGCAGTTCAGATAATCTTTTTAATATACCGCCCCAATTATGACCGCATATAACAAAGTTGCCAGCTTCATTTACACCAGGACCATAAAACTTTGTAACTGATAATTTTAAACTATCATCATCACATACTTCTAATATGTTATTATCTACCCCTATTTTTTCTATTACAAGCTTTCCCAAAACTTTGTAATTTCCCATTTTTTCTGGTATGTCATCAACATTAACGATTTCTGGTTCTTTTACTTCGTTTTGATTGCCTTCTTCAATAGGATTTATTTTTCCAAGTGTTTGATTTGTTTCTGCAAGTAATTTGTTTCTTAGGAGTAAACCAATAATAGCTAAAATAATCAATGCTAAAATGATAACTATGATTTTACTCTTCTTACCATGCTGCCTTTTGTCCTTAGCGTAACGTGCCATTTCTTACTAACATTCACCTCCTTTAATTTCCAAATATATTTAAAATTATCATGCTTTTTTTATAACCCTACTTAGGTTATCGAAGATATTTTATCCTATTTAATTTTAATTGTCAATAACTAAAAACATAATATTTTAATTTTTTTTAGGGAAACTTGTCCTTTGATACTATTTTGCTTTATCTTCTAATACTTTTTGTAGTTTAATAAACACTACGGCTTATTGGTTTGCGTGAAAATTGAACAAATTGCATTCCAAATTGCTTGTAGTATTTTCCCTAGTATTTGAATGGCTCCTTTTATTATGGGATTAGATTCATAAAAATTAATTATAATATTATGTGTAAAAGGAATTACCCAAAGAATTAAACATATTATAATAATTATTGATATTGTAATGAGTAAATCTTTAATTCTTTTCCATGTCCATTTGTATTTTATTTTATAGCCTAAACTTCTTAAATAACTTTCATATGCTTTTTGATATTTTCTTTCATATTGATTTCTTATGTCTTTTTGCATTTCCATTTGTCTTTTTAATTCTTCCTGCATTTTTTGCTCTTGTTTTTTTATTAATTCTTCTTGAACATTTTTATATTGATTTGCATTATTATATTGTTCATTTACGTTATTTGAATTTTGATAATTATTATTTTCGTTTTGATAACTACTATTATAATAAGAAGTTTGCTGTTCTTCTCTACTTTTCTTTAGTTCTTCATCATAAGCTTTTCTTTTTGCATCATCAATTAAAACATTATATGCCTCATTTATTTGTTTCATTATTTTTTCTGCATTTTCTTTTTTATCTTGAGGTTGCAAGTCTGGATGGTATCTTTTTACTAATACTTTGTATGCTTTTTCTATTATTTCTTTTGAAGCAGTTTCACTTACCTCTAGTATTTCATATAAGGTTTTCATATCTTCCTCCATTTTTTTCTGGCTACAGTATATCATTTTATGTCACAAAAAAATAGTATTTTTATAAATAATTTTTATAAACATAGTTTTTTTTTATTGTTTGTGGTATAATGATTTTACTTATGTCGAAAAAAGGAATCGAACGATAATTACTTCATTTATAGAGATAGGAGTTGAACATCTTGAAATTAACGCAAGATAGCGAGGTATTAGCAGAAAATAAAGTTTTAATTTTATATATATTAAATAAAATAAATGAACCTATTACTAATGATAGCTTACTTAGACTTGTTCTAAATGTTATGGATATGAATTATTTTTATTTTCAACAGTTTTTGTTGGATTTGCTAGATAATAAATATATTATTTGTTTTGAAAAAGATGGAAAAAATGTTTATCAAATTACTGAAAGTGGCAAAACTACTTTAAATTTAACTAACAGTATATTACCGGGAATTATAAAATTAAAAGTTGATACTTCTTTTGAAAGTAATTTAAAGGAAACTGAAAATAAAGAGTCTGTTATAGCTGAATTTACTCCTTTAAGTGAAAATGAATATACTGTAACTTGCAAAATTAATGAAAAAAATTCTTGTATTTTTGAAATTAGTGTTTTTGCAGGATCTCGTGAAGAGGCTAAGAAGATTGTAGACAATTGGAAAGAAAATGCTTATAGGATTTACCCGGAAATTTTAAATTCGCTTAATAACTAATTTTTTATAAATGTTTATAATAGTTTAATTTTTATTTACATTGTCTTTTAATTTTGTTTATTACATTATATGTAAATAATAGCTTTAAGAATAAAAAAATTAATATTAAAAAGCGTATTAGAATTAAAATAAATTAATGCTAATACGCTTTTTGTTTTCTAGGAAAATACATCTTTCATAGAAAGCAAGGTTAATCTTTCTTAATCTGCCAGTGCTAAGCACATGTCATTTGTTTATGAAGGAAACGATTTTCTTATATAATATTTTTTATATTTCTAATATTGCCTTCCCCATATTACCATTTTTTCTGCTTTTTTTCCACAGCATACACATTTATCTGAAATATGTTCTTGCTCAAATGGTATACATCTTGATTTTGCACCTGTTAATTCTTTAATTTTATCTTCACAAGCTTCGTCTCCACACCACATTGCTTTTATAAAGCCTTGATGTTCATTCATGTTTTTAGTAAATTCTTCTAGATTTGTTGCTATTGTTGTTTTTTCTTCTAATCTTTTTTTACATTCTGCAAACATATTTGCTTGTATATCTTCTAATAATTTTCCTAATTCTTCTGATAAATTTTCTAATTTTACTTCTTGTTTTTCTAAGGTATCTCTTCTTACTAAAATACAAACTCCATTTTCAATGTCTCTTGGGCCCATTTCTATACGAACTGGCACTCCTCTCATTTCCCAGTCATTAAATTTGTATCCTGTAGAATAGCTATCTCTTAAATCTAGTTTTACTCTATATTTTTGTAAAAGCTCATTATATATTTCTTGTGCTTTTTCTGTTACTCCTTCTTTATGTGCTGCAATTGGTATAATTACTACTTGAATAGGTGCTACTTTTGGTGGTAATTTTAAACCTCTATTATCTCCATGTGCCATTATAACGCCACCTATTAATCTTGTAGAAACTCCCCAAGATGTTTGATATGCATATTCTTCTTTTCCTTCTTTGTTTTGGAATTTTATATCAAATGGTTTTGTAAAATTTTGACCGAAATAATGTGAGGTTCCAGATTGCAATGCTCTTCCATCATGCATCATCGTTTCTACTGTATATGTACTTTCTGCGCCAGCAAATTTTTCGCTTGGTGTTTTTTCTCCTTTTACAACTGGAATTGCTAGCAAGTCTTCTATTACTCTTTCATATATTTCAAGCATTTGTATTGTTCTTTCTTTAGCCTCTTCTTCTGTTGCGTGTATTGTATGACCTTCTTGCCATAAAAATTCTCTTGAACGTAGAAATGGTCTTGTTTCTTTTTCCCAGCGTAATACATTGCACCATTGATTATATACCATTGGTAAGTCTCTCCATGAGCTTAGCCACTTTGAATATAAATTAGAAAACATTGTTTCTGAAGTTGGTCTTATACACAATTTTTCTTCTAGTTCTTCTCCCCCACCTTGTGTTACCCATGCTACTTCTGGTGCAAATCCTTCTACATGGTCTTTTTCTTTTTGCAATAAACTTTCTGGAATAAGCACTGGGAAATATACGTTTTCTACTCCTGATTTTTTAAATAGGTCATCAGTATATTTTTGAATATTCTCCCAAATTGCATATCCATATGGTTTTATTGCTATGCAACCTTTGGTATCTGTATAATCTGCTAAATCTGCTTTTTTTACAATATCTGTATACCATTTTGCTATATCTTCTTCTATATTAGTAATTTCTTTTACAAATTCTTTATTATTACTCATTTTATTTTAATTTCCTTCCTGCCTTTTTTATATTTTTATTTGTGAAAGGCACAAATTAATTTTATTTTTTACAAAGCAAATTAATTCTAGTTTATTTTTTACATTGCTATTTATATTTGTGCTTCCCTTTCGGGCATTGGAGCCTCTGTTTCAACATTTACTTTTTGAATTTCTTCATTCGAAGCTTGCTGTTCTTCTTCATTTATTTCTTCTTTTGAAATTTTTTTTTCTTCTATAATATCATCTATTACAATTTGTTTGTTTTCATCTAATTTGTATCTTGGCAATTCTGGTAATTCTTCTAAGTTACTAAAGCCAAAAATTCTAAAAAATTCTGAAGTAACTCCATAAGTTCCCGGTTTTCCAGGTGCATCTAGTTTTCCTGTTTCTTCTATTAAATTATAGTCTAACAATTTATATATAGTTCCATCTGAGTTTACTCCACGTATGGATTCAATTTCTGCTCTAGTAATTTTTGGATTATATGCAATAATTGCTAAGGTTTCTATTGCTGCTTGAGATAAATTTGGCTTACTTCTTTTATCTAAAATATTATATAAATATTCATAATACTCTTGTTTTGTGCATAGTTGATAGCTTTCACCTATATTTATAATTTGAATTCCTCTATTTTGTTCTTTATATTCTTCTTTCATACTTTCTATTACAGTAATAATTTCTGCCGAGCTAAGCTCTAAAGCAGACATTAGTTCTTGTATTTTTACTTCTCTTCCTGCTGAAAAAAGTATTGCTTCTATAATTCCCTTTACTTTATTTATTTCCATTTTGATTACCTCTTTTTCATGACTACTTTTTATTGCATAAAACAATTGAAAGTTTTTACTATTTGTCAAAATTAAATTATATTAAACTACATTAAGTTATATTAAAAAATTTACAGTAGTCTATATTTTTACGAAGCCACTTACCTTATTATGCCATGTATTTTTGGCTATGTCAAGAAATATTGACATCGTTTTTTTATTATGATAATATAATTTTAGTTTTAATGATTGAAAATTTAAAAATAATTAACTTTTTATAATTATATATTTTTTGAAATTATATATAATTTCAAAGTGGAAATAAGAAAGGAAGGATTTTTTTATGGAAGATGACGAAAATTTAGTTAACGAAGAAAATAAGCCTAAAAAAATAGAAGTTGTTGCTGGAGATGGTGAGCTAAATATTTCACCTGTTTCTAGATATATAGAAGTAGAAAAACCTAGACCAAAAGATAATAGAAAAATTGTTATTCCAGATGTTAAAGAAGCTGTTTCAAATAAGAAAAATAATAGTTCTAAAGATAATACAAATAATACAAGTAATGCAAATACTAATGCTAATGAAAATAAAAATGTTAATGAAGAAAATTAATTGGATATAAAAATAAAGAGGTTTAAATTGCCTCTTTATTTTCGTTTTCTATGCTTTCTTCTTTACTTTCTTCATTTCCTTCTTGATTTGCAACTTCTAAGCTAGATACTGATACTTCATAAGCTACTTTCTTTTCTACAGTTCCATCTTCATGTTTCTTTTCATATTCTCTAGATTGAACTCTTCCTATAATTCTTACTTCTGTTCCAACTGGTACATTTTCGCAAAATCTAGCGTTTCTTCCCCATGCTATACATGGAATATAATCAGATTTATTATATGCTCTATTTACTGCTAATAATATATCTGAAATTTCTCTTCCAAATGGTGTTTTACGATAAATTGGTTTTTTGCAAATAAAGCCATCTAAAACTACTTCATTAGATACTTGATCTTTTCTAACTTCTAAATCTTCATCTTGTTCTTCAATAAATTCAAGATCTTTTGCAAAAACTGTTAAAATTAATTTGTTTTTTGCATTGTCATAACTATTGTATGATCTAAATTGTCCATCGATTTTTAAATTACTATTTACTGTTACATCTTTAATAGTTAATAATCTTTCTGAAATTGTTACTGGAATAATATCTGCATTTCCACTTAAACGAGATACACTTAAGTCAAATATGTAGAATTTTTCTCCATAAATTTCATGACTAAATCTTTTTTCGCTTGTTACCTTTCCAACCAAGGTTAAATGGTTATTATCATCATAATTAGTATTCAATTTTATTTCCTCCCTACATTTGTTTCTCTTTTTAGTTTATTCATTATATGTATAATTTAGACTAATTATCAGTCACATTTTATATTATACTACACTTTTTTGGATTTGTCTACATAAAATGTTATTTTTTTCTTTTATTTTCATTTATTTCCTTTTAAGCATTTTAAATTCTGCATTTTTCAGCTTACCTTTTATGTTATTTTCTTCGATTTTATTTATTCTTTCAAGCATATAAGCTATGTTTAAATTAACATTATTTTTTAAGAATATAATAGTTCAAGTATTAGTAATTCCATAACTGCATAACTAATATTATCACTTGGTAAATCTTTTGTTATTTCTTGTACTTCTATTTTATTTCCTTTTAAATTTTCAATTGTTCTCTGTACGCAAACCATAATTTTTCCCTCCTCTACACTAGATGTTGTAATAGTTGCTTTTGGATTAAATCCATAGGTAATTAGTTTGAAGCTTAAATCTGCTAATAAATTTAAATTTTCTGTAATGTCTGAGTTAAAAACAACATATTTTGCATTTTGCATTAGTTCTCGAATAATCCCTTTATTTTTACTAATTTTCTTTCCAATAATAATTGTTTCAAATTTAATATTTTTTAGATTTTTAATAGTATTTTCCTTTAAAAAGAATATTTGCTCTTGTTTAAAATTCTTTTCTTTTAATTCTTGCTTTATATAATTTTCATGGGCTTTTTCTGTTAGAATTCCAACTAAAGACATTTTTATAGCTCCTTGCAAACAATTTCCTTATTAGTATACCATCTTTTTATATTTTTATTCACAAAAAGGAAAGTTTTGGTTTTTCTATTGCAATGCTTTTAATTTTTTTATTTAACCTTTTCTATTTTAATGTAATATCTTTACTTAATATTTTCTATTATAAGGCAATACTTTTTTATTTTTTCTATTGTAATTTTTGAGTACCATTGTTATCTATTATATATCCATCTTTATAGATTAAGCTTGATACTGTAACTACTTGAAATCCTTCTTTTTTTATATTATTTAATAGCATATTTAAGCTATCTGCTGTGTGCTCTGTTCCATTGTGCATTAATATTATAGATCCTTTTTGTAATTTTCCATTAAGCCTTGCCCACATTTCTTCTCCTGTTAAACCTGTATAGTCTAAAGTGTCTAAATTCCATTGAATTGCTGTATGACCTGCTTCTTTTGCTGACTTTATTACAGTATTATTATATTCTCCATAAGGTGCTCTATAAAGTGTGGTTTTCTTTCCTGTAATATTTTCTATTTTTTGTGAGCAGTTTTCTATTTCCTTTATATTTGCTTCACTGCTTAAATTATTAACATGTGGGTGTGTATCAGAGTGGTTTGCTATTTCATGACCTTTACTCGCCATTTTCTTTAAAGCTTCTGGATACTTATTGGCCCACTCCCCTACAACAAAAAAGGTTATTTTTACTTGATTTTCTTCTAATATTTCTAATATTTTATCTATATCATCTGCATTCCATGCACAATTCATTGTTAAGGCTATTTTATTTTCGTTTGTTTGTACATTATAAATTGGAAGCTCTTTTGCATTTGCTGATGTAACTATTACGTTTTCTTCATTATTTGTAACCGCAAAGGCTATTATAAATAATGCTATTACTGTGCTAAATAATGCTAAATAAGAATATATTTTTTGTTTGTTTAAAACTATAAACATATACTCTCCTCCTAAAATTTGTTAGTTAAATATATGCTTGTTTAATTTATTTTATTCTTAATATATTTTCTTTAAAGAATTTAATTATTATTCTTATTTGTAGGTTTGAGATATGTACTTTTTTTCATAATATTTATGTAACTTTTTGTCGATTTTTTGCATAGGATATATAAAGTTTAAAAGAAAGGATGTAAAAATTAATATGGAATATGATAAAAATGTATGCCCAATTTTAAATGTAGATGGAGTTTTAGCTACTGGAAAACAATTTGATTTAGATATTACTTTACCAGAAGATAATAGAACTGTTATTTACGGTGTTATTAAGGATTGCTATCAAGAACCTATTTGTGATGCTGTAGTAAAATTAGTTGAAGTAGTTAATAACTGTGGAAAGGAGGAAAGAAGACCTGTTTCTCATACTTTTACAGATAAAGATGGAGAATTTGTTTTTGGTCCTCTTTGCTCTAACCGTTTATACGAAGTTCAAGTATGGGCTGACGTAGTAAAACATTGCAAAGTTTGTACTTCTTGTAAACATGAAGGTAAATGCTTAAAAGGTATTGAACTTGAATGTCCTCCATGTGAAGTAAAACCAGATAAAAAGCCTTGTGAAAGACCTTGCGATGATTGTTATGATAAACCATGCGAAAGACCTTGCAAATAATTAGTTATAAATCCCAAAGTATAATTATCAATTTATGATAACTATACTTATATGGTACAATTAAGGGTGTTCAATCTGAAATATATTTTTCTTTTTGAACACCCTTTAATTTATAATTTTCTTATAAGCTTTAAGCTAGATGAATTTTTTGTCTATTATTTTAATTACTTTATTTACATCATTCCCATTCTTCTAGCAAGTTGCTTACCTTTTCTCATCATTTTTCTTTTACTTTCTCCCATAGTTTCAGCATACATCATTGCAATACCTGCTGTTACAATTCCTCCAACTAACATACCTTTTACAAATTTCATTTCAAATACCATCCTTTCCTATTTTGTTTGGATAAGCCTATATAAATACAAAAATTTAGCTATTTTTATATTGTAAGTGCCATCCTTTCTAACTTTGTTTGAATAAGCCAATATAAATACAAAAATTTAACTATTTTTATATTGTAAATGCCATCCTTTATTTTTAATTATAATTAGTATGTCTATTTTTTTGTTTTATATACATTTTGTACCATGAATATATTTCATATAGTGCAATTCCAATTAAAAACGCTCCAAATAGCTTTCTTAACATTTTTACATTCATTTTGCTGCTTATTTGTGCGCTAATTGCTGCTGCAATTAGTCCAACAGCTATAACTATATATACTTCTTTCCAAAGTATATTTTTATTTTTTAAGTTTACAATAACTGATGTAAGGGCGGTTGGAATATAAAAAATTAAATTTACTCCCTGTGCTACATGTTGATCTAATTTTAGAAAAATAGAAAGAAGTAATATTAATATTGTTCCTCCTCCCATTCCCATTCCGACTAATAATTCCTGAAATAAAACCTATTAAAAATTCAAACATTTTTATTTTCCTATTTTTATTAATATTTATTAAGAAATTAATTTGGTTGCTTTCATTTTTTATTAATTATTATTTAGTGAAAATACGTTTTTTTATTAATTATTAAAATTTGATATTTCTTATGTTTTTAAACTAATTATTAAATTTAATATTTCTTACGTTTTAAAAATAATTATAAAAGTTGATATTTCTTACATTTTAAAAATAATTATTAAATTTAATATTTCTTTCGTTTTAATTAGCTATTAATAATTCTTACTTTTAATGCTTAAGTTAACATATTAATTCCTGCATAGATTAGAAATCCTGCAAAGGCAAGCTTTATATATTTATCTGGCAATTTATTAAGAAGCTTTGCTCCAAATAAACCTCCGTATTATGCCACCTATTGCACATAATATTCCAATTTTCCAATTTATAAACTCATTTCCGTTATAAAAAATTGCAGTTACTATTACCATTGGCAAAATACAAAAAATAGATGTCGCTCTTGCTTTTTTTGGCTCCATTTTTAATATATATAAAAAAGCTGGTACTAATATAAGTCCGCCTCCAGATGTAAAAAGCCCATTAATTATTCCAGCTATTAAACCTATTAATACTTTTTTCCACATATAGCCTCACTTTTGGTTCTATTATATACGTATAATTTATTTTGCCTATAATTTCTTATAATAATTATGTATCTTTATTTTCTATTTTATACAGCCTTTGCTTATATTTTTGTATTTCTTTCTGTGCTGCTTTTGTTAATACATTATCGCATTTTAACATTTGCGCAATTACATTATTTTTTAAATCTTCTTTTTCAATACTATCAGTAGAATCTAAAAACTTCTGAAGCTGCATTAAATATTCTTTGTTTTTTTCTTTCCATGCTAAATTATTTTCAATTTCATTATTTATATTTTTTCGCTTAAACATTATAATTACACCTCTTCTTGAATCATTACTTCTATGTATATTTTTATTACGTCTAACGTTATGTTAGTTACTTAATATGTAATTTTAATACATCTCATGTTAAAATACAAGTATGTGACAAAATACGACAAAATTTGTTAAAAAATTTCATAGAAAGGTTGAGTTTTAATGATTAAAATAAAATTATCCGATTTACTAGGAAAACATAAGATGACTCAAAAAGCATTAGCGGATATTACTCATATTAGGCCTGCTACTATTTCTAAAATGTATTATGAAGAGACTAAAAGAGTAGATATAAAACAATTAAATAATATTTGTAAAGCATTTGATTGTGAAATTTCCGATTTAATAGAATACATCCCAGATAAAGATGAATAATATATTATTATTAAATTTTACTAATAAGTTAATTAAAGTATATCAAAAAGCACTAGTTTTGTCTAGTGCTTTTTTATTTTTTTAAATTAATTTTGTATTTTACCTCATATTTAGCTGTATATTTTAAGCATTTTTCTGTATTATAGGTATTATTTCTTTTAAACTTTGTACTAAAAAATCTACATCTTCCTTATTATTATCTTTTCCAAAACTTACCCTCAATGTTCCATTTGCAAGTTCTGGAGATAATCCTATTGCGGTTAAAACATGTGATGGCATTGGATTTCCCGTGCTACAAGCAGAACCTGCAGATGCACAAATTCCTCTTTCATCTAAGGCTAATAACAATTCTTGTGCATTTACTCCTGAAAAAGAAATGTTAACATTTCCCGGTAAACGTTTTTTTCTATCTCCATTTAATTTATAATTAAGGTCACTTTTTTCTATTTGTTCTATATAATATTCTCTTAAATCTATTAATTTTTTATTATATTTTTCGTATTCCTGATAAATTTCTTCTATAGCTCTTCCAAGTCCTACAATTTCTGCTACATTTTCAGTACCTGCTCTTTTATCTTTTTCTTGATGTCCACCATCTTGTATTTTTTCAAAGTTAATTCCTTCTCTTACATATAATGCACCTACTCCTTTTGGTGCATAAAGCTTATGACCTGAAATAGATAATAAATCTATATTGTACTCATTAACATCTATTTTTATATTTCCTATAGCTTGAACACTGTCTGTGTGAAAAATAATATTGTTTTTATGTGCTATTATACCAATTTCTTTAATTGGTTGTATTGTTCCTATTTCATTATTGGCAAACATAATGGAAATTAATATTGTTTGCGGTTTTATTGAATTTGCTAATTCTTCTAAATTAATAAAACCGTTTGAATCTACATTTAAGTAAGTTACTTCAAAGCCCTGATTTTCTAAGTTTTTGCAGGTATTAATTACTGCAGGATGTTCTATTTTACTTGTGATTATATGATTTCCTTTTTCTTTATTTGCATACGCTATTCCTTTTAGTGCTAAATTATCGCTTTCACTTCCACAGGATGTAAAATAAATTTCTTTCGGCAGTGCTCCTATACTATTTGCTACTTTTCTTCTTGCTTCTTCTAAGGCCTTTTTTGATGTTCTTCCTAAACTATACAGTGCTGAAGCATTGCCATATTCAATTTGAAAATATGGTAACATTGCTTGCATTACTGTATCACTTACAGGTGTAGTTGCTGCATGGTCGAAATATCTAATTTTCATATTGCTAGTCCTTTCTGTTTTTATTTTGTTCTTTTGTGCTAAAAATTATTTTTAGATACTTTACATTTTACTTTGCTTTTTATACTAAAGTGTTATATTTGCTGAAAATTTTTTTCAGATGCTTCACATTTTACTTTGCTTTTTATACTAAGGTGTTATATTTGCTGAAAATTTTATTCTTTATATATTATATGTATTTTTTTTATAAAATTATACTTAAAATACTACCAACTTTTATACTTAAAATTTTTATACTTAAAATTTACTTTATATGAACTATATTTTCATTTTCTTGAGTTTTAGCTATTTATAGCAAGTAATTGAGGGTGTCCTTGAATAAGATCATTAAGAATTTTAAAACCACTTTTAAGTTAAAAATTGAAAAAATAGAGAATATTGTACCACTTGTATGATAAAATATTCTCTATATTTATTTTTATATGGTAGCTATTTTTAATTTTGCTATTTTAGGACACCCTCATATTTTTTTAATTTGTAAGCTACAAATTATTTATATTCTTTTTCATTATTCCATCTTGCTACTCTAATGTTTTGATAAGTTTGCAATACTTCTGAATATTTGCGATATTCATCTTCCCAAATAACTGTTGGTATTTTATCATATGCAGCAAATACTTTTTCAGCTTCTGCTAAGAAAATTATTTGTTCTTGTGGTGTCATTAAATTATATCTTTTTGAAAATTTATATAGTTTATCTAGCATTTCATTTGCTTGTATAAATCCTGCAAAATCTTTTACTTTTATACCTGCAGCTCTAATTTGAAATATAGCTAATGCTATTAAAGCAAATATTGTGAAAGCTAAAAAATAAATTACTGCTAAAAATTCCATTTGCATACTTCCTTTCCTACTTCTTTAATTATAACATTTATGATTTTTTTGTGCAACTGATATTTTTTTTAGCTTTATTTAATTTTTTTCATATTTTTTACTTTCTATTTGTAAAATTATGTTATAATTGAAAAAGTATTTTTAGGAATTAACTAATTTTTAAAAACTTATACTCATAAAATTTTATATACAAAAAATTTATTACGAAGGGATTTTTTATTTATATGGATAGATTTAAGCAAACTAAAAAAGCTGGCTTATTAGGAATTATTGGAAACTTATTTTTATTACTCATAAAATCTTTTGTTGGATTTGCATTTAAAAGCCAAGCTATGATAGCAGATAGCTTTAATAGTGCTAGTGATATTTTTGCTTCACTTATGACTTTTATTGGTAATAAAATTGCAAGTGAACCACAAGATAATAGTCATAACTTTGGTCATGGTAAGGCAGAATATATATTTTCTATGTTAATTGCTATATCTATGATTTTAGTTTCTTTCAAATTATTATATGATTCTATTTACACTTTAATTTATGGTAGTAATTTAACGTTTTCTTGGCTTTTAGTAATTGTTTGTATTATTACTATTATAATAAAGTTTGTTTTATATTTATATACTCGTAATCTTTGCAAAAAGTATAATAATATTTTATTAGATGCAAATAAAAAAGATCATAGAAATGACTGTGTTGTAACTACTTTTACTTTAATTTCTACTTTACTTACATTTGCTAATATTTACTGGTTTGATAGTTTAGTTGGTTTTGGTATATGCTTATGGATTTGTTTAACAGGTGTTAAAATATTTACTGAAAGTTATAATGTTTTAATGGATATTTCTATTGATGAAAAAACTAAAAGCTTAATTTTAGATTTGGCTCATCAGTATAAAGAAATTCAAAAATTAGATCCTATTTCTTCAGCGCCTGTTGGTTACCAATATATTGTTTTTATAACAATTTATGTTGATGGTAATATGACTACTTTTGAAAGCCACAAACTTGCTGATTTATTAGAATTGGACGTTACTGGTTTAGAAAAAGTTTATAAGGCTGTGGTTCATGTAAATCCTATATAAATTTTAAAAATTTCAAAATAAAAACCTTGCTTTTTTAAGCTTAATATGAAAAAACTTACATGTTTTTCATAATAAAAATAGAGAATATTTAACCATGTAAGTGGTACAATATTCTCTATTTTTAGTATGCAGTAACAATGTTTTCTGTCATTCACATATGCTCTTTAATTGTGTTGGCTCTATTGTTCACGATTTTAACTTGTGTTATAAAAATGCAAGGAGCATAATTTTTATTCTACTAATATTTTATCATTTTGTGCAGATAATTTTACTTTCTTGCTTGGTTTTATATTTCCATCTAAAATTTCTTCTGCAATTTTATCTTCTAATAAGTTTTGAATTGCTCTTTTAAGTGGTCTTGCTCCATAATTTGTGTCTATACCCTTTTTAGAAATTAATTCTTTTACACTTTCATCTATTTCTACATTTATGTTTTGTTTTTCTAGTCTCGAGCTAACTTGCTTTAGCATAATATCTATAATTTGCTTTACATCTTCGTTTGTTAATTTATGGAATACTATAATTTCGTCAATACGATTTATAAATTCTGGTCTAAATTGTTTTTTTAGCTCTCCCATAACATCTTTTTTAATGTTTTCATATTCTTTTTGTGCTTCTTCTTTTTGGTTAGTTGTTACTGTAAAGCCTAATGTGTTTTTGTCTGTAATTAGCCTTGCACCAATGTTTGATGTCATAATAATTACTGTATTTCTAAAGTTTACGGTTCTTCCTTGACTATCTGTTAATCTTCCATCGTCTAAAATTTGCAAAAGCATATTCATAACATCTGGATGTGCTTTTTCAATTTCATCTAATAAAATAACTGAATATGGCTTTCTTCTAATTTTTTCTGTTAATTGTCCTCCTTCATCAAAGCCTACATATCCAGGAGGTGAACCTATTAATTTTGCAACAGAATGTGGTTCCATATATTCAGACATATCTATTCGTATCATTGCGTTTTCATTTCCAAATAAGCTTTCTGCTAAGGCTTTAGAAAGCTCAGTTTTTCCAACACCTGTTGGTCCTAAAAATAGAAATGAACCTATTGGACGGTTTGGATCTTTTAAACCTACTCTTCCTCTTCTAATTGCTTTTGCAACTGCTTCTACCGCTTCGTTTTGTCCTATTACTCTTTCATGTAAAGATTTTTCTAAATTTTTAAGCTTCTCATTTTCAGTTTGAGTTAATTTTTGTACTGGTATGCCTGTCCAACTAGAAACTACATCTGCAATGTCTTCTTGTGTTAAAGTAGTAACACTTTTTGTGTTTTTGTTTTCCCACTTTTCTTTTTCTTTTGCTAATTTTTCCTTTGATTCTTTTTCTTTATCACGAATGCTTGCTGCTTTTTCAAAGTCTTGCAAACGTATTGCATCTTCTTTTTCTTTATCTAGAAGTGCTATTTTATCTTCTAATTTTTTCAATATTTCAGGCTGTGTGTACGTTTTCATTTTTACACGTGATGCCGCTTCATCAACTAAGTCTATGGCTTTATCTGGTAAAAATCTATCATTAATATATCTTGTAGAAAGTTCTACAGCTGACTTAATTGCTTCGTCTGTTATTTTTACATTATGATGTGCTTCGTATTTATCTCTAATTCCTTGCAAAATACTTATGGTTTCTTCCATAGATGGCTCTCCAACTGTTACTGGACTGAAACGTCTTTCTAATGCACTATCTTTTTCAATATATTTACGATATTCATTTAGTGTTGTTGCACCAATAACTTGAACTTCTCCTCTTGCTAAAAGTGGTTTTAAAATATTAGCTGCATCAACTGCTCCTTCTGCCGAACCTGCTCCAACAATAGTATGAACTTCATCAATAAACAAAATAACATCCCCTGCTTTTTTTACTTCTTCTAAGCATTTTTTTATTCTTTCTTCGAAATCTCCTCTATATTTAGCTCCTGCTACCATACTTGCAATATCTAGGCTAACTACTCTTTTATTTTTAAGCATTTCTGGTACATCTTCTGCTACTATTTTTTCTGCTAAGCCCTCTACTACTGCTGTTTTTCCTACGCCGGGCTCACCTATTAAACATGGATTATTTTTTGTTCTTCTAGATAATATTTGAATTACTCTTTCTATTTCATTTTTTCTCCCTATTACTGGATCTAGCTTACCTTCTACTGCTCTTTTAGTTAGATCTGTACCAAATTGATTTAAAGTAGGAGTTTGATTAAAGCTTCCTCTTGGTTTCGAATTATTAGCTTTTTCATTTGTGCTTGCATGTTCATCTTCATTAACTACTTTTATTATTTCATTATATAGTTTTTGAGGATTTATGTTTAAGTCCATCATAATTCGAACAGCTACACTATCGCCTTCACGCATAATTCCTATTAATAAATGTTCTGTTCCTATATATTCAGAACCTAATTTTCTTGCTTCTATAAATGCATTTTCAATTACTCTTTTGCTTCTAGGAGTAAAGCTAACGCTTGTTTCATCTTGTATTTCTTCTCCTCTACCTATTAAGGCTTCTATATCTTCCATAATTTTTTCTGGAGTAACTTCTTGCAGTTCTAATACTTGGCTTGCTACTCCGCTTCCTTCTTTAGATAAGCCATATAGAATATGCTCTGTTCCTATATAATTATGTCCTAATTCTATGGCTAAATCGCCTGCAAGTTCTAATGCTTTTTCAGCACGATTTGTAAATTTATATGTCATTTTTTATGCTCCTTGTATATATATTTAGGTTTTTATAAAGGGGTTACCTATAACCTAGTTTAGTTTGTTTTTTATATTGCTAGCTTTGCAAATATTGTTGTAAAATTATTATATTATTAGCATTTTAAACATTGTTGTAAAATATTTTCTATTTTATTAGCTTTTAATTATATATATAAAATTACTTTTCATTTATAATTTGCTTAATTACTTCTGGTCTTTTTATATCTCTTTCATAGCCATCTAGCTGTTTTCCTACATATTTTTGCAAATTTGCAGGATTATTATACAAATATAATTTTGCAACTTTGCTATCTGTTAATTCTTTAATAATTCCCAAGTCTGTTCCAAGTTTTACATATGAAAGTAATTTTTTTCCTTCATCTGATGAAAGTTTTGTTGCATAGCTAAGTGTACCATAAGCACGGTATACTCTATCTTCTAAATCAATAGAATTTTTAGCTAGGTATTTTCTTGCCATTCTTTCCTGCTGAATTACTTTTTCTGTAATTGTATTTATATTTTTTATAATATCATTTTCTGTAAGTCCAAGTGTTTGATTATTTGAAATTTGATACAAATCGCCCTGACTTTGAGTTCCTTCTCCATAAATTCCACGAATATTCATACCAAAACTATTTACTATATTTAAAATTTTATTTATATTTCCTGTCATTGTTAAAGCTGGCAAGTGCACCATAACAGATGCTCTCATTCCTGTTCCTACATTTGTTGGGCAGGCTGTTAAATAACCATATTTTTCATGACTTGCATAATGCAAAAGATTATCTAATTTTTCATCAAGTTCAATAGCCAAATTTTTCAAATTTTCTAAGTCTAGTCCTGACGAAAATACTTGCATACGAATATGGTCTTCTTCATTTATCATTATACTAATATTTTCTTCATCATTAATTAAAAGTGCTCCCCATTTATCTTTATTTACTGCAAACTCTGGGCTTATAACATGCTTTTCTACTAGGCTTACTTTTGTAATATCGTCTATATCCTTCAAATTTATAAATTTTAATCCATACCCAATACTTGGAGTAATATCTTTTATTTTTTCTAATACTTCATTTGCCTTTTCTTTAGAAATTTTAGGCATAAATGGATAATTTTCTATATTTCTTGCAAGTCTAATTCTAGAACTAATTACAACATCGGAATCTTTTCCATTTTGTAAATACCAATTCATATTTTACCTCCTATTTTTCTTGTTTATTTTTATTAAATTTTCTAAGCTATTATGTTTAAGTTAACATGTGGTACAAAAGCGACATTTTGTCGCGTCAAGAAACGTCCCTAAAGCGACATTTTTTTAATTTCGTCTCTAATTTTAGCAGCATCCTCATACCTTTCTTCTTTAATTGCTTGTTTTAAATCTGCATTTAGTTTTGTTAACTTGTCTTCTTTTAAGTTTTCTTTTTTAACTTCATTTTTATTTTCTTTACTATCTTTAATTTCTTTACTGCCTTTAATACTTTTTAATTCACTATTTTCATTTGCTTTATTTATCCACTTACTTCTTCTGCCTACATGTGTGCTTGAACTATGAATATTTTTTAATACATTATCTAAGCCATGTGAAAATACATCATAACAATTACCGCATCCGAATTTTCCAGTTTTTATAAATTCATCATAAGTTGTTCCACAGTTATTACATTTTAAGGTTTCTGTTTTTGTAAAACTTGGTAAGAAATTGGTTTCTTCTACTTCATCAAAGAAATCTCCAAAAAAGTTAGAAAAGTTAATTGGCATATTAAAATCTAAGCTTTCTAGTCCTAAACTTTTAGCACATTTATCACAAAGTGCCATTTCTTTTTTTACTCCATTTATAATTTGAGTATAACGAAAATTTACTTCGTTTTTTCCACAATTTTGACATAACATAATTTTTTACCTCCTATTTAATTTTTTAAATTACTTGTAGATTATATGTCTTGTAAATTATACGTCTTGTAAAATTATATTTACAATTTATTTATGTCTTTTGTATTTTGTTATTTTTATATTTTTTCTTTTTAATATTTGTATTGTCTTTTATATTTTTTAGTCTTCCACTAAATTAATAAGCATATTCTTAAAAATATTAGCTCTTAAGAAGTCTTTGTATTCTTGTGGTATTGTTAATACATTATCGCTTGTTGCTACTTTTAAAAGTTTTGCTTCTGTTTCTGAAATAATATTTTGTGATAGGAAATTACTAATAAATATGTCTACTTCCTGTGATGTTATTTTATTTCCTATGCTATTTATTGCATGCATTAAGTAGTTTCCTTTTGTTATATTTACTTTTTTTATTCTAATATGACCTCCTCCACCACGCTTACTTTCTACATAATATCCTTGTGATGGATTAAAACGTGTTGATATAACGTAATTTATTTGTGATGGTACACATTTAAAATGTTCCGCTAAATCGTTTCTTTGAATTTCTATAAAGTCTTCATCTTCTGTAAATAGTTCTTTTATAAAATCTTCTATCATATCAGACATTCTCATAATTTCATCACTTCCTTAGTTTTATATTTTTTATACTTCATTCTTTATACTTTATTTTTTATAATTCGCTATTTTTATAATTGGCTCTATTATTTATTTTCTAGTTAATTACTATATTGTTTTATTATATTTTTCTTTATTTTAGACTTTGACTTTCTTTGACCTACAATATTATTATACTACCTTTTTATATTTTGTCAATATGTTGTTTGTGAATATTTTGTGAACTATTTTTTAGTTACTAGCCTATTTTTCATTATAAAATTATAAATTTTTATTTTTATAAAACTAATTTTTATCCTTATTAGTCATTTCTTCTAAATGTTCTGCCCTCCTCTTCTGACCTTCTAAGGTTAGCCATGCAAAATAAGAAGATACAAATTCTCCATATTTTGTAGTATCTTCTAATTCTTCCATACTTCCTATTTCTTCTTTTACTCTTCCTGTCATTGCTTTTTTGTTATTTTCCATTTCTATTTTTTTACTTAATTCTGTATCCTTAGATACATTTTTACTTGACTTTGAATTGCTTCCCATATCTTTTTTATTCATAAAAAATACACACTCCTATTCTTTAATAGTTATGTGCATTTTTTTAAATTTCTATTCAGTTTTAAATAAATTTAAAGCATTACTTCTTCTATTATTTTTGCAACGCCATTTTCATTATTAGTGCTTGTTACAACATCAGCTATTTGCTTTATATCTGGTGCGCTATTTTCCATAGCAACACCTAAGCCTGCATTTTCTATCATAATTTTGTCATTTACATTATCTCCTATTGTTATTACCTCTTCCTTTTTTATGCCTAGTTTTTCTATTAAATAGGAAAGTGCTGTCCATTTATCTACATTTTTGTTATTTATTTCAGTATAAAAATATTCTATACTAAATTCTTCTGTTCCAGATTTTATTATTTTTCTAGACATATGACCTACATCTAATACATCTACACCTTTTATTGTTTTCATTTTTTTTATTATACTATTAAAAATAATGCTACTATCATCACAAATTACTATTTTTATATATTCTTCTTCAGGACTATTTAATATATAGTTATATATATCTTGTACTATTTGAATATTAGTTTTTTTATTATCTGGCTTGCTTGCATTTTCTTGATGATAAAAAAGAACATTATAATTTAAATTTTTGGTAATGATTGTATCTTTTGTGTAGACACTATAGTATATACTATTTTCATCACATATTTTTACTAATTGCAAAACTTTATTTTTATTTAAAAGATTACTATATATTATTTCTTCTTTTTTTAAATCATATACTATTGCGCCATTTCCACATATTATATAATTATTCGCATTTACTTCATCTGCTAAATTTTTTACAGACATATTGCTTCTTCCTGATGCTAATACAACTTCTACATTTTGTTCTAGTGCTTTTTTTATTGCATTTTTGTTTTCTTCTGAAATCTGTCCATAAGAGTTTAGCAAAGTTCCATCTAAATCTATTGCTAAAAGTTTGTACATGCTTTTTTTCCTCGCATAATATGTTTTTTAACATATTCTTTCTTTTTTATAAATTTATTTTTATAGTAACCTTTTGATTTTTAATTATTCGAATTAATTTTTATTATAGTAACCTTTCAATTTTTATTTATTCGAATATTTTCTATTCTAATTTTGTTCCACATTCACTGCAATATTTACTATTTTCATCATTCATTGCTTTACAGTTTTTGCATTGCTTTCCTACTGGTTTTGGGCTACCACAGTTACTGCAGAATTTTCCTGAATTTTTAGTACCACATTTACAAGACCATTCTTCAGTTTTATTTACATTATTTTTTTGTTCGTCCTGAGTATTTGCAGTATTATTTATTTCTTGTTGGTTGTTTGGAGTATTTGCAATACTATTTGCTTCTTGTTGGTTGTTTGAGGCATTAGATTGTTTATTACTCAAGTCGATTTGACTTCCTTGTGTATTTTGCCAAGCTGAGTTTACAGCTCCACCAACAACACCATTGGTTGCCATATTCATCATGCCAATTCCCATAAATCCATTTAAAGAACCTGCTTTATTTTCAGCTGCACTTTGTACCGCTTCAGCATAGGCATCTACTAATCTGCCTTGTTGCATATATGTATTTGAACTTAATTCGTATTGATCAATTTTCATTTCTGATTCTTCATCTAGTGTTACTGATTCTACTGCAAAGCATACTATAGAAAGCCCTCTCTTTTTTACTGGATCATCAAATGACATTTCACTCATCATTTCTCTTATTTCATCTGTTTTACTTGGCATTTCTAATACTGGAACTTTATGTTTTTCAGAACCTAGCTCATTTACTAAATTTTGAAATACTGCAATAACTTCTGCTCTAATTTGTTCTATTAATTGATCTTTTCTATAAATTTCTGCTGTTCCAGCTTGTTCTTGCATGAATAATGCTGGATTTGAAATTTTAAATGTATATTTTCCAAAACATTTTATTTCTACTCTCATTGGACTTATTGTGTTTGTCATTTGGTTTGGAATTGGATGTGACCAATCTTGAAATGGAATTGGCAGCGGTGTTCCAAATTTATTGTCTATAATTTCTTTTGTGTTGAAAAAGAATACTGCCTGTTGTTTTGCACTTGCTCCATTGTATGTAAATCTTTCCCACATTTCTTTAAAGGTTGCTCCAAAATCTCCTGCAAAAAAAGATGGAGTTGCAGAACTATCAAAGTGATATAATCCTTCTTCTGCTGTTGCGTCTATTACTCTACCATTATCATAAATAACAGCACATTGCCCCGGTGCTACAATTATTGTACTTTTGTTGCTAATAACACCATTTGGTGTTGTTTTTTTAACCATTAATGTATTGTTATCTAAGTTATCGCAGCGTATTGCTTCCTTCCATTGATCTGCAAGAGTTCCTTTTATTGCTTCTTTAGCAGCTTTAATTAATCCCATAAAATCCTCCTTTTGTGTTTTTTAAACACGTTTATTATTTTTATTAAATTTATTTTACTCTTGTAATTTGTTTTATTAAAATGTTTTTTACTTACTGCTACATTTTATTTTCAATAACTATAATTTATTTTCTGCTATGACTTATTTGCATTAACTATATTTACTTCCTACTATATTTTCTTTTCATTAACTATATTTTCTTTGCTTCCTGCTATGTTTTCTTTTCATTAACTATAATTCTTTACTTTTTGTTTCATTAATTAATTCTCTCTTTGTAAATTTGAAAGTACCCAGTTATATTCACCAGTAGTAATTATACTTCCACAATATTCACATCTACCTGATGACGTAATTTTAGTTGGAGCACCGCAGTTTGGACAATTAGTTGTATTAATCTCTGCAGTTCCTTCTCTTGTTTTTACACCATTCTTTCTAATAAAGGTTAATAAATATGTATTTACTTTTTCTTCAAATTTATTTCCCCTTAAAACTTCTTTGGTTGTAGCATCTATAATATAGTCCTGCATTCTTGAGTTAAGCCTTACTGTTAATATTTCTTTATCTCCTTCTTGCCTATAACCATATAAATGTGCATAATTTACACAAATTCTATCCATTACATTTATTTGATTATTATTAATATAACCTTGTAGCTGATTTTTATGTTGTTCAAATAAACTTTCTGTTTCAAAAGCTCTTATTGTTTCCCAGTCTCTTTCTGTCCAAGCTTGTTGTAACCTTATAAATAAATTTTTGCTGTTTGATATAAATTCTTCTTTGTTAAAATTTGGATCATTAACTTGAATTTTATTTTCTATTTGTAATTCTCTGGCATTTAAGCTATTCATGTCTTGCAGAGAATCAACTTTTTGTGGTCTTGTTTGAGTATAATAATTTGGTATATTTTTCCCTTTGTTTTTCTTTGCAATAATTATTGAAATTATTATCACAATAATAATAAATGGTGCAACATGTGGATCTAAAAAAAATAAAAATAGTCCTAAGTCTCCTCCTGATGAATAGCCATAATCATAATCGTAACCATAATCATAGCCATAGTCATATGATGAACCTCCACTACCATAATCTTCGAAGCTTCCTACATCTGCAAATACTACTGTTGAGGAAATTAAAATGAATAAAATTATTGAAAATAAAATTTTTTTAAATTTTTTCATAGGTTATCTCCTAATATAATATTACCTTCTTTTGATTTATTGTTACATTTAGATTTTTGACTTATGTTACATTTAGCTTTTAACTTATTGTTGCACTTAACTTTTGATTCTTTGTTGCATTTAAAATAAAAAGTTAATAGTTTATAAAAATATTATAAGCTTTTTTGTAGAAAAATGTCAATGTATTTTTTTACTATATTTTATTCTAAAATTTGCCAGTTTAAAAATTTATTAATTGTGCAAGATAAATACTGAAAAAGCAAGATAGTTTTTTCAAGAAAGAAAACAATCACGTTCTAGGAGGTGAAAGATATGGCAAGCAATAACAGCAATTATTCTGTAGTTCCAGAAGCTAAAGAAGCTCTTAACAAATTCAAATATGAAGTAGCTAGCGAAGTTGGTGTTAATTTAAAAGAAGGTTATAACGGTGATTTATCTTCAAGAGATGCTGGTAGAATCGGTGGACAAATGGTTAAAAAAATGATCCAACAAGCTGAAAACAATATGAAATAAGTTTATTTGCTATATTAGTTTTATGGCAAAAAAGAAACCTATTTAGATACATATTTAAGTAGGTTTCTTTTTTTACTGAATAAAATTTTCTCTTTTATTATTTCAAATTAAATTAAATTTCATTTTTTTCTTGCTTCGCGCAAACACATAAAAATTGGAAGATTGATTTTTTTCAAATTAAAAATCATGCCTTTCTTGCTTCGCGCAAACACATAGAAATATGAAAGATTGATTTTTTTAAATTAAAAATCATGCCTTTCTTGCTTCGCTCAAAGGCACACATAGAAATGAAAGATTGATTTCTTTCAAACTATTACTCCTCCTTCATATCTATATTTTTCCAATTATTTTTTTCATTTTGAATATCTATATCAGTAAAGCCTGCTTTTTTTAATCCTTCTTCTGTATAAAAATCTGGCATGGCTTTGTTTATGCTTTCAATTTTAAATACATCATAAGCATGTATTAGAAGTTCAAAATCTATTTCTCCTTTTAAATAACTACTAATTGCTTTTAAGATTCTATTATTGCCTTCTATTTTTCCTTCGTAATATTCAAAGCTATCATAGTCCCACTTATTATCAAATACAAAATCTGGACCATCATCATATAAATAATATCCATATCCTACCATATCTGACGAATCAGAGTTTCCCTTTGCTAAATACTCCTTTATATTTTCTCTCCAAGTAGACATATAATCTAAAACAAATATATCTCCATTATCTCCATAATTGCATCTTGATGGATTTTCAGAAATTAAGATATCGCCTTTATTAAATGGGGTAGGCATATATACAAAAATATTATTTATATCTAAATCCCCTTCATCTAAGTATCCTTCTTCATCTTCATATATATTTATTAGCTTTGGATTTTTATTTATAACATTGTATTTAGCATAAATTATTTTATCTTTTTCTTCAAAAATTTTTTTTATAATAGTAAATGAAATTGTATCATCATATTCATTCACATAGCTTGCTACATCTTCATATACTTCTTTATATGTTCCTTTTAGACTTTTTGATATATGATAAGGGCTAGTATCTTCTTTTTTGGTTGTTTTATTATATTCATACCATGTATAAGCACATCTTTCATTTTCTTTTATAAAAGCTTCAAATAAATTTTTTAATCTATTAATTTCTTCTTGTATTAAAGTCTTTACACTATCATAATGCTTACAATTTATTCTTTCTATAACTTCCATATCTGGATAATTATCAATTAAGTCTTGATATTTAACTATTTTTTCTTCTATATTCATTGTCTTATTTCTATATACTAAAACAGCAAGTTCTTCTGTATTAAATTGATATTTTATTTTTCTACAGTGATTTTTTATTGCTTTAGAGTTAATTAAATCATAATCATCTAATTTTCTTTCTTTTTTCATATTTTTATTTTTCCTTACTTTTATTTTTTTAAACTTCTTTCAATTTTTTCCATACTTTTAATTTCTTACATACTTTAACCATAGTCAAAAATTCCTTTTAGTATGTTTGTATTATATCTTTTTTTCATCGCTCGCATATATTTTTTCATGCTGTCTTTTTATTTTTGAAACTTCCAAATCACTAAAACCTGCCAATTTTAAATCTTCATCTATAAAAATGTCTGGCATTTTTCCTTCATAATCTGATTTAAATGATTCATATGCTTTTATAAATAATTCTAAGTTATTAAGTTTTCCTTTTAAAAAGCTACTTATTAACTTTAAAATGCGATTTGTTCCTTCTAACTCTTCTTCAAAATACTCGAAAGAATCATAATCAAAAATATGATCTAAAACAAAGTTTTCGCTACCATCAACTAAATAATATCCATTTCCCATCATATCAGTCATGTCCAAATTTCTGATAAAATCTTCATCATTTATTCTTTTATTCCAAATAGTTAAGCTATCTAAAACAAATATGCAGTCTTTTTCATCATTTACTAAATTATTATAAGGAGTATTATTACCACTAATTAAAATATCACCTTTCTTAAATGGAACAGGTATATTTACAAAAATTCCTTCTAAATCTGACATTGCTTCGCCAATTTCCATTATTTCTATAATCTTAGGAAGCTTTTTTATAACTTTACAATTTACAACTATCTTTTTCTCTTTATCTCTAAAAATGACTTCTGGTCCATCAAAATATTTTTTTGTAATACTAAAATAATCAAGGTCATTATACTCATTTATTAAATTCTTTATTTCATTTTCTATTTCTTTGTATGTTCTCTTTGCATTATCAATTTCATAATTAGAATAACCGTTTTTCTTCCAATCGCTCCATCCATATATACAATCATCTTCATCTATGAAATCTTGATATAATTTTGTAATTCTATTTATTTCATTTTTTATCATTTCTTTTACACTGTCATAATGTTCACAATTAAACCTTTCTACCACTTCCATATCTGGATAATTATCTATCAAATCTTGATATTTAGAAATTTTTTCAAATATATCCATTTTTTTGTTTCTATACACTAAAACAGCAAGTTCCTCAGTATTGAATTTATATCCTATTTCTCTACAATAATCTCCTATTGCTTTTGAATTTATTAGATCATAAATATCTTCTTTTCTTTTTGTGTCTTTTTTTATTCCTCTATTAAACATTTCAAGCAATACTTCAAATTCACAGATTTGGTCTTTTAGCTTTTTTTCTTCTGTATATCCCTTTTTCCAAATTCCTAATTGTTCATCATAAAGTCTTTTTAATTTTCTTTCTACTTCTTTTTGTGTAGCATAGCAATTAATATTTATTGTTTTATTTGTTTCAAAATATGTTTTATAAAATGCTTCTGGATAATGTACTTTATACCAAGCAATTCTAAAAGAATTTTCTACTGCAACTATAGAATGAGCTTTTGGAAATAAATACTTTATTTGCTCACAAGATTCTATGAAGTATTGTGGAACATTGTGGTCTTCTAATATTTTTTTATATTCTTCCCACTTTGTTTGAGATTCTTCTTGTAAAACACTATAGCTAAATATATCATTTGCCATATAGGCTCTTCCTTTTTTAATAAATTCAGTTATTTCATAAGCTTTTTCTTTATCAATATTTTTTTCCATTAAATAGTTCATAACATCTGCTCTGTTAGAAACTAGCATATCTATAGATATGTCAAATTTTTTAATCATATATTCTGCGTTATTAGTCCATGTTCCAGTTCCATGACTTAAAGCTGATACACAAACTAAATCATTAAAATTTCTGACTTTTGCTTGTTTTAGCATATTGATCATAAAATCCGATGTAAAATCAAATATTCCTCTGGTATCTGCTTCTGCAAATAATTTTAAAGTATCTTTGTCAGCTAAATCAATATCTTGTGGGTTAATTTGTGTTTCATCTTGTAATTTTTTCAAAAATGTAGGTAAATTTGATTTATGAATTTTAATTTCTCCTTTTACATCTTTTATTTCTATATCTTTTATTTTTTCATCTTTTTCTTCATCTTTTTCTTTATCTTTTTCTTCATCTTTTTCTTCATCTTTTTCTTCATCTTTTATTTCTTCAAGTATTTTATCTATTATTTCTTCTGAAATATATATTTCTATGTCAGGTTCCTTATCATATTTTATTCCTGCAAACATCTCAAAAGGTAGATTATATTTTATAGGATTAAAGTCTGTAATTTCTAGTAAAAATGCTACAAAAGAATTTCCTACACTACCTCTTGTATATGATAAATATCCCATTTCTTTTGATCTTTTTGCTACTTCTGATGTTACTAAATATTTTATTTCAAAATTATTCTTTATTATAGAATCAAGTTCAAGTTTTAATCTTTCTTCTACATCATGAGGTAAATTTTCTCCATATATTTTTTTAGCCTTGCTATAACATTTTTCTTTTATATATTTTGAACCGGTTTTCATAGTTTACCTCCTTCTATTTATAATTGTTTCATTATTTCAGGAATGTCTCTAAAACTTTTATTCTCATTTAAAGTTATATTACCACATTCTATATCCATCCAGCTTATATTTTTTAATTTTATTTCTCCTTTAAAATATTTACTTAAAAATATAATTGGAGAATCTTTTGGTAGCTTTCCTGTGTATAGTTCTAAATCTCTTTCATCAAAAGCATCAGCATAACATCCTTCATCAAAACTATTATGATTAGTAATTACCTTATAATAATTATTAAAAAATTTTTGATTTTCCTTTTTGTGTGGTACTTCTGTTACAACATGAAGCATCTCAGAAAAAGGATAGTTAGTATCCTTTATTTTAACTATATCACCTTTTTTGAATTTAGTGCCTGCCAAGGGATCTTTATAATCTTCATAAGGCACCATTATAGTTTTTTCTTTTCTTTTTCCTTTATAATTGAAAATGTATACACCAGATATATAATTTTCTTTTCCGTTATAATCATAAAAATACTGTATTTTTGCAGGTTTTAAATCAGCACAATATAAATCATATATATCATATTTTTCTATGATTGGTAATTTATTTAAATCATTTAAATTATCTACATATTCTGGATTATATTCAGTTATCTTAAAATCATAAAGTGCATCTAATTCAAACAATTTTTTACGACTTATTTTAGGAGCTTCATTTTGTTCAAACATACTTTCATATTCTTCTCTAAACATTTTTTCTAACATTATACGTCCTTGTTGAATTGCTAAATGTTTTTTTGAATATACATTTTCATAATGATAATGATTTTCTTTATTGAAATGGCACATTACCTGTAAAAAATAGATTTTCATTAAATATTCCCCCTTTTTTTATAATAAAATTATATAAAAATTATTTTAAAACTGCAATGTTCTTGGTCAAGCAAGGTATTATCTAAATTTATAAAACACTTAGCCGAGCAAGGGAGTTAGATAACAAAAAGAGGCACAGAAAAACATTTCTATGTCTCTTTATTTTTTATATCTTTTTACAGCATCTTCTAACAATAATTGTATTTCATTTATAAAACTTTGAGGACTGGTTACTGTTACTACATCTAAATTTCTCATTGCCCATAGTTTGAAGCCTTGTGGATTTGCATGCAAACTCATTTTAAATTCTTTATTATTTATTGGACTTATTTTTACGTTTTTTCCAAACTTTTCTATAACTTCTCCTAGTAGCACTTCATTGCATTTAGCCTCTATTTTTATTTTATCACCACTAAATATTTCAACTGACGCATCTGTATATTCTTCTATTTCCTTTTCTGTTTTCTTTATAGTTATTTTTTCATTTGTTTCTTGTAAATTTCTTATTCTATCTAATCTATAATGAAAAAATTTATCATTGCCATCTTTTATTCCAAGCATATAAAACTGTTGATTATCATATAAAATTGCATAAGGAGAAACAATAGGTTCACTTACTATTTTCTTTTCTATTTTATCTCCATTTATATAATATTTCCAATATTCAAATTTAACTTTATGTTTATTGGTAATACTATTTGAAATGTCTTCTATATTTTTTATTACTTCAACATTGCTAGTTTTACCTTTTTGAGAATATACTTTATAATTTTTTACTTTTTCATTTTCATATATGTTTTGAAGATTTTTACACTTTTTTATTATTCCTTTTGCTATCCTATCTTCTATAAATGTTGAATAACTAAAAGTGTCTATAATTGCTCTGATTTCTCCCGGTTCAAAATCTGTTTCTGGATCATTGCTAATATAATATCCAATTTTATTGTCATTATATGTACTTATATCATAGCCAAATTTTTCTTTAAGTAAATTGATATTTCTTCTTATAGTTCTTGGATCTATATCTTCATCATATATTTCATTTATTTTTTCTTTTAGTTCTGATATAGATAACTTATGTTCTTCATCACTATATTTTTTTAATACATTTAATATGTATAATATATTTCCATTTTTTTCGTATAGTTCCATTTTTATTTCTCCCTACTTTTATTTTTCTAAACTTCTTTTAATTTCTCCCATACTTTAACCATTGCTAAAGTATCTAAGCCACAATAAACTAATAATCCATTTCTTATTTTTTCCTGTTCCTCTTTTGTATGATTTACCAAATCACTATAAGCAAAACTTGCTTCTCCACCATTATGTACCACTGGCAAATTATGATAATCAAGTTCTGGGTCATTTGGAAATAATGCAGGTAATACATATTTTATTGAATATGAGCCTTGCATTGCTTTGCAATAATAATACCTTTCTTTAAATGGAATCATTAAATCTTTTATGTTTTCTCTTATATTTAATAGATGTTCACTTAAATCTGGATAAGTTTCAGCTAATTTCTTTATTACACTTTTCTCAAAACTCATATTGTAAGCAGTAACACATACATTTTTTGGAATATCTTGGACTAATCTTTCTGCCAAAGTTCTTCTAGGATCTAATCCAGCTTCAGCAAGAAATTCTTTATGTTTTAGTTTTCCACCTTCTTTTTCAATATAATGTAGTGAGTATTGAAAAGGTATTTGAATATAAGGACTTACACCATCATATTCGGGAATTGCTTGCTGAAAAGTTTCAAAATCCAAGAAGTACAATGGATATGAAAGAGTGTCTAAAAAATCTCGTATCTTTTCTTTTTCAATTTTTGTTTCCTTTTCATTTAGTTCAAAGTCTATTTGTTCTAAATATTTTTCATTTATATCTTCATATAATACATCTTCAAAACTAATTTTACCTTCATTGTATAATTTAAACTTTTTATCTTTATGCATTAATCTAATTTTAAAAATATTATTTTCTGGTAATTCTTTAGTACAATAATTCCAGTATGCACATTCATAAGGGTCAAAACAATTCATACCAACCTTTTTTTCTGGTTCATTTTCTTTATTGTCATATTTTTGCATATATTCATTTATTTCTTCTATTTTTTCCTGTATTTCATTTTGCTTTGAAATAGCTATTTCAGTAACATCTTTAATATTAAAAAGTTTATCTAATTCTAATTCGCCGTTCCTTACATATTCGCTATTGATATACATTATATTTACTCTTTTTATATTAAAACCTAAGTTATGCAGCACATAATATTGATATGAAACATCTTCTAAATATATATCATGAATACTTGTAGAACTTTTTACTTCGTATATTTCTATTCCATCAATGTCATTTTTTAATATATCAACACTACAGAAATTATTATTGAAATTGAATGATGCTTCTGTTATTATATTTGAAACATTTTTTAGTTCTTTTTCTGTATCAGAAATCATTTTAGATAAATCTGTATTAAATTCTATATTTGTGTATTTTCCAAAATAACTTCTTGCTAATTCTCCTACCCTTGTTCCATTTTCTAAAATTGATTCATTTCCTATATCTATTGCTTCTTCTGGTTTATTTTTGTCTAGCCACAAAATTTTATTACATTGTTTTGCTTTACAATATTTCGATTTTGATAGATTAACTTTATTCATTGTAAGCCTCTCTTCTTTTTATTTAATTTCTATTCCTATAATTTATATTACTTCTTTTCAAAAATTTCTTCTATTTCATTTTTATTTTTCATACTCAAGCTCCCTTTTAATCTATTAAATTACAAAAGCATTTTAAGATTAATTCATTTTTATCTTTCTCTATTATAGTAATTATCATTTTATTTTTATACTTATTTTTATCTTGTAAATACTTATCAATTTCTGATGTAAGGCAAAAATCTTTTATTAATAATTGCTCTGCATTATTTTCTTCCTCAAATATAATTGAAATCTGTTTTAATTCATCAATTTTATCATCTTCTATTTCAAAAAATTTTATATCTTTTATTTTTCCTCTTACTTTTTTTAATTCTTTTTTTTCAAATATATTGCTGTTAAGTATCTTTTCTACAACTTCTTTATCTATAATAACATTATTTACTAAATTAATTAGTTCATCATATAAATCATGCTTTATAAAAAGCTTTTGCACTTCTGTATTTTCTATTTCTTCTGGACTTCCGTACCCAACATATCTATCAAATACATCATCTTTTGTCCATTGTTCTTGAGGTTTATTTTTTAATCGTTGCTCGATTTGTTCATAAGTTATTGTTTTTTTCATTATTTTCTCCTTGTTAATAATTGTAATAAGAAATTTAATTTTCAATTTCATTATAATTTATTTTTTCTACTTCATTAATATCATAAATTAAAAAATCAAAATTAATTCCAAATTTATTCGTATCTAAAAGCATTTTTAATTCTTTTTGCCTCTCTTTTATAGCAGGGTATATATCTTGCCCTAAAAGAAATATAGCATTAATTCCATTTATTTTTCCACTTTGAACATAGTCATATAATTTTTCATATCCTCTATGATTTCTGTTCTTTTTTATATGTATTAAATCTTTGTTGCATAGTATTTCATTAGCATATATAGCATAGAAAAATAATTCTGATATAACTCCTAAATGGCTATTTCCTTGATCCCTTTTTAATTCAAATATACAAAGATTTCCTAGTGTATCAATTCCCCATATGTCATACATTCCAGTTGTAAATACACGTTTGGATTCTATTGCTCTTTCGTCATGCCCTACATTGAATAATCCATTAGGTAATTGATTATATGCAAATAATAATTCACTATTTGGATATAAAGTATGATATAGGCTTTTTAAATAATTATTTCCCTTTTCTGTTCTAGCTAATTTGTTTTCTATTTGATGTTCTTCTCCTTTTTTTAGACTAAATCCTGCTTTAGATTCAGGAATATTATTGCTAAGTTTTTTATTGATAAATGCTTCATTTAATAATTGCTCAAAAAAGTTAATTTCAGCTATATTATTATTAGATATTTTTACCCAATTCGGAAAAGCTTCTTTAAATTTAATTAATCTATATAAAAATCTTGAATAAATACTACTTTCTTTAGATAAATCTCCAAAACGAGCATCCCATTTTTCATATTTAGTATATTCTATAATAACATTTATACTAGGCTTTATGCACTTATACATAATAGCCAAAGCCTCAAAATTTGCCATATCTGTTTGCATATTTTCGGTAGGTTTTTTTATTACTATCTTTACAGTATCTTTATTCTCCTCTATTTCAACATCTTGAGAATGTGGTATATCACTAATTTTTTGATATTCCTTTTCTTCCATATTCATTTCCTCCTTATTTTAAAATAAATTCTTCTCCATCTTCTAATATAACGGCTTTATCAGTTAGTTCTTTTATTTTTTCTTTATTTTCTGTATGTATAGGTATTACATATTTTGGATTAGTAATATTAATAACTTCTTTAATTGCTTCTGGTGTTGCATGTCCACTAGTGTGTAAATATATATTATCTTTTGGAACAAAATCTTGAATTCTTTTATAATCTTCATTTGTTCCTGTTAAATATCCTTTCCATTCAGAATATATAAAAGTATTATTTTCAAACATTTCTAAAAATTTTGCAAATTTTGCATTTGGCCTAACTAACATTACGAAGCCATATTGCTTCATCTTTTCTAACATATTTGGTGCGTAACGATAGACTTTGGTGGCTTTAATGTTATTAGTATCATTAAATTTATATAAGTTACTTCTTGAAATTGTATTAATATATTCTAAAAGATCACATTGATAGTCATCACAAATAAACATTTTGTGATTTTTTAATGCTGCTTTGTGAATAGCTGCTATCCTATCTATATTGGTACTGCTACACAATACAAAATTATATTTATTCTCACTAAAAATTTTCTCTGCATCTTTTTGTAACTCGAATTCTGTTAATATTTTACTATTATCTCTGGTTAAGGTAGTTCCTTCACAAATTAAGCAATCTATTTTTCCAACATATTTTTTTATAGCTTCTAAAACTGCCTTACCTCTTTGTCCGTGTGTTCTAAAATCTCCTGTATGTAAAACCTTTTTTCCATCTGTTTCTATTAAAAACATATAACTATCAAAAGCTGAATGGTCAACTGCTATAGGAGCTATTTTTATATCATCAATTATGATTTTATTCTTAATATTAAAAGTTTTAAATTTAGATATTTTCTCTAGATTTTCTTTTGACACAAGATTTGCTTTACTAAGCCTAGTTTGTACTATATTATAAATTTCTTTTGAAATTTCTCCAATATAAATTGGTATGTCAGGCAATACCTTATTATATAATCCTATATGATCTCCATGATAATGAGTAATAAATATTGCTTTATAATTATGGGAACCTTTCGTCAAGCCTTCTAGTTCAATTTCTGGCTTTTTTCTACCTTCTGAATCTGGTAAATTGGTACCTATATCTATAATTATTTTTGTACCTTTACTTGATGCAATTTCAGTAATACAACCTCCTATTTGATTAGTTCCTCTATTAATTTTTATTTGCAATAAATACACTTCCTTTTTTCTAATATTGTTTTATAAAATATATCATTTTTCTTATTTCTTTTCAATAAGTTTGGTCATAAAATGTTTTAAAAGGTAAAGAGCAGATTCTTTACCTTTTTGATTTTACAGCTTTCACTTATTAGTAGAGTTCAACTGATTTAACTGTAAATATTTATCTTTATTGCATTAATAACTTGTCCAATAATAATATAAAATATTTTTATCAACATCATAAACACCTATTTCCCAACCTGTTGCTTCTTCATCTGTAAAATTATGTTTTTTGTTTTCATCACTTGTTCTACATACTTTTTCATAGTGATAATATCCATTTTCTATTGAAAGTATTTCTTTATTATATTCAAAATCATCTAGTTTATCATCTTCTAATCTACTTTTATTCCATTTTGGACTTTTCTCTAATGTATTAATTATCTCTTTTCCTTGTTCTTCTGTAAATTGGTATGTATAATAATCCGTACCATCATTTTGCGGACCACCTCTTACACTATATATTTCTCTTGCTTCATAGTTTTTTGTTTTTACTCCTAAAATTTCACTGTAATCTTTATGATGTTTATAAGGATTACTTTCAAGATAATATAGTTTTGCATTTTTTACATCAAATATTGCATATCCATTTTCATAATAATATATATCCTCTCTATCTATTGGAATTGTGTTATCATTTTCTTTAATATCATAAAATTCATTCATTACATATTCATAATATTTTTTTCTACTCCATAACTTACTATTTTCTAATTGTTTTTCCAACTCTTTTATGCTACTATTGCTTATTTTATATACTTTGTATTTTTCAAATATATCATCTTCAAATATGGTACAATATTTTACGTCATGATACTCAATGTCTAGTCCAAATTTTTTGTAATCATCATCCATTTTTAAATATTTTAATATAAAAATATATATAATTAATGACCATATAATAATTATAGCTATAACTAATGCAATTGTTTTTAGCTTTTCTTTTTTCAATAAGAACATCTCCTATAAAATTTAAAATTCTCCTTCTTTTGTTTCAAATTTAATTTTTAAGTTAAATTTTTGGATAACTCCATATTCACTTGATACAACTCCCAAATTATTTAATGTACTTGAAAATATATCTCTGATCTTTTCTTCTGCATCTGCATATTCCTTTAAATCTTTGAAATCTGTAAAATCATAAATATCATTTATCTCTATTTCAAATTTCCATTTGTTGTCTTGGTCTTTTTTGGCATTAACAAGCATTGTAGCATCATGTAGTGCATATAACAAATCTCCTCCATTAAATCTAATTAAAATATCTTCCTTTGGTGCCTCATTATTTACAATAAAATCTTCTCTATCTTGTCCATATTTTTTTATTAACTGATCTATTTTTTCTTTAAAGCTTTTATTTTCTATTATTAATTTCGTTATTTCATCATCGTCTATTACTAAATCCTGTGGTTGCTGTCCAAATATGGATAATGAATTAGATAATAATCTAGCAGACAATTTCATATTAGCTAATATTCCTCCTACAACTACAACTTGCCAAAATATATATTGCATTGAATAAAATACTGCATATGAAATTGGATTTGTCTTTTTGGTTAAATCAAAAATGAAGCTCATGTTTTTTATGAATTTTTCTGCAATCTCTTCATCTGCTTCTTCCCAATTAAATTCTTTTATTTCTTCTAAAATTTCATTAAATTTATGTACATAGTTAACCAATTTATATACTTCATTTAATGAAAAAGAAATTGTCTCTATTATATTTTTCGAAAATGTTTTAATATTTTTTATATCATTTAAAATTTTTTCTTTTATATCTTCTAGTGCTTCATAATTCATCGTATTTAGATAAGTTAAAGCTATATATTTTTGTGCTAATGCATATTTTTTCTTTTTATTAAGAAAAAACTTATGATTTTTCCAAGCTATTCTTGTACATAAGTATAATTCTTTATTCCAAATTATTCTTGGTGATTTAGAAAATCCCAATAAATCATATAGGTTATCTAAACAGCTTCTTCCAAACATTACATATTTATAATTATATGGTTTATTACATAATATACATCTTTTTTCATCCATCTTTATATCCTCTTTTTCTACTATTATTACTATTTAATTTATATTTTAATTTTATTTTATTACACTAGAAACTGGTATAATATAATTATTTTCATCTAATTTCATTAACTTATCATATAAACAAATAATTCCACCTTGCCCTATTTTCATATTTGTTTTTTCAAGATACTTAAAGTTTTTCATCATATCTTTTCTTGGATTTGCTGTTTTCTTTATTTCTAATGGATATAATGTATTGTTTTTAAATATAATTAAATCAATTTCTTCTGTTTCTTTATTTCTAAAATGTGATATATCCAAACGTATTCCTTTATTATCATAAGTTTTTATAAGTTCAGAAATCACATATGATTCAAAAAAATGCCCCGATAAATCGCTTAATTGCAATGCTTTAGCACTTTCCCAATTAGCTAAATAACACGCTAAGCCTAAATCCATAAATATTATTTTAGGCATATGAGTAAGCCTTTTTATTCTATTTGACGAATATGGTTCTAATAAATATACAAGTCCTGTGTTTACTAATATTGAGAACCAGTCTTTAATTGTATTTACTGAAACGCCCACATCGTTTGCAATATCAGAATAATTTAACGTAGTACCAGTTCTTATAGCTACATCTCTCATAAATTTTTTAAATGCTTCTACATTACCTATATTTTTTATTTTCTTAATGTCTTTTTCTATATAGGTATTTATGTACGAATAATAAAAATCATTTCGGTCCATATCTTCTATATCATATAACTCTGGCATTCCTCCATTAAAAATTCTTTCAAATATTTCATTTACATTTATATATTCATGTTGTTTTAGGTTATCTGGATCAAATACTTCTTTTTCAGTATTTCTCACAATTTCACTATAAGTAAAGCTATTCATTTTAACTATTCCTGCTCTACCTGCAAGTGATTCTGTAACATTTTTCATAAGGTCAAATAATTGAGAGCCTGATAGCCAATATTGACCTCTTGTTTTATCTTTATCTACCTTCATCTTTATATATGGAAATAACTCCGGAGCATATTGTACTTCATCAATAAAAAGTGGCGTAGGATATGAATCTAAAAATATTTTTGGATTTTCCTTTGCTTCTTTTCGCAAAACTTCATCATCTAACGAAACTTTTATCATATTTTTTGGCATTACACTTTCAAGTAAAGTAGTTTTTCCAACTTGTCTTGGTCCTGTTACTACTAATACTCTAAATGTATCATTGATTTTTTTTATTCTTTCTTTAACTTCTCTTTCATACATTTTTCAATTCCCCCCACAAAAATATACTTATTTATATTTTAATTTTTTATTGCAAAAAAGTCAATAGTTATACTGCAAATTAGTCAAATATTTTATTGCAAAAAAGTCAGGTGTTTTATTGCAAATTAGTCAAAAAAAATAATTTGACAAACTGAAAACAATATGAAATAAGTTTATTGGCTATATTTTTCAATTTTCTCTTTAAAAACTTATTATTTTATTATACATATCTATTGCATAGTTATCAGTCATACCAGATATATAGTATATAATTGCTTGAGAAAAATCTTTTTCATTTTCCATATTAAAAATATTTTTATTTTTGTAAATTTCATGTCTTTCGCCGTTCCAATACATTTTTAGCCATTTTTCAAAATCTTTTATAATTTCTGGGTACATTTTAGCAACATGCTCTTTTTCCGTATAATATTTTTTTAGTGTGTTTATATAGTTGTAATTATAAGTTCAAAATATGCTGAAGGAACTTGTAATCTTTCATCTAAATAAAATATATTTATAATTAAATTCTTTTAATTTTTATTTTATTATTTTCCAAATCATTTCATTATTTATTATTTCATAATCTATTTTATTTATGTCTTTTAAATAAGCTAAATATGAACGTATGGTACTTCCTACTAATACATATTGATTTAAATTCATAACTAATGAGTATGTATTAAATATTTCTTTTAAGAGTTTTTCAAAGGTCATTGGTTTTTCTAGTATTTGTATAATGTTGGTACAAATTTCATTTATTTTATTTTTGTTTATTTCAATTAATTCTGTTAAATCTGTTATCATTTCGTTGTGTGAAGGTACATATGCTTTTCCTTCTAGAGTTTTTAGCATTTCTAAAGTTTCTAAATAAGCTTTTACATCATATATAAAAAATATGTGATATTTTTCAATTGTTTCTTTACTAAATAAACAATCTGCCAAAAAGTAAACATTATCACAAGTTTTTATTCCTACCATATCAAAGAAGTGGCCCGGAAGGTTTATTATTTCTAAGCCCTTTGGTAGATTTTGCTCTATTTCTTTCACATTTTGTGATGGCTTTGCTAGTAAAAATTTATTGTTCAATTCTTTGAATGGATAGCCTCCATATATAAATGATGGCTCTAAAATTGGATATTCTGTAATTACTTTTTCTATTTTGTTGGCTAATATTTCACAACCAGTTCTTTCTTGAATTACTTTATTGCCTCCAATGTGGTCAGCATTTGAATGTGTATTGATAATTCCTTTTACTTTCCAGCCTTGTTCTTCTACTATTTTTAGCATTTTCTTTCCATTATCTTTATCACTTCCTGAGTCTATTAAATATACTTCATTTTCATTAGTTTTGTATATTCCAACATTATTTGGGCTTTTTATATAGTAGGTTTTTTCCCCTAATTTATTTAATTCATACATTTTTTAATCGCTCCTATTATAATTACTTAAAAAGACCTCAAATTTCTTTGAAGTCTTTTATTTTTAAGTTTTTGCTTTTTAAAATCATAGTTTTTATTATCTGTTTTAAGCTTCTGGCTTTGCTAGACCATAGCCTTTATTGCACACTTTAAGCCTGTAGCTTTATCAAATCATAATTTTCCATGTATACTTTAAGCTTCTGGTTCTACTAGGCCATAGTTTCTATTATCTTTTAAACGATAAATTACATTTACTTTTCCTGTTTCTAGATTAATAAATGTTAAAAATCTATCTTGTGGTCTTTCTTCTAATTTTAATTTAGCATCTTCTGGTGCTAATGGTTTAATATCATAATATAATGTTTTTATAATTTCATTTTCCATTGGATGCTCTTCAAAAACTCTTGATATTTCTTTATTTCTAATAGATTCTGTCATGTTTTGTTGATCTTTTTTAGTTTTCATTTTTCTAACTTGACCTTCTAAAATGTCTATATCTTTATCAATAGAAGCATATAAATCTTTGTGTGCTGTTACTGCTCTAAACCTATCTGTTGGAGTTTTTACATCCATTTCTGCTACTTGGAATCCTCCTTCTGTTTTAATTGTTGATGTTACATCAAAGTTTTCTCCAAAATATTTTATTAGTCTTTCTGATTTTTTATTTATGTAGTCTTTAATAGCTTCTGTAGCTTTTAGTTCTTTTCCTACTATTTTAATGTTCATATAAATCTCTCCTTCCAATTTTTTGTATGTTTCTTAGAGTAAATTTATTATATATGTTTTCGTTTAATTTTTCAAGGTATTTTTGAAAATATGCACAAATTACTTGATATTTAATAAAAAACATGTTAAAATATATTCTGTTAATTTTGAATACATCAAAGAGGAGGTGCTATTACATGCCAAATATTAAATCAGCTATTAAACGTGTAAAAGTTATTGAAACTAAAACAGCAAGAAATAATATGATTAAAACTGGATATAAATCAGCTATAAAGAAATTTGACCAAGCTGTTGAAGCTGGTAATAAAGAAGAAGCTACAAAATTATTATCTGCAGCTACTAAAAAGGTAGATCAAGCTTGCAGTAAAGGTGTTATTGTTAAAAACACAGCAGCTAGAAAGAAATCTAATATGGCTAAAAAGTTAAATGCTATGAATGCTTAAGTTTTAATTTTTTAGTTTAGAATACTAAGCTTAAAAATATTTAAAGTTTAAGAAATTCTTAGCTTAATAAATTTCTTAAGTTTTAAAAAATTGTGCACAGTTTTTTAAAATATGTTCTTTAAAACATAGATGCTAGAAATAGCATCTTTTTTTTTGAATTTTTTGCTTTGCTTAGAAGGCTCTCATTTTATTTATTCTTTGTACTATAAGTATTTGGAAAGCAACTAATTTTTATGGTATAAATTACCTTTGTTTTTTGTTTGTTTTTATGTTAACATTATATTAGTTGATATTATTTTTTTACCTTTATTTTTTATATAATGAATTGCGAGGTTTTAAAGTTAAAAACCAGATTTGTGTTTTAGGAAGGATTGGTATTATTTATGAAACAGTTATTAATTGAATTTAAAAATATGGATGCTAAAATTATTAGTATTATAAAATCAGGAATTAAGTTTTCTTTTTATATTAGCCTTATAGCTAGCTTAATTCTACTTACATACGATTTTTTATATACTACTCCTATTACATATTATATTGGTATTTCATTATTTAGAGCTAGTTTGTTTTTTATTTCTTTCTTTATTATTTGTGGATTTTCTTTTAACAAAATTAAGTTGGATTTAAAAAATTAAATAAACACTGGATTATTTAATTTCCAGTGTTTAAAATTATTTATTTAATTCTTCTAAGAACATATCATTTAACATTTTAGGGTTTGCTTTTCCCTTTGTTTCTTTCATTGCTTGACCTACTAAAAAGCCTAAAGCTCTATCTTTTCCTGCTTTAAAGTCTGCAATTGATTGTGGGTTATTTTCTAATATTTTCATTACTACTTCTTTAATAGCACCTTCGTCTGAAATTTGAATCCAGCCTTTTTCTTCTATTATTTTTTCTGGATCTTTTGGATTTTCAAATAATTCCTCTAGTACCTTTTTACCAATTGCAGAACTAATTGTTCCTTTTTCAATTAGCATAATCATTTTTGCTAAGTTTTCGGCTGTAAAAGGTATTTGATCTGGTTCTATTTCTTTTTCATTTAATATTCTAGAAACATCTGAAAGTAGCCAGTTTGAAACAGCTTTTGCATTTCCACATATTTTTAAAGCTTCTTCAAATAAATTAGACATATATTTTGATGCAGTTAGCATTTTAGCTTCTTTTTCTGTTAATTTATATTCTTCTAAATATCTTTTCTTTCTGCTTTCTGGTAATTCTGGCAAGTTTTTACGAATATTTTCTATATATTCATTAGATAAACGAATGGCTACTAAGTCTGGCTCTGGGAAATACCTATAATCTTGTGCATCTTCTTTATCTCTCATTGAAAATGTTTTGCCAGATACATCATCCCATCTTAAAGTTTCTTGATCTATTTTTCCACCATTTTCTATTACTTCTATTTGTCTTTCTGCTTCATAATCAATAGCTCTTACTATTGACCTAAAAGAGTTCATATTTTTCATTTCTGTACGTGTGCCAAATTCTTTTGCTCCCTTTTTTCTAACAGAAACATTGACATCAGCTCTTAAAGAACCTTCTTGCATTTTACAATCTGATACTTCTATATATTCTAAAATTGATTTTATTTTTCTTAAATAGTTTTCTGCATCTTTGCTTGAACGCATGTCTGGCTCAGATACAATTTCTATTAACGGAACTCCTGCCCTATTTAAATCTACCAAGCTTCCGCTTCCAAATTCATTATGATTTAATTTTCCAGCATCTTCTTCAATATGAATTCTAGTAATTCCTATTGTTTTAGTTTTTCCATCTTCTTCAATATCTACTCTTCCATTTGTGCAAAGTGGCTTATCAAATTGTGATATTTGGTAAGATTTCGGAAGATCTGGATAAAAATAATTTTTTCTATCATTTTTGCTTTCTTTTGTAATAGAGCAATTGGTTGCAAGTCCTGCTTTTACTGCATATTCTACAACTTTTTCATTTAAAACAGGAAGTGCTCCCGGCATTGCCATACAAACTGGGCAAGTATGTGTATTTGGTGCTGCTCCAAATTCTGTAGGGCAGCTACAAAATATTTTTGTTTTTGTTGAAAGTTCTGCGTGCACTTCCAATCCTATTACTACTTCATAATCTTCTCTTAACATTTTTTACCTCCATTTTGTCGCGTTGGGGACGTTTCTTTATGCGACACTTTGTCGCCTCGGGGACGTTTCTTTACGCGACACTTTGTCGCCTTTGGGACATATGTCCTTTAAGATGTGGCACTAGTGCGACATTTTGTCGCTTTTAGAAACGTCCCTAACGCGACAATTTTGCTCATAAGTATATGCAGAATTTAAAATAGTTTCTTCTTGGAACTTATTTCCTATTAACTGCATTCCTATTGGCATACCCTGACTATCTATGCCACAAGGTATAGAAATTGCTGGTAAACCTGCAATATTAACAGAAACTGTGCAAATATCTGCTAAATACATTTCTAATGGATTATTTGATCTTGTACCTATTTCAAATGCAACGGTTGGTGCAGTTGGTGTTAAAAGTACATCATATTTTTCAAATGCTTTATCAAATTCTTCTTTTACTAAGGTTCTTACTTGCTGTGCTTTTTTATAATAAGCATCATAGTATCCTGAAGAAAGTACATAAGTACCTAATATTATTCTTCTTTTTACTTCTGGTCCAAAGCCTTCACTTCTAGAGTTACGATAAAGCTCTTTTAAATTTTCATAATTTTCTGCTCTGTATCCATAACGAATTCCATCAAATCTTCCTAAATTTGAACTTGCTTCTGCACAAGCTATAATGTAATAAGTAGCTAGGGCATAATCTGCAATGTTTAATGAGAATTCTTCTACTGTTGCTCCAAGTTTTTTATAAGTTTCTATTGCTTCTTCTAAACTTTGCTTTACTTCGGCATTAATACCTTCTCCAAAATATTCTTTTGGTATGCCTATTTTTAGTCCTTTAACATCATTTTTTAATGCTTTTGTATAATCTATTTTTTCTTTTTTTACAGATGTTGTATCTTTTTCGTCATGTCCTGCTATTACATTTAATAATATTGCTGAATCTTGTACGTCTTTTGTAATTGGACCTATTTGATCTAACGATGATGCAAATGCTACTAGCCCATATCTAGATACTAAGCCATAGGTTGGCTTTAGCCCTACTACTCCACAAAATGATGCTGGCTGACGAATTGATCCTCCTGTATCTGAGCCAAGCGCCCAAGGTACCATATTGGCTGCAACTGCTGCAGCACTTCCTCCTGAAGATCCTCCCGGTACTCTATTTAAATCCCATGGATTTCTAGTTTTTTGAAAATATGAATATTCTGTAGAGCCCCCCATTGCGAATTCGTCCATGTTAAGTTTTCCTAAGTTTATCATATTTTCGTTATTTATTTTTTCCATTACTGTTGCATCATAAGGTGCAACAAAATTTTCCAACATTTTAGATGCACAAGTTGTTTTTAGTCCTTTAGTACAAATATTGTCTTTTATTCCTATAGGAATTCCTGCTAAAGAATTTGTTATTTCTTTTTTCTCAACTTTTTTCTGAATTTCTTCAGCTTGTTTTAATGCTTCTTTCTTTAGTGGTGTAATAAAGGCTTGTACATCTTTTTCTTTATTTTCTATATTTTCTACATAAGCTTTAGTTATTTGTGTTATTGTAAGTTCTTTTGATTTTAGCTTTTCTTGAATTTCATGTACAGTTAATTTTGTAATATCCATTATGACCTTCCTTTCTTGTTTTTTCTAAAAGTTTGCCTAAATTACTATTATTTAAGCTATTTTTCAAACTATTTTTAGCTATTATTAAGATATTCTCAGCTTATTATTAAGATATTTTTAACTTATTTTTTAATTATTTTTAGACATTTTTTAGCTTCCTGAAATTTTATTGTATTACTTTTGGTATTTTAAACATATTTCTTTCTTTTTCTGGTGCATTTTGTAGTAAAGCTTCATTGTTTTCAAATACTTTTACTTCATCTTTTCTAAATACATTGTATGTGTCGTTTGCTCCAATAGCTTCATTTAAACCATCTACTGGTGCGCTATTTACAATATTAGCAAAATTTAAAATATCTTGTAAATGAATTAAATAAGTGTCAATTTCTTCTTCTTTTAAATTTAAATTGGCTAATTTTGCAATATGTAAAAGTTCTTCTCTGGATACTTTCATTATTTTTTGCCTCCTTATGTTTTGTGATTTTCTCTGTTTCATATTATATCTATTTTTACTTGAAATTACAAGCTTCTTACTTAAAAAACGTTATTTTTCTTTACACTTATTTCTACTTATACCACCTGAATTTTAACTTTCACTTGACATTATTTTTTGAATTTGCTTTTTGAGCTTACTTTATTTTTACTTTTAGAAGTTTATTTTTCAGCTTACCCTATTTTTTCTTTAAAATTATTTATAGTAGCTAAAAAAGTGAATATTTTTACACATACAAAAATTCCAGCGATTTCTCACTGGAATTTTTGATTTTTGTTCCTTTTTTAGAGCTGCTTTTTGGTCCTTTGCTTTCTATTTTATGATACCTTCTTTTTTTGTATTTTGCTTTCTGCTTTAAGACACACTTTTTTGCCTTCTCATATTAGGAACATTCTTTTTTTGGGTTTCTATTCTAGATTCCCTCTGGAGAACTTATAAATTATATTGCATACGAATATAATCTGCAATCATAGCAAGGAACTCTAAATTAGTTGGTCTACCTTTGAATTTGCTTACTGTATATCCGAAATACTTTTCTAATATTTCAGTATTGCCACGATCCCATGCAATTTCAATTGCACGCCTAATACAACGTTCAATGTTATATGCTGTTGTGTCAAATTCTTCTGCAAGAACAAAATATACTTTTTTGACAATATTATGCTTAACCTCAGAATTTATATATATTAGTTCAATGCTGCGCCGAATGTACTCATGTCCATTAACTTTAGCAGGAATTCCAATCTCGTGTATTATTTCGGTAATTATTTGTTCTAAATTCTCATCTCTTTTAATTTTGATTTTATCAGAATCACCGCTTACAGGCTTAGACTTTGCCACCTCCTCGATAGCGTCGATCAAGTCGTCTAGGGTTAACCCGTCTTCTCGCATTTTCCGAAGAAAGTTCACTGCTTTCTCTGTTTTGGTCATCTTGCAATTTTCTCCTAAAAAATATTTCAACTTTAAGTTGATGTACAATATTATACTGCTTTTTCCATTTTATGTCAAATTGCTTTTATAGCTTTCTTTAATTACACTTACCTTACAGAATTGCATTTAACTTTTTACTTGACAATTGCATCCTTTTATGACTTCATTTTATATCTTTTTCGTTGCTTCTTTATTGCTTCCATTTTATATCTCTTTTATAACTTTTTTATGCCTTCAAAAGTAAATATTGCTTTTATCTTCCATAATAGCTATCTAACAAAATTTGCTTTAGCTCTTCTACAAGTGGAAGTCTTGGATTTGATGTTGTGCATTGATCTTCAAAGCTTCTTTCTGCTAGCATATCAACTTTACTTAAAAATTCTTGCTCATCAATTCCTGCTTCTTTAAAAGACTTAGGAATATTTAAGTCATTATTTAACTTTTTAATTTCTTCTATTAAAGAATTTACACCTTCTTCATTTCCATAAGCAGGGAAATTCATTCTTCTAGATAAATCTGCATATTTTTGATCTGCTATAAAATATTCATATTTTGGGAATGATACAAATTTTGTTGGTTTTTGGCTATTATATCTAATTACATAAGGAAGTAAAATTGCATTAATTCTGCCATGTGGCAAATGGAACTCTGCTCCTATTTTGTGAGCAAGTGAATGGTTTACGCCTAAAAATGCATTAGTAAATGCCATTCCTGCAATTGTGCTTGCATTATGCATTTTTTCTCTAGCTAATCTATTACTTCCATTATTATATGCTTCTCTAATATTTTTAAATACTAATTCAACTGCTTTTTCTGCTAAGCCATCTGTGAAATCTGATGCCATATTAGAAACATAAGCTTCTATTGCGTGTGTTAATACATCCATTCCTGTATCTGCAGTAATTGATTTTGGCAAGCTCATTACTAATTCTGGATCTACAATTGCAACGTCTGGTGTTAACTCATAATCTGCTAAAGGATATTTTTTGTTTTGCTTTTTATCTGTAATAACTGCAAAAGATGTTACTTCAGATCCTGTTCCAGAAGTTGTTGGAATTGCTACTAATTTAGCTTTGGTTCCTAGTTTTGGAAATTTGTAAGTACGTTTACGAATATCCATAAACTTTAGTTTCATTCCTTCTGCATCTGCTTCTGGATGTTCATAAAATAGCCACATTCCCTTTGCAGCATCTATTGGGCTTCCCCCACCAAGTGCAATAATTACATCTGGCTTAAATTCTCTCATTATTTCTACGCCTTTGTATATAGTGTCAAATGAAGGATCTGATTCTACATCTGAAAATATTTCAGAATGTACATATTCTTTTCTTTTTCTTAAATAATATAATATTTTTTCTACATATCCTAGTTTTACCATTGATTCGTCTGTTACTATAAATGCTCTTGTTATATCCGGCATTTTTTCTAAATATCCAATAGAGCCGGCTTCAAAATATATTTTTTCTGGAACTTTAAACCATTGCATATTAACTCTTCTTTTTGCTACTCTTTTTATATTTATTAAATTTACTGATGAAACATTTGCAGTTGTTGAATTTCCTCCAAAGGTTCCACACCCTAAAGTTAGTGATGGCATATTAGTGTTATAAATATCGCCAATTGCTCCATGTGTAGATGGAGAATTTACTATAATTCTTCCTACTTTTACTTTTTCCGAAAATTTTTGAATTGTGTCTTCATCTTCAGAATGAATAACTGCTGAATGACCAAGTCCTCCAAATTCAATTAATTTTTCAGCTAGGTCAATTCCTTCTTCTGAATTTTTTACTACATAATATGCAAGTACAGGGCTTAATTTTTCTTTTGAAAATGGATATTCAATACCTACACCATTTTCTTTTAATACTAATACCTTTGTATCTTGTGGTACTTCTATTCCAGCGCCTTTGGCAATAATGTATGGGCTTTTTCCTACTATATCTGCATTTAGGCTACAGCCTTTTTCTTGTATAAACATACTATCTCTTAATTTTTGTGTTTCTTCTGCGCTTAAAAAATAGCAACCTGCTTCTTTCATTAATTTTTCAAATTCTTTTGAAATTTCTTTATCTACAATAACTGACTGTTCTGATGCACAAATCATTCCATTATCAAATGATTTTGATAGCACTAAATCATTTACAGATGTTTTTAAATTAGCTGTTTTATCTATATAGCAAGGTACATTTCCAGGTCCTACTCCTAAAGCAGGTTTTCCACAAGAATATGCAGACCTTACCATTCCAGCCCCTCCTGTTGCTAAAATTAAATTAACATCTGGATGGTTCATTAAGGCTCTAGTTGCATCTATTGATGGTTCTTCTATCCATAAAATACAGTTTTCAGGTGCTCCAGCTTTTATGGCTGCATCTCTTAAATATGTTGCTGCTGCAACGCTACATTTTTGTGAATTTGGATGAAAACCAAATATTATAACATTTCTTGTTTTTGCTGCTATTAAGGATTTAAACATTGTAGTAGAAGTTGGGTTTGTTACCGGCGTTACACCTGCAATAATTCCTATGGGTTCTGCTATTTCTTCATATCCTTCTTCTTCATTTTCTGATATTACTCCTACAGTTTTATCATACTTAATGCTATGATAAATATATTCTGTAGCAAACATGTTCTTAGTAATTTTGTCTTCGTAAATACCTCTTCCAGTTTCTTCTACAGCCATTTTTGCAAGTTCCATATGATGTTCCAAACCTGCCATAGCCATTTGTTTTACAATATGATCTACTTGATCTTGATCTAACTTCATATATTCTTTAGATGCTTGTTTTGCTTTTTGAACTAAGTCATCTATCATTTTTTCTATTTGTGTTTTTTCTTCTTCACTTAATTCTTTTGCCATTTTCATATCCTCCATTTTTCTTAAATATATAACGCTAACCTTTAATAAATATTGTTTGGTTTGCTTCTTCCTTAGTATTTACCATTTTTTGTTATTATATACTAATAAATTTTTATTGTAAAGAAATTCGAAAATTATTCTTAAAGATAATTACATTTTTTAAAGAGCTTCTAATATTATTATTATAAAAATAATTAATGCATTTTTTAAGAACTTAGAAAATATAATTAATTTATTTAAAGATAATTGCCACATTTTTTAAAAATTCCGAAAATATAATTAAATAAATGCATTTTTATTAAATATTTTTATATTTTTTAAGCTTTCTACTTTATTTTAAGCCAGTTTTATTATATAATATGCTCTATAAGTATTGATTTAAGCTACTATATTTTTAGTAAAATATATCTATAGTAGTATTTAAGAGCGAAAAGGTTGAAAAATAATTATAGTTCTGGTGTTGGCAAACTCATTTTTCTAGCCAAAACTTAATTCTTCTCCAACCAAATTTGTGCCTTAAGAAAGGATGATAGTAAATATGGCATATAACTTTCAAGAAATAGAAAAAAAATGGCAAAAAAAATGGTATAGTGAAGGAACTTTTTATGCAAAAGATAATCCTTCTTTAAAAAAGTGGTATGGATTAATTGAATTTCCTTATCCTTCTGGACAAGGTTTGCATGTAGGGCATCCTAGAAGCTACACTGCATTAGATATTATTGCTAGGAAGAAAAGAATGGAAGGCTACAATGTTCTATATCCAATTGGATTTGATGCATTTGGTTTGCCAGCTGAAAACTATGCAATTAAAAATCACGTTCACCCTAAAATTACAACTGAAAAAAATGTTGCACATTTTACTGATCAATTAAAGGCTTTAGGTTTTTCTTTTGATTGGTCTAGAGTTGTAAATACTACAGATCCAGAATACTATAAATGGACTCAATGGATTTTTATTCAATTATTTAAACATGGATTAGCCTATAAAACTACAATGCCTATCAACTTTTGTACAGGTTGCAAAGTAGGTTTAGCAAACGAAGAAGTTGTTAATGGTGTTTGTGAAAGATGTGGAAGCCCTGTTGTGCAAAAAGAAAAAAGTCAATGGATGCTAAAAATTACAGAATATGCCCAAAGATTAATAGATGACTTAGATGATGTTGATTACTTAGAAAAAATTAAAACACAGCAAAAAAATTGGATTGGTAGAAGCGAAGGTGCTGAAGTTAAATTTAAAATTAGTGGGCATGATAAAGAACTTATTGTTTATACTACAAGACCTGATACTTTATTTGGTGCAACTTATATGGTTGTAGCTCCAGAGCACCCTATTATTTCAGAACTAGCAGATGAAATTACAAATTTAAATGAAGTAAAAGAATACCAAAATAAAGCTGCTTTAAAATCTGACTTTGAACGTGCAGAACTTAATAAAGAAAAAACTGGTGTTGAAATTAAAGGCATTAAAGCTGTTAACCCATTAACAGACGAAGAAATTCCTATTTGGGTTTCAGACTATGTTTTAATTACTTATGGCACAGGTGCTATTATGGCGGTTCCTTCTCATGATACTAGAGACTGGGAATTTGCCAAAAAATTTAATTTGCCTATGATACAAGTTATAGAATCTACTTCTCCTGATGTTATTTGTGATATTGAAAAAGAAGCTTTTACAGATGTTGCCACTGGGAAATTAATTAATTCAGGATTTTTAACAGGATTATCTGTAGAAGACGCAAAGAAAAAAGTTATTGATTATTTAGAAGAAAAAGGCATTGGAACTAGAAAAGTAAATTATAAACTTCGTGACTGGGTATTTTCAAGACAACGTTATTGGGGCGAGCCAATTCCTATGGTATATTGTGAAGAATGTGGTTGGGTTCCTATTCCAGAAAGTGAACTTCCTTTAGAATTACCTAACATTGACGATTATGAGCCCGGCGAAAACGGTGAATCTCCACTTGCTAAGCACACAGAATGGGTAAATACTAAATGTCCACATTGTGGAAAAACTGCAAAGCGTGAAACTGATACTATGCCTCAATGGGCTGGTTCTTCTTGGTATTATCTACGTTATATGGATCCACACAATAAAAAAGAGCTCGCATCTAAAGATGCCTTAAATTACTGGGGACCAGTTGACTGGTATAATGGTGGTATGGAGCATACTACTTTACACTTACTATATTCTAGATTTTGGCATAAATTTTTATATGATATTGGAGTTGTTCCTACTAAAGAACCTTATGCAAAACGTACTTCACATGGTATGATTTTAGGTTCAAATGGTGAAAAAATGTCTAAATCTAAGGGAAATGTTATTAATCCAGATGATATTATTAATGAATTTGGTGCAGATACTTTCCGTATTTATGAAATGTTTATGGGACCATTTGACCAAACAGCACCTTGGTCTATGGAAAGTATTCGTGGATGTAATAAATTTTTAGACCGTGTATGGAATTTACAAGAGTTCTTGGTTGATGGAGATACCTATTCTCCTGAATTTGAAAAAATGATGCATAAAGCCATAAAAAAGGTTTCTTCTGATATTGAAGAAATGAAATTTAATACAGCAGTTAGTACGTTTATGACAATGGTAAATGAATTTTACAGGGTAAAAAGAATTAATAAGGCTGAATTTAAAACTTTACTTCAATTGTTAAATCCTTTTGTACCACATATTACAGAAGAATTATTTGAAATAATTGGAGAGCCTAATACTATAGCAAATACTCCTTGGCCTACCTTTGATGAAGCTAAAACTTTAGATAGCGAAATTGAAATTCCAATTCAAGTTAATGGTAAATTAAAAGCTACTGTGGCAATTTCAGTAGATGAAGATGAAGCTTCAGTAAAGGAAAAAGTTCATAATACTTCTGCTATTCAAAATGCTACTGCTGACAAGACAATTGTTAAAGAAATTTATGTAAAAAACAAGATTTATAATATTGTAGTAAAATAATTATTACAAATGCATAAAATATATAAACAAATATAAGGAATTCTTACACCTTGTTTGCCGTAGCCTATCAAATAATTGATTCTTACACTTTGTTTGTTGCAGCCAATCAAATAATGGGTTTGCTGTTTTACTTGCATGTACTCTCGCTTAATTGCTAGCACGTTGCTTCCAAAATCCATTATATTGTTTTATATATTATACGAATGTTACATATTTGTAATATAAATGTAAACATTTTGACATACAATTTTGTCATATTATGTAGTATAATATTGACTAGAAAATACTAAGGAGAAATTAATGAATATTGAAGCAGAATTAAAAAAAGATGGAATTGAAATAGTTGGAAGATTAGATACATTAAGTGTTAATTCACTTGCTAAAAATGTATCTGACAAAATTTGCAAAACCTTTCCTAAGGCTCATTTTAGCTCTAAGGAATTATTTATAGAATTTTCTAGACTTCCTATGTATTTAGCCAAAATGCCTGAAGGCTTTGCAGAGGCAAACTATTTTTATAAAAATTCTTCTATATATTTTAAACAAGGTGTTCCTTTAGATGAGCTTGAAAAGTTTGCTATTCATGAATTTATTCACCACTTACAAGAAATAAAAGATAAAAATGGTAATTTGTATCGTTTGGGGCTTTGTGAATATGGTGAATTTAAAACTTATGGTATGGCATTAAATGAAGGCGCTGTTCAATTATTTACATCTAAAATTTTGCAACAACCTGAAGACATAGTAAAATATTATGAAATTTCACTACCTACTAGTAGCCCTAACTATTACCCTCTTCTTTGTAATTTAGTTAAACAATTAACTTATTTAATAGGTGAAGATGCTTTATTTGAAAGTACATTTTTTAGTACAGATACTTTTAAATTAGAGGCAATTAGGCTTTTAGGTAGAAGAGAATTTTTAAAAATACAAGATAATTTAGATAAAATTTTATATACAGAAGAAAAAATTATAAAGTTAAATAATCAAATGTTAGAAGATGATTGTGATAATTCTAAAACTCAAAAAATTGGTATGAAAATTTATAATTATAAAGTTAATTTAAGAAAAACTTTTTTGCAAACACAGGATTTAATATTTTCTTCTTATTTTAATAAAGAATTTAATAATTTATGTACCACACAAGAAATTGATATTTACCGTACTCAATTATACAATTATCAAAATTATATTGGTATTACAGAAAATTACTTTGATTTTAACAATTATTATGTTGATAAAATGTCTGATTTAGAAAACAAATACGAAGCAATTATTAATAATACTGCTTTAACTGTTGTAAAAGAATCTAAACTTGCTAATATATTTAAAGCTTTAAGGCATTTGTTTTCTTTCGAGAAAAAAGAGAATGAGAATGAATAAAGATTTTAATATTTCAGCGCTGAATCGCTTAAACTTTACAAAAACAGATAGAATATAGTAATATTCTATCTGTTTTTGTTACTTTTTTATCATTGCATTATAATTTTATTGTTGTAGACAATAAGGTTCTCGAGTACCCACCCACAATCTTTGATTGTGATGGTGGGTGAGGTTCTTATTTAAGTTCATATCCTTGGACTACTATCAGTAGGTAGTGCTACTTTACATAAAGTACAACACGAAAGCCGGTGCTAGGAACGGCAGTGTCTGCAGAACCGAGGCCACGACGAATAGAAACGGGACAGTTTATACTCTCGAAGTTGAAGCCGCCACCACGAATGACAGCGAACTCTGTAGTCTTTTCAGTAACATCATGATAACCTGTTTCTGTTGTCCACTCGTTCATATTTCCTGCTAAATCATAGATATTATTTAGTTTCGTATTTTCACTTGCTCCTGTTGCCATTTCTACATAATGATTATAAGCATAAGTTTTTCCTTCTTCCTTAAGCACATTAAATAGATTTGGGTTTTCTCCTTCACTCTTTCCCCAACTAGATTTCCAACCAGATTTAAAAGTTCCAAATTTATATTCTTTTATTGATTTCCAACCTTTATCTACACTTCCACCATCGGTTGTATCGAATTGAACTACATGCTCTGCATATTGTGTATTATTAAATGTTATTTCAGAATTGTCTGCATAATTTCCTTTGCTTTTACTATCTTTTTCTATGTCTGCATTATTTGTTGCAATCCAATCTACTGTTCTATCCCATGCTTTTCCATCTACTAATTGACTTGTTACT
>CANRKF010000001.1 GCA_947631145.1 uncultured Clostridia bacterium | reverse complement strand
CATGGAAAGGATGGCATGGTTTAGAGAAAAAGCAATATTAGAATATAACACAGGAATGTCAGGTGCACTAAGACGAGGCAGAGAAGAAGGCTTAATTATAGGAGATAAAAAGCTAAAAGATGCAAAATTAGAAACAGCAAAGAAATTATTAAAAAGAGGAATAGAAATGAATATAATAGTAGAAGCTACTGGACTAACAGAAAAGGAAATACAAGAAATTCAAGTTAGTAAATAATTTTAAATATAAAATTATTATATATTTTAAAGACTGTTAATTGGTAAGCATATAATTAATACTTTAAATAATGAAATTTTACTATAATTTATTGATTATTTTTATAAAATTTGTAATAATGGATACTATAATAAAAGCAATTTTAATAAATTGAAAAGAGGAAAGTAATGAATTTAATATTCGAATTTTTTAAATTTATTTTTTATTCAGCAATTATAGTAATAGTTTCTAAATATTTGCTAGTACCAGTATTAAGAAAATTAGCAGAAAGTTTAAATTTAAGCCCGAAAACTGTAGGTAATGTAGCAGGTTTCGCTACTTCTGTACCAGAATTATTAACAGTATCTTTTTCAGCTGTTTCGGGTTTAATTTCAGCAAGTACCTATAATATAATAAGTTCTAATGTAATAAATTTAATTCAATACTTATCAACAATATTCATAAATAAAAATCAAAAAGTATTAAGTCAAAAGGCAATAAAAATAGATATTACTATGGTAGTATTAACAATTATTATTCCAATATTATTTTTTATTTTAAAAATAGATTTTTCAATTCAAATTGTTCCAATATTTATTTTATTGCTTTTACTTTTTTATTTTATTAATAATCATTCTCATAAATTATACTTAAATAAAGTAACTATGCAGGAAAAACAAATACAAGAAGAAGAAAAATGGGTAAAAGGTAAAAGAAGAATAATTGTAAAAAACGCTATATTTTTACTTTTTATAGCACTATTACTTTATTTTATTGGTAATTTATTAAGTAATACATTAGAAAGTTTAAGCCTTATATTTAGTGTACCCCAATGGTTAATTGGTATTTTATTAGGATTTATAACAAGTATACCAGAACTAATTACTTTCTTAGAAGCCCAAAGGCATTATAAATTGAGCAAACAAAATTCGGAAGATGGTGTAATAGAAGCTACAAATAACTTATTAACTTCTAATATTATAAATTTGTTTGTTATACAATCACTTGGAATTATAATATATACACTTGTTAGTTAAATTAAGAATTATAAAATAAATTTGTAATTAATTAAAAATTATATATTTTATAAAATTTAATTAATTAAAAGAATTATATATTTGTTGGCAAATTAATTAATTTTGTAAGCAATTAAAAATATATATTTGCTAAAGAAATTTAACTAGTATAATATAAATTTGTACTCATTTAACAAAATATAGTCTATTTAAAATAAGCTTACAATAAATAAGTTTATTGTTATAATTAGTAACTTTGCACTAAAAATTGAATAGAAAAAGAAATTTGGTATATAATACTAAAAAGTTTTGAAAAAAATCCAGAGGAGATGAAAAAAATTAATGCATGATAGTTTTCAAAAAGAAAAATTACCTATAGAAAAAACAGAACAAGAAAAAAAGATTGAATTAATTAGAAGTGTATTAAAATCAAAAAAAGAATTAGAATTAGCAATACGAAATTTTGAAACTGCAGAAGCAGGATTAGTAGATTATTATATATATCAGATAAAAGCAAGTAAAAGTAAATTAGATTTCTTAGTGGGAAAAGCAAGAAAGGTAGGAATATCTTTAAATATGATTGAAGAATTATATTTTAGAACAAATCAAGTAGGGTAGGCAATTTAAATAGTTAAATTTTATAAGCACTTTTTATAGTTTTATAGCAATTAAAGTTAATAGGCACTCTTGTAGTTTTATAGCCAATTTAAAAGTTAATATGTAGCACAAGTCATATTTGTCCAAATTATATCATATTATTAGCATATAAGGTATGGTGATATAATTTGGACTTTTTCAATGTTTTTATTATTATAGGTTGTATATGTGCATTTTGGATAATAGGAAAAATGTTTTCTATTCCATTAAAAGCAATTGGAAAACTTATATTAAATTCCGTACTAGGCGGATTATTAATTTTTATAATAAATTTAATAGGGCAACTATTTAGTTTTCACATAGGTCTTAATGTTGTAACTTCATTATTAGTAGGAATTTTAGGCATTCCGGGAGCAATATTGCTAATAATTTTAAAATTGTTTATTTAAATAAACAATTTTAAACACAAAAGCTTACAAAATATAATAAATGCAAAAGCTTATAAAACAATATTAAAACAAATGCTTAAAAAATATCCTAAATGCAAAAGCTTATGAAACAACATTAAACACAAATGCTTATTAAAACAAAGCAAGTAACCCCTATCTAAATAGCTTATTCAACCGTAACCGATTTTGCCAAATTTCTTGGCTTATCTACATCTAATCCTTTATTTTTAGAAATGTAATAAGCAAGAAGTTGAAGCGGAATTATTGAAAGAACAGGAGAAATTAGGTAATTTGTTTCAGGTATGTTTATAATAAAATCAAAATTATTATTAACTAACCTTTGATTTGTAATTACTAAGGTTTTTGCTCCTCTTGAAACTACTTCTTGAATATTGCTAATAGATTTATCCACTAAATTAGGATCAGTTAAAATTCCAATAACTGTAACACCATTTTCAATTAATGCAATAGGACCATGTTTAAGTTCCCCAGAAGCATAAGCTTCAGAATGAATATATGAAATTTCTTTTAATTTTAAAGAACCTTCCATAGCTACACAATAATCAGTTCCTCTGCCTAAAAAATACATATCTTTTTCAGTATAAATTTGATTAGCAAATTCTTTAATATCATTAACTTCATTTAGCACAGCCTCTATTTTAGAAGGAAGATCTAATATATCAACTTTTAAATTATCTATAATATCTTTACTACAGCTTCCTAAAGTTTCTGCAAAGTACATAGCTAAAACTACTAATAATATTATTTGAGAAGTATACGCTTTTGTAGAAGCTACAGCAATTTCCGGACCAGCATGTGTATATATGCTATAGTCTGCTACTCTTGTTATTGAACTACCAATTACATTAGAAATTGCTATTGTTTTAGCCTTTTTTTCTTTAGCTAATTTTAAAGCTGCTATAGTATCTGCAGTTTCGCCAGATTGGCTAATATATATGCACAAAGTTTTTTCATCAATAATAGGATCTCTATAGCGAAACTCAGATGCAATATCTACCTCTGTAGGAATATGGCAAAGCTTTTCAATGGCGTTTTTTCCAACCAAACCAGCATGCATAGCAGTACCGCATGCTACTAAGTAAATTTTATTAATATTTTTTAAATATTCTTTACTTATATTTATATCATCAAAACAGCAGTTTTCACCCAATTTAAATCTAGTTCCAATAGTTTCACGAATAGAATTAGGCTGTTCATAAATTTCTTTAAGCATATAGTCTTCATAACCATTTTTTTCTGCACTAGTTGCATCCCATTCAATACTTTTAATAGTTTTACTATGCTCAGTTAAAGAATTATCGAAAAATTGAATATGGTCATTATAAATTACAGCATACTCATAATCATCTAATAAATAGAAATTTTTTGTGTACGATAAAATAGCTGGAATATCAGAAGAAATAAAGTTTTCTTCTAAGCTAGTTCCAATTACTAAAGGACTATCTTTTCTAACTACTATAATTCTATCAGGATATAAGTTAGAAACCACTTCAATAGCATAACTACCCTTCAAATCATCAACAGCAGATTTAACAGCTCTTAAAAATTTATCATCATCAGAAAATCCATTAGTGTAATAATAATGAATTAAATTAGGAATTACCTCTGTATCTGTTTGAGATAAAAATTCGTAACCCTTACTACACAAAAATTCTTTTAATTCATTATAGTTTTCAATAATACCATTATGCACAACAGCAAATTGTTTGCTATTATCAGTATGAGGATGTGAATTCTCTTGTGATGGTTTTCCGTGAGTTGCCCATCTAGTATGAGCAATTCCAATACAGCTAGATAAATTATTTAGTTCTGGTATTTTTCTTAAATTTGCAACTCTGCCTTTATCTTTAAGTACACAAATTTCATTATTTTCAATTACTGCAATACCAGCTGAATCATATCCTCTATATTCTAAGCTTAAAAGCCCATTAATTAAAATAGGCGTAGCCTTTTTATTTCCTACATATCCTACAATTCCACACATAATTGCCTCCTATTAAAAAAATAAACTACCATACTATATTACTATAAAAAATAAAATGTGTCAAAAAATTGTAAAATTAAGCTTCTTGTGTTAAAATACATATAGTAAGAAATTGTCGCATTGGGGACGTTTCTTAACGCGACATTTTGTCGCGTTTGGGACATATCTTTTTTAACATGTGGTACTTTTGCGACACTTTGTCGTCTTGGGGACGTTTGTTAATGCGACACTTTGTCGCTTTTAGAAACGTCCCTGAAGCGACAAAATAAAAAAAGGGGGCTACCAATATTGTTTAATATAGAACAGGAATTAAAAAAACTACCAAGTAAACCCGGCGTTTATATTATGAAAGATAAAAACGATAATATTATTTATGTTGGAAAAGCTATATCTTTAAAAAATCGTGTTAGACAATATTTTAGAAAAACTAATAAAACTAAAAGAATTGAGAACATGGTAGCTTTAATAGACCATTTTGAATACATAGTTACAGATAATGAATCAGAAGCCTTAATTTTAGAATGCAATTTAATAAAAAAGAATATGCCAAAATTTAATGTTTTACTTAAAGATGATAAAACCTATCCATACATAAAAATAAATGTAAAAGCAGATTTCCCAGATATATATTTAACTCGAAAAATTTTAAATGATGGAGCAAAATATTTTGGACCTTATGCAAGTAGTGGTAGTGCAAAAGAAATGATAGATTTTATTAAATCAAAATTTCAAATCAGACAATGTAAAACCTTTAAATATAAAGATAGAGCATGTTTAAATTATCATATAAAAAAATGTAGTGCACCTTGTATGGGCAAAATTTCAAAAGAAGACTATAGAAAACAAATAAACCAAATAATTAGTATGTTAGAAGGAAACACATCAGAAGTTATAAAACAATTAACACAAGAAATGAATGAAGCTTCACAAAACTTTAATTATGAAAAAGCAGCTCAAATTAGAGATAAAATACTTGCTATTCAAAAAATTACAGAAGAAAAACAAAAAGTATCAAACATATCTGAATTTAATATTGATGTTATAGGCGTTGCAAGAAGTGCAGTTCAAATATGTATAGAACTGTTTTTAATACGTAATAGAAAAATGGTAGAAAGGCACCATTACTTTTTTGAAAACTTGCAAGATGAAACAGAAGAAGAAATTCTCTCAAGCTTTATCAAACAATATTATATGGATAATATGTTACTTCCAAATAAAATAATGATAAGAAAAGAAATAGAAGATAAGGAATTAATAGAAGAATGGTTAACTAAGCAAGCAGGAAGAAAGGTAGAAATTAAAACACCACAAAAAGGAGAAAAACTACGATTAGTAGAAATGGCAGAAAAAAATGCACAAATTACACTTTTGAATAAAGAAGGCGAAAAATATAGCATAGTAAAAGAATTAAAAGAAGTTTTAAATTTAGAGAAAATCCCAAGAAAAATTGAAGGATATGATATATCAAACTTATCTGGACAATATATTGTTTCTGGCATGTGTGTTCTAAAAGATGGAGAAATAAATAAAAGTCTATCACGTAGATTTAAAATAAAAAGTGTGTTAGATCAAGATGATCCAAAATGTATGTTAGAAGTTATAAAAAGAAGACTGCATCATTCAGTAAAAGAACCAAATGGAGCCTTTGGAAGCCTTCCAGATGTTATTTTTGTAGATGGTGGCATAACTCAAATACAAGCAGCAAAACAGGCCATTTCTGAACTTAATTTGTCTATTCCTGTTTATGGAATGGTAAAAAATGATAAGCACCGTACAAGAGCATTAATTGATGAAAATAGAAAAGAAATAAAAATATCAGAAGCATTAATGAATAAAATAACAGCATTTCAAGATGCAATTCACGACACAGCAATTTCATATCATAGAAAATTAAGAGATAAGCAAATAACAAAATCTTCTTTAAATGAAATTGAAGGAATAGGGGAGGTTAGAAAAAAGGCACTACTTAAAAAATTTGGTACAATTTCTAACATTAAGAAGGCAACACCTGAAGAAATAGCTCAAATTCCCGGAATAACTGTAAAATTAGCAGAAGAAATAAAGCAATCACTTAACTAAAAATGTGTAGAAAAAATATAAAAAGTAATTATTTTGAAAAATAAAGCGAATAATTTACTAAAAAATAATTTATAAAATAAAAAATTCGAATAATAAAAAATTAAATCGAAATTTGAATTACGATTTTAGGAATAATTTACAAAACCTAAACATATATATTTAAAAGAATATATATTTAGGGGGATTTTTATGGAGTATACAAAAGATTTAATTTTAAATGTCAAAATGAAAGAAGTTAAGCATAAAATAGGAAGCAAAACTACATGGACAAGCAGTGTTTGGAACAGCGTAAAAAAGCATAAAGGAGGAGTAGTAGCCATAGTAGGCTTAAGCATATTTATTATAATAGATATAATATTGCTAACAAGTTTTGTAAATTTGCTTACAAAAATTTAAGGAAAGGAATTAGGAAAACCTAATAGAAGTAAGAGTAGAAAAATGGATATAGCAAATAATTGGAAAGATTATGAAATATTAGACATGGCAGATGGAGTAAAATTAGAAAGATGGAAAAATGTTATTTTATCAAGACCAGATCCACAAATTATATGGAAAGAAAAAAGTTTTCCAGAAAAATGGAAAGATGTAAATGCAACATATCATAGAAGTTCAACAGGTGGAGGAAATTGGCAATATGAAAAAAAGATGCCAGATGTTTGGAAGATTAATTATAAAGATTTAACCTTTAAAATAAAACCAATGGGTTTTAAACATACAGGCTTATTTCCAGAACAAGCGGTTAACTGGGATTGGATGATTTCAAAAATACAAAAAGCAGGAAGAAAAATAAAGGTATTAAACTTATTTGCATATACAGGTGGAGCTACAGTAGCATGTAGCTATGCAGGTGCAGAAGTATGCCATGTAGATAGTTCAAAAGGTATGGTAACATGGGCAAAGGAAAATTTAGAAGCATCAGGCTTAGCAAATAATCCAGTTAGATTTATTGTAGATGATGTATTCAAATTTGTAAATAGAGAAATACGTAGGGGCAATAAATATGATGCTATAATAATGGATCCACCATCTTATGGAAGAGGAACTAATGGAGAAGTATGGAAGTTTGAAGAAAATTTAACAGAATTAGTAGAATTATGCTCTAAGGTTTTATCTGATAATCCATTATTTTTCTTAATTAATTCATATACTACTGGAATTTCTAGTATGGTATTAGAAAATATTTTAAGATTAACTATTGGTAAAGAGCATGAAGGCAAATTTGAAAGTGGAGAACTTGGCCTTCCAATGACAAACTCAAAATTAATACTTCCTTGTGGCATTTTTTGTCGCTTTGAGGGCATTTTGTCGCTTTAGGGACGTTTGTTGACGCGACAAAGTGTCGCTTTAGGGACGTTTCTTAGCGCGACATTTTGTCGCGTTGGGGACAGATGTTGTAGCTTGGAAACAAGGAAACACTGCATTTATATTAAAATGTATGCTAAATTTATGTTAAAAAATATGCTAGATTTATATTAAAAAGTATGTTAGCAAGTAAATTTATATATAAATATAATTTTATAAAAACGTAAAGTGAAATTAAACGAAGAATTGCTTATAATAATTAGTAAATTATTAAAAAAGAATTAAAAATATTTAACAAAAAATAAATAATATAAAATCGTAGCAAAAAATAATAAAATAATGAAAAGTATAAAATGAAAGTAAACCAATAACATAAATTATAAAAAAGCCAAAATTAGTCAAATAACATTAAATTATAAAAGCAATAAAAAAGCAAAAATTAGGCAAATAAGATATAGCAAGAATTAATAAAAAAATAAAAACAGGAGCAAAAATGGAACAAATAAAAGTAATTTATGAAGATAATCATATAATAGTTGTAGAAAAGCCAGTAAACATTCCATCACAGGCAGATAAAACAGAAGATATAGATATGCTAACTTTAATAAAAGAGTATTTAAAAGAAAAATATCAAAAGCCTGGAAATGTCTATTTAGGTTTAGTACATAGGTTAGATAGGCCAGTTGGTGGAGTAATGGTATTTGCAAAAACTTCTAAAGCAGCTGCAAGACTTAGTGAGCAAGTACGAGAAAAGAAATTTCAAAAAACATATTTGGTAATAGTAAATGGAAAAATGGAAAAGGAAAAAGACACTCTGCAGGATTATTTACTAAAAAATGAAAAAAATAATATGAGTAAAGTTGTAAAAGAAGGAACTAAAAACAGTAAACTTGCTATTTTAGATTATGAAGTTTTAAAATATGATCCAGAAATTAATTTATCTGTTTTAAAAATTACATTACATACAGGCAGACACCATCAAATAAGAGTTCAGCTGTCTAGCAGAAATCATAGCATTTATGGAGATCAAAAATATGGAGGAAGGGGACACGGAAAGCAAATTGCTCTTTGGGCATATAAATTAGAAATATTTCATCCAATATCAAATGAACTTCTAACATTCTATTCTGTTCCGAATTTCATCGGAAGTTGGAAAATATTAGAAGATATTGATTTACCAAAAAACGAAGAATAATTATAAAAGAAGTTTATAAAAAGTGTGAAAAAAGGTTTTATAAAAAATCATTTTTCACACTTTTTTATTATGTAAATTTTACAAAAATAGAAAATAAGTACACGAAACAAAAAATAACAAATTTCGTAAATGAATTTTCACATTTCATAAAGAAAAACATTTTAAACCGATTTTTAAAGGTAGAATGATTATAGAAAAAAGTTCGAGGTAAAAAATGATTGATAAATTGTGTGATTATATAACAAATAAAATTAAGCAGAATGTAGAAGATATAGATGAAGAAAAAGAGCTTGTAATTAATTTTGGAGTGAGGCTTATATTTGGGGAATTACCTAAAATACTTTTGTTATTTATAATAGGATTTTTGTTAGGAATAGGATGGCATACAATAATTTTCTTTTTACTATTATGTCCTTATCGCAGTTGTACAGGCGGATTTCATTTGAAAACTCATTTAGGCTGTATGATAACTACTACGATTTTATATATAGGACCAATCTTACTAGCAAAATATTTAATAATAGAACAAAACTATATTTTATATATAATGACTGCATTAGTGGTAGTATTCAGTATTTTTATAATTACTAAATATGCACCAGCAGATACAGAAAATATACCAATATTAAGTAAAAAAGAAAGAAAAACTAAAAAAATAAAGGCTTATATTTCGTTAATTATTTTAACTGCTATAATAATTTTTTATCCAAACCATATGATTTCATATATGCTTATTTATGGAATATTTTTACAAAATATAACAGTTTTGCCCATTTCATATAAATTAACTAATAATAAATATGGATATGAAGTATATGCAGATGAAACAATTTAACTAAGATTAAATAATAAAATATAAAAACAATTAATAATAAATATCACATAAGAAAAAAGCTAAATTATGATAATAAAGCATTTGCCGGCAATGCTTATTATAAAAAATTTATTTTTAAGGGGGAATACAAATGTTAAAATTATTAGCAAAAGTAGCAGAAAAATATGCTAAATCAACAAACACTGCATGTTGGGTTTGGGGGATTGCACATCAACCAAAAATGCCTGCATCTTTAATAAAAAAAGATTAATAAAAATATAAATATTTCCTTAAAACATAAAAAACGACAAAAAATGAGTAGCATATTTAAAAAAGCTACTCATTTTTATTACTTGTGAAACAACAAGATTCCTGGGTACTCATCAACGATCTTTGATTGTGCTGATGGAAGTTTTTATTTTATAATGATATAGTAATAGTGAATTTTGCTATTTTATAAAAAATAGTGAAAATTAATAGTAAATTTCAAACTGCTGTATAAAATATTCTTCATTTTTAGTAGTGTATAAATTTAAGTTATTATTTTTCTTTAATATTTGTCTTACTTCCCATAATCCAAGCCCACTATTTGTTTTCGCAGATTTAGTAGAAAAATCTTTTTCAAAAATTTTTTCTGTGTCAATATCTTTATTTTTATATGTATTTTCAATAACCATAACTAAACGGTTACGTTTTTCTTCTTTTCTAAAACTAACATGAACAATTTTATTTTCACATTCTTCTGCAGCTTCAATAGCATTATCCATTAAAATGCCAAGAATCCTTGTAAATTCATAAATTTTCATATATTTTTCAATTTCATTCAAATCAAGAAAAACACCTAAATTAATTTGTACACCAATTTCATCTGCTTTATGGTATTTAGAGGCCATAATATTATAAATAGCAGGATTATTAATAACAGTTGGATTAAGTGCTGTTAAATTATTAACACGATTACAATCTTTCAAAAGTTGAGAATAATATTTTTTAAGTCCTTCCATATTATTTGTATCAATATAACCACCAATACCTTGCACTATATTATTAAAATCATGTTTAAAACCTCTCATGCTATCATGTAATAAAATTAATGTTTTATTATATAATTGTGCTTCTTCTAAGTTTTGAGAAGTAGTATCTAATTTTGTGGTATTAAGTATATTATAAATGCTTATCAAGAAATAACCTAGTAAACTAATCATGCTAACAATAGTAATAGGAATTGGCACTTTGTCATTATAAAAAGCAATTAAGAATAATTGAGTAGCAATAGCGATAATACCAAGCAAAGCATTAATTGTAAATAAAATTTTATTTTTTCTAGTCATATTTTCTAAGTTAATATGAAATTTAAAATAATAAATAATTTTATAAATGATAAAAACACAAAAATAAATGCTAAAGGTAAATAAAAATCTATATATTGCTATTGTCATAACAAATTCATAAGGAATTTGTAAAGCAGATGAATAAAATTGAAACATAAATAATTCTAAAATAGTACTTAGTACAATTGGTATAAATAAAGCTATTAATGACTTTACGATATTTGTTTTAAGTATAAATTTGATAAAAACAAATCCCATAATAAGATTTACAAAAGTAGCATAAGGATCTGGTATTAAAGTTCTAGAAAAGAAAGCCAATAATCCCATTGCAATTACATAAATGATTTTTGCTTTTTTAGAACATTTAATATCTAAGAGAGTAGTAAACAATAACATATTTACAAAAGTATCAATAAAACAAGACAAAAATCCGATAATACTTAATGCAGTTTCATTTGGCGTTGTCATTGCTGTCCAAATTGTTTGAAAAATTTCCATAATTAAAAACCTCCATAAATTTATTTTTATATTTAGGACCAATAAAACATTTAGCCTTTTCATTATTGCCTAGAAAAATAGTATTATTAGAAATATCAATATCTGTAATCTTTTGAGTATTAACAATATAAGACTTATGACATTGAATAAACTGTTCAGGTAGTTGTGGCAAAATCTTTTTAAAAGAATTGTATGTTTCATAGTTCCTTGTATCTGTATGAAAAATTACTTTCATTCCTTCTTTTTGAATATATTGAATACTATCTTGTTTAATAATGGTTTTATTATTATCTAATCTAACAAACTTAGTTTCATTACCAGAAATATCTTCAAATAATCTAACCAAAGTATCTTCTAATCTTTCTTTGGTAAAAGGTTTAGGAATATAGTCAAAAGTTTTATACTTGTAAGCCATCAAACCATATTCTAAATGACCAGTAGTAAAAATAATATACACATTTTTATCTTTTTTACGAATCATATCTGCTAAGTCAAGACCAGATATTTTAGACTTTAAATCAATATCTAAAAATATGACATTAACATTGTGATTTTTAATAAAATTAATAAATTCATCAGGTTGGGTTGTACTAAGAACAATTTGAGCATCAAAGTTTTTACTTATAAAAATTGCTTCTAACATTTTTTCTAATTTAGTAAGTACGTTAGCATTATCGTCACATAATACAAAATCCAACATAATTTTATCCTCCGTAAAATTTTAAAATTCAGTTGACAAAATTTAACATCATAACCCAAAAATTTCCAATTATTATAATAATATAATTAAGAATTTTTATTGTCAAGATATTAGCAATAATATTTTTTCATACCTAATAGAACATGAAAATCAAGAGAATACAGGAAAAACAAAAAATAGAAAGGTTGAGAAATAAAAAAATAATAAAAAAAAGAATTATATAATAAGCTTAAAAAATATATAATATAATGTCAAAAAATATAAAAATACATAAAAAAATGTTTACAATTTTTTTATAAAATTATATAATTATATTGTATAGATTCTTAAATTTACAAGAACGTACAAAAGAGGTTATAAAAAATTCATTTTTTACTTAAAAGGTTCTTATAATTATGAAAAATTAATATAACCGTATAAATAAATCATATAAGGAGATAAACTTATGAAAAAACTAAAGAAAATATTTTTAATAATTTTTTTAATTTTTATTCTATTTTTATTAGTAGATAAAAAAGTGTTTGCTAGTACAAATTTATTTCAAAAAGTTGAATATTCAGAAGAATATAAAAAGTGGCTAGAATTAACTGATGAGGAAAAGAAAAATGTTATACAACCTAGAATGTATGATGTTTTACCTCAAACAGATACCTCAAAAAGTATATTTTATAAAATAAGGTTATTAGGAGCTACTATTAATCCAACCTACAATTTGAAAGACGTAATACCAACTAATTTACAAATAAGAAATCAAATGCACACAAATACATGTTGGGCTTTTGCAACATTATCATCATTAGAAACCAATCTTGCACTATATGATTACAAAAAAAATAATACTGATGCTGAAGCAAAGGTATATGATTTTTCTGAAAGACATATGGACTATTCTACAAGCAATAGTTTTACAGAATCTGAAAGCAACAAAAAATTTGGATATAATAGAAAGGTTGAAGATGGTGGAAACTGGATCTTTGCACAGTCATATTTAACTAATGGATCAGGTCCAATAAATGAAGATGCAATGACATTTCAAGATAATACAAATTCAATAGCATTAAGTGAAATACAAAACAAAACAGTTACAAGTCAAGTATATGATACAGTAGAATTTGCAGATTATAATAAAAATCCAGAACAAAAATCACAAATAATGGGGCAGATAAAACAGCATATTAAAAATTATGGTTCAGTATATGCAGCAATACATGGAAATTTTGCAGAAGTTGAATATCCATGTTATGATAATACTAATGGCTCTATCTATTGCAATGATGCAGAAACCCATAAGCTAGACCATGCTGTTTCTATAATAGGTTGGGACGATAATTATGATAAAAATAATTTTCCAGGAGACAAAAAGCCAAATTCAAATGGTGCATGGATTATTAGAAATTCTTGGGGTGAAAAAATAGAATACGAATTGTCAGAATTAAAAAAAGAAATATTCAAAATTTTACAACAAGAAGGAAAAACAGAACATCTTCAAAAAGCGGAAGAAATTACAACTGAAATGTTAACAAAAGCAGGATATACAGTTGACGAAGGACAAAATAAAGCGTATTTAAAACTTGGAAATGATGGTTTTATGTATATATCATATGAGGATTGCAATGTAGCTACAACTCTTTGTGGAATAATTAAGGCAACAGACGGAAAAAACTATGAAAAAATATATCAATATGATGAACACTATCCTATGGCTTATGTAGAAACTACCAATGGTTCTAAAGTAATGCTATGTAATATTTTTGAAAAACAAACAGATGACAAAGAGTATTTAAATCAAATATCTATATATGCACCAGAAACATATACTTGCAAAGTATATGTAAATCCTAAAGGTGATGCTCATGACCAAAACAGCCTACAAGCAGTTAAATTAAAAGCCGGACAATCAGAAACTTTTGGTACTGGTTACCATACCTTAGAATTTGCAGAGCCAATTGAAATAAGTAAAGGAAAATTCGCTGTAGTTGTAGAAATACAAGGTACAAGAGACAAAGTAATGGTAAGCTTAGAAGCTAAACCGGAAGGAATTTCACAATTTGATTATGTACAGGTAGAAACAGATAAATGTTTTATACAAATAGAAAATGGTTCAACATCTTCTGAATGGTTAGATCTTGGTAAATCTACAGACGGCTTAAATGGAGATAGTACAATAAAAGCATTTACAACATCTAAACTAGATGAAAAAACACTAGAAAGTATAGAAATAGTTACACCACCAGATAAAGTCAATTACTTAGTTGGTGAAAACTTCGAAAAAGAAGGTATGAAAGTACAAGCAAATTATAGTGACAAATCAAATGTTATGTTATATGATACAGATTATAGTATTACAAATGGAACAAATCTATCAGAAGGACAACAAAGTGTAACAATATCTTATGCAGATAAAACAACCACACAAAATATAACAGTAGAAAAAAATACAGTAACAAGTTTAGTAATAGAAACTCCACCTACCAAAACGGAATATATAGAAGGAGAAAACTTTAATAGTGAAGGAATGGTAGTAAAGGCAATATATAAAGATGGAACATCTAAAGAAGTATCTTTGTCAGAATACACAATAGAAGATGGAAATAACCTAAAAGCAGAACAAACACATGTAACAATTTCTTATGAAGGTCAAACAGTAACTCAAGATATAACCGTAACACCTAATCCTTTAGTAGAAATAAATATAACAAAAGCACCAAATAAAACAAGTTATGTAGTAGGCCAAAATTTTGATCCAGAAGGAATGGTTGTTACAGGAACTTACCAAAATGAATCAACACAAGAAATATTAGATTACACAATAGAAAAAGAAACAAATTTAACAAAAGAACAAACTTCAGTAACAATAAAATATGAAGAAAAAACAGCAATGCAGCCAATAACAGTAGAAGAAAAGCAAATTACTAAAATTACAGTAAATGCAAAACCAACAAAACTAACTTATATAAAAAATAAAGAAAATTTAAACTTAGAAGGCGGAACTTTAAAAGTTACATATAATGATGGAACCACTGAAGTAATTGAAATGACATCAGAAGAAGTAACAGTATCTGGGTTTAGCAATGAAAATGTAGGTACAGTTAAAGTTACAGTTACATACCAAAATAAAACTACAGAATTTGAAGTACAAATAATTGAAGAAGAAAAAGCAGAAAATTCAAAAATGGACGAAGTTGCAGGAAATGTAAAAAAAGTTAAAGCATATTATTACACAAATAACTCTAAAAAGGATTATATTTTAATAGATGTAGAAGTTGACAATATTTCAATAAATACAAATAATGACAGTCTTGAATATTATTACTATTTATCACCAAATGCGAATGAACAAGATATAACTGATTGGGTAAAAATTACAGAGAAACAAAATTCTAACAACAAGTTGCAATTTACAATAGATACAAGAAAAATTTCGAACTATAATGAAATATCAGATGAAGGTGTTCTATATTTATATGTAAAAGAAGTAGCAATAAAAGGTGGAGATCAAAGTATAGCAATTTCTAAACCAATGAAATTAGAAACAGATAAAGAAGTAGAAACTTATATAGATGACGTAAAAAAGGATACATCTAAGCCTAGCCCATCTGGAAGTGGAAAAGATGATACAACAGCACCAGGATATATTCCAAATACAGGTATGGCACCAGTTATTATAATATGTATAACAGTTTTAGCAATACTTAGTGTAGTTATATATATAAAATACAATAAATTTAAAGATGCAAAATAATAAATTTTATAACCATAAAAGCTTCATAATTATTGTTATACAGAAAATTAAAAATAAATATATTAAAAAAATAGAGAATATTGTATAAATATTCTCTATTTTTAGTGTGAGAGGGAATAAATAAAGTAATTATTTATTCTCTACTTGATTGATTTTTAACTTAAAATTGGTTCTAAGAAAATATTATTCTAGAACCAATTTTAAGTATATTTTAAATTAATTATTCAGGAATAGTTTACTCATTAGTAATTAAATGCAAATTTCCAATAGATGAATCCGATTGACCATCATCTATATAAGGCAAGTCAGGAACATTAACATCTACAATATCATTATTGTAATTATTATTTTTTGATAATTGATTTTTGTTAACTATAATAATTACTACTAGTGAAATAAGTACAACAAAAATAATTACTAAAGATATAATAATAGATCTTGAAGCGATTTTTGTAGTTTTTTTAGAAGCATCATAAGTTTCTTCTTGTATTGTATCTGGCTGCCTTCTATCTACTTGTCCTTGTCTTCTATCAAATTGTCTTCTATCCCCTTGACGTCTATCAGCTGACATACAAATCCTCTCCTTTGTAAAATATAATTTATCATAACACTTAATATAAAAAAAGTCAATCTAATTTTTTGTTTTGTAAAATATATTTTATATAATTTTTATTCAGATATTTCTCTAAATAAAATTATATTAATTTTTAGAATGAAATAAAATTAAGTATAAGAAAATCGTTTGCATTGCAAACAATTACCACGAGCTAATCGCTCAGGCATACTAAGGAAGATTAATCTTGTTTTATATGGAAATTGCATTAATTAAAAAATGCAATTTCCTATAAAATAAAAAAGTTAAATGTAATTTAGAAAAATGCTAAAAAATGCTGAAAAAACAAGAAAAAATTGACAATAAACATAAAAGGTGGTAAAATAATATTATGAGAAGGCTGAAATTTATTACAATAATTTTATGAAAAGTAGGTGATATTTTTATGAATAAAATCATAAATGTAAAAAAGATTTTTGCATTACTAATAATAACATTAATTCTTATAGGAACGCAAACATTAGCAGTTACAGTTGAAAGAGTAACGGGCTTAGAAGTAACAAGTGTATTTGGAGATACTGCAAATATAAGTTGGAATGCAGTTTCAGGAGCAAAAGGATATGAAATTTATGTAAATGTACCAAATCTAGGATATACATGTATAGGAACCACAACTTCAACAAGAGTTAGAATACTAGGTTTCCAAGAGGGAATTACATATTATGCAAAAATAAGGGCATATAAAGAAGAAAATGGAACAAAAACTTATGGAGAATTTTCAAATGAAGTGGAAATTACGAATAAAGTTTTAACAGATGCAAACTTAGAACAGGTAAAAAACTTAAATGCGGAAGTTTTGTCAAGTACAGACGCAAAATTAAAATGGAGTGCAGTATCAGGAGCAGAAGGCTATGAAATTTATGTAAATGTAATTGGATTAGGATATGTTTATGTAGGAAGTGTACCTACAACTGATGTAATAGCCACTGGTTTTGAAGAAAATATTGAATATTATGCAAAAGTAAGAGCATATAAATTAGTAAACGGAACGAAAGTTTATGGAGAATTTTCAAATGAAGTAAAAATTGTAACTACAAGCTTAGCAGGAACAAAGCCAGAGCAAGTACAAGATTTAAAAGTAATGAATGTAACAGATTCATCTGTAAGCTTAGCTTGGAGTGCCGTTTCAGAAGCAGAAGGATATGAAATATATTTAAGTGTACCAGGAGAAGAATATATTAATAAAAAGACTACAACAGAAACGAATATTAATATAACAGAATTAAAAACAGGTATAGCACATTATGCAAAAGTAAGAGCATATAAAATGGTAAATGGAAATAAAATTTATGGAGATTTTTCATCTGAAGTAAAATTTGTAACACTTTCAATAGCAGAACCAAACAATCCAGAAACACCATCAATACCAGCAGAACCATCAATACCAGTAACACCATCAAATCCAGCACCAACACAAACAAAACCAACCTCAACACCAACATCATCACCAACACAACCAGAATCATTAGATAAAGTAACAGGATTAAGAGTAACAAATATAACAGATACTTCAGCAGATATTAGTTGGGATCAAGTTTCAGGAGCTAGTTTGTATATGGTATATGCAAAAATGCAAGATAAAGGATTTACTGTTTTAGGAATACAATCAGCAACAAGTTTAAAATACACGAAATTAGAACCAGAAACTACATATAATGTAATGGTAATAGCCTTAAAAATAGAAAATGGAAAAACAATTTTTGGAGAATTTTCTAATATAGTAACATTTACAACAAGTAGTACAGCTTCACAAAAATTAGGAAAAGTAACAGACTTAAGAGCAGTAGATATATCTAGTACATATGCACAGCTTACTTGGACTTCAGTTCCAGAAGCACAAGGATATGAAGTATTTATAAATGCAGGACAAGGATATGTAAGCAGAGGAACAGTTATTGTTACAAGTATTAAATTTTCAGGATGTCAACCAGGAACAACATATTCTGTAAAAGTAAGACCATATAAAGAAGTAGATGGAAATATAATTTATGGAGATGACTCTAATGAGGTAACATTCACAACTAAAACTATATATGAGGATCAAGCAACACAACAATTAGAAAAAGTAATGAACGTAAAAATAGACGGTATAATAGGTACTGATGTATACTTTAGTTGGGATCCAGTTCCAGGAGCACAAGGATATGAAGTATTAGTAGGAGCAGAAGGACAAACATATAATAATTTAGGAAGAATATACTCAACAAGTGGTGGAGTAAGAAATTGCAGTCCAGGAATAACTTATTATGTAAAAATAAAGGCATTTAGAGAAGAAAATGGAGTTACAGTTTATGGTGCTACTTCAAATGCAATAACCTTTAGAATAGAAGGTCAACAAGACAGCTATTACCCACCAATAGATGACCCTTCAACACAAAATTTAGGTCAGGTAACAGGTGTAAGAGTATTAGGAACAACAAGTTCATCTGCAAACTTAGCTTGGAACCCGGTTTCAGGAGCAGAAGGATATGAAGTAAAAGCAGGAACTTTTGCATCAACAGTCGGAAATGTAGATGGATTTCAACCAGGCGAAACATATTATGCAAAAGTAAGAGCATATAAAACAGTAAATGGAACTAAAGTTTATGGTGAATTCTCAAATGAAGTAGTATTTATAACACAAGGCTCATCATCATCATCTTCTTCATCATCTTCATCATCGTCATCAGCATCACCATCATCACCATCAACATCAACAACTGTAGATAAAGTAACAAATGTAAAAGTTGGAAGAATAACAAAAGATGGCGTAAACTTAAGTTGGAATCCAGTTATAGGAGCAGATGGATATGAAGTATATGTAGATATATCAATAATAGGTTATGTAAAAGCAGGTAATTTTACAAATGCAAGAGGATATGTAGATGGATTTCAACCAGGCGAAACATATTATGCAAAAGTAAGAGCATATAAAATGGTAAATGGAACTAAAGTTTATGGTGACTTTTCAACTGAAGTTGTATTTACAACAAAGATGAGCTAACATTTAATATACTTAAAAAGTAATGCCAGAATAAAGTAAAATTTAATAATAACCTTATTAAAAAGGAAATTCTATTTTAGAATTTCCTTTTTGTTGGTACGACAGGCATGTCGTTTAACTAAAGGATGTCTAATATTCCTGTCAGACCAATATGCAAGAGTACATGTTGAAATATAAATAGAACAGCGTATACAGAACGGTACGTGTAGTAGCATGCGAGGAAACAAATAAAATAATTAGTAATAATAATTTTAATTAGCTCATAAAATAAGAAAAAATGTATTAGAAGAATAATTTGAAAATAATTAAATTTTCATAATTATAAATATCTTCCAAAACCAAGCAAAAAGTAACCAGAAAAGTGAAAACTTTAATAAGAAAAAGCAAGCAAGAAATCAAAAACTTCAATATGAAAAAACAAGTAAGAAAGGAAAGATTTTACTATGAAAAAACAAAGTAAAATAGTAAGTTCAATATGTATAGGGGCATTTTTAACGATATTTACATTTTCTATTATGCAAGCTAATAAAAATCAAAATACCGTTCAAGTAAGTTCTTCTACAGCATTAAGTAATCAAAAAATTGGGTGGGGAATTAAAAGAGAAAAAGATCATAAACAACCAGACTTAGGTGCTAAAAATAAGAAAATTATAGATAAATATAATGGCATAGCAATGGGAAATAGCGAAAAAAAGTATGTATACTTAACTTTTGATGAAGGCTATGAAGCAGGTTATACACCAAAAATTTTAGAAGTATTAAATCAAAATGATATAAAAGCATGCTTTTTTATTACGGCACACTTTTTAAATACAGAACCTGACTTAGTAAAGCAAATGATTGATGATGGGCATATTGTAGGAAACCATACGGTTAATCATAAGTCTATGCCAGAAATATCTAATACGGAAATAAAAAAAGAAGTAATGGACTTACATACTGCAATTTATGAAAAATTTAAATATGAAATGAAATACATACGTCCACCAAAAGGTGAATATAGTGAAAGAACTATAGAATATACAAACACCTTAGGATATAAAACAGTAATGTGGTCGCTTGCTTATGATGATTGGGACGAAGGAAAGCAAGGAAGAGAAGAATATGGAAAAAGTAAAATACTAGATAATATTCACAATGGAGCAGTAATCTTACTACATGGAAATTCAAAAGATAATAGCAATATATTAGATAGTTGCATTAAAGAAATAAAAAAAATGGGGTACGAATTTAAAAGCTTAGATGAATTTGAAAGGTAGTATAAGTTTAAAAGTTTAGATAAATTTGAAGGACAGTTATAGTTCAAAATATGATTAATAATTATATAAGAAATAATTACTGCAAGAAGCAGTTACGATAATGAAGTTATATTGATTAAAAAAGAAAAAATAATTATTGCCTCGAGCAGTTATGATAATGAGCTATATAAATTAAAAAAGTAGAAAATAATCACTACAAAAAGGAATTACGATAATGGAGCTATATAAATTAAGAAAGGAGAAGGCTAATGGCAAAAAATAATAAAAATAAAATTACTGCTAAAGTAAATAAAATATTAGATATTCCACAAGAAGTATCTACTAATATACCTAAAATTACAATACTTGGATTTGAAAAAATGCTTGTAGAAAACTATAAATCTATTTTAGAATATCAAGAATTTTACATACGCATAAGTACGTATATTGGCATTTTAAACATAAATGGCTATGAGCTTAATTTAAATGAAATGACATCAGACGATTTATTAATTACAGGTAAAATAGATGGTATTGATTTTGAAACTATTACATAAAAAATAAAATAAACGCATTGATTTTGAAACTATTACATAAAAAATAAAATAAACGCATTGAATTTGAAACTATTACATAAAAAATAAAATAAATGGCATTGAATTTGAAACTTATTACAAAAAAGCTAACATACTTTTGAAAAATGTAAAACTTATTATGCAATACAAAAATGTGCAAAGCTTTGCAAAATTTTTACAAGGAGGGTAATAAAATTGTACTTTAAAATATTACTAAATATCATTTTAGGTTATGTTACTATTGAAGTAGAAGGATATTTTATAGAACGATTTATAAATCTTTGTAATAATCAAAAAATATTCTTGTGGAATTTAAAAAGAACACACTCTACTAGAATAATAATAAATATAGGTTTAAAAGACTTTAAAAGATTAAAACCAATTGCTAAAAAAACAAAATGTAGAGTAAAAATGCAAAAAAAGAAGGGACTACCATTTTTATTAAATCGTTATAAAAAAAGAAAAATATTTTTAATTTTCTTTTTACTTATTATTTTAGTAACGGTTATATTATCAAATTTTATTTGGAATATTGAAATTACAGGTAATGAAAATATAAGTTCAGAAGAAATACAAAAATTATTAGAAGAAAATAATTTCAAAATAGGAAAATGTAAAATTGGACTTAAAACAAAAGATATAATACAAAACATTAGATTAGAAAGAAGTGATATTGCATGGCTTGGAATAGAAATAGAAGGAACAAACGCTACGGTTAAAATAGTAGAAGCAGATTTAAAACCAGATATAATAGCAGAAGATGAATATTGTAATCTAATTGCAACAAAAGATGGAATGATAACAAAAGTAATTGCTCAAAATGGTACACCCCTAGTTAAAGAAGGAGATATAGTAACAAAAGGTACTGTGCTAGTAGGAGGATGGCTAGAAGGTAAATATACAGAAACTAACTATGTGCATGCAAATGGCGATGTTCAGGCAAAAGTTTGGTATTATCAAAAAGAAAAAATACCCCTAAAACAGCTTCAAAAAACTAAAACTGGAAGAAAGGAAAATAAATATTCCGTAAAGATAAATAATTTTAAAATAAATTTAACGAAAGGGGTTTCAAAATTTAAAAAATATGATACAATAGAGACAAGTAAAAAACTAAAATTATTTTCTAATTTTTATTTACCAATTGAAATATATACTAAGGCCTTTGAAGAATATGAAGAAAAAGAATTAATATACACTCCAGAAGAGGCACAAATTATTGGGGAAGAATTAGCAGTGCAGGAATTAGAAAAATTAATAGAAAATAAAGAAATTACAAATAAAAAAGTTTATACAAAAAATACAGCAGAATATGTAGAAGTAGAAGTAATTTACGAGGTAATCGAAAGCATTGCAACAAAAGAAAAAATTGTATTTTGAAAGGAAGAAAAGTGCTATGGAAGAAAGAAGTTTAAGAGTATACCAAGAGAAAACATTTTTCTCAAAGCTAACAAATACCATTACTAAATTACTAATTCCAACTAAAATTGGAATTAATGGGATGCTTATTTCTATAAAAAGAAATAACGCAATTAAAGCGTATGAAGCATATATAAACAGTGAAAATACAAATGACCAAATGAAACAAGAAATTGCAAATAAGAAATTTGAAGATGTATATGCTCTATACTTAGAATCTATAGATAAATATATTTTAGATTCTATTTATAAAAAGGTAAAAAACGATACAGCAAATGAATTTGAAAGAAATGCTTTGTCACAATACTATGCAATTGTACATCTAAAAGAAACTGAATATTTAGAGTATAAATACAAAAAGCAAATGTATTTATTAGATTTAGATTATGAAACAGTAGAAAATTCAAACAAAACACAATTAATAGAAAAATATAAAAATTTGTATATTAAGCAAATGGAAAGTTTATATAAGGGTTTGCTAAAACACTATTCTATAAAACTTGCAGATAATTTAACTTTAGGTGCAAAAGATGAAGTCTATAACAAAATATTCTATGCATTAGAAGGTTATATTGAAAAAATTTTACCACTTAAAATGAAGGAAAATCCTGATGATGCTACATATCAAAATATATTAGAAGAATATCAAAATTTTGAAAAATTCACTGTTGGAAAGTTAGATCAAAACGATAACATTGAAAAAAATATGGTTCTATTAGCACTTAGTAGAAAACTATTTACACATAGTTTACCATTAATAGTAGCAGAGCAATGCTATGATAAATTATTGCAAGATACTAGAAGTTTAATAGTAGATACAAAAGTAGCAAGAAAACAAGAAAAAGCATACTCATTATTAATTACTTTAATAGAAGAATATCAGGTAAAATTATTATCTACTAAAATTTATTGGGACAAGTCTAGTGATCGTGGGTTGTATAAAGCTTTTTGGAAAGAGTATGAAGAAATTTCAAAATATAAAGATACTAATTACATGGATTACGTGAAACAAAAACAAATTTTGTTTTTAAGAAAAGAACTTAAACAATTACGTAAGGATACTAATAAATATTATAAAATTATTCAATTTTATTACAATAAATTAGTAGACTTAGGAGCAATGAGAGTTATAAAAAACAATTATCATTCAGAAGGAAAATATATAAAAAGGAAAACAAAATAAAAATATGAATAAAGTATCAGAAATTATTTGGAAAGACATTACAAAAGATTTAGAAATAGAGAATTTAATAGAAAAAGTAATTCAAAAATGTTTTGAGGTAGAGTGTATTTCGCCTACCTCTTTATATATATGTATTACCTTAACAGATCCTGAAAATATAAAAAAATTAAACCAAAAATATAGAAATATAGATAAGCCAACAGATGTGCTATCCTTTCCAATGTTTGAAAAAAGTGAATTAGAAGAAATGCTAAAAACAAGTTCAAAATTAAACAATCAAGCTGAATTAAAACCTGAAAAAAATAATAATGAAGATTTAGAAAGTAAAGAATATATGCAAGATATATTAGGTGATATAGTAATATCAATTCCTAAAGTAAAAGAACAAGCAGTAGAATATGAGCATAGCTTTGAAAGAGAACTTGCATATATGTTAGTTCATGGGTTTTATCACTTAATGGGGTATGATCATATAGAAGAAAAAGATAAAATTCAAATGCGTGAAAAAGAAGAAAATATATTATCTAAATTAAATATTACAAGATAGATTATAGAAAGGAAATCTATGGAGCAAAAAACAAGAAAGCAAAATATTAATAGTAAAAAGCAGCAAGATGAAAGACTAGGAAACCATAAAATGTTAGACGCATGGAAAAATGCTTTTAATGGCATAATTTATGCAACAACAACTCAAAGCAATATAAAAAAACAATTATTAATAGCCGTTGTAGTAGTAATAATTAGCTTATTTTTTAACTTAAATCGTGCAGAATTTTTATGTTTTTTATTTACTATTGTTTTAATAATATTTGCAGAAATGGTAAATACAGCAATAGAAACAGTAGTAGACTTATATGTAGATGTATATCATCCTAAAGCAAAAATTGCTAAAGATGTTGCAGCAGGCGGAGTAGTAATTACTACTATAAATGCTTTAATAGTAGCATACTTTTTGTTTTTTGATAAAATAGCAGACATTGGATTAAACCTTATAAAAAATATAACAAGCACACCATCACATTTAGCATTTGCAGTTATAATTATTACAGCAATTGCAATTTTAGCCCTAATAGCTTATGCAAAAACTAATAAGCATAAAATTTTTAATCAAAATTTTGTACCAAGCGGATATACCACTATAGCATTTGCAGCAAATACAATTATTTGGATATTAACAGATAACTTTATAGTTTTAATGCTATCATTAATAATTTCAATATTTGTTGCAGAAGGCAGAGTTGAAGCAAAGCAACATAAGCTTTCAGAAATAATATTTAGCGCAGCCTTTGGAACAGTATTGGTTCTTGTCGCTTTGGGGACGTTTGTTTAAGCGACACTTTGTCGCATTAGGGACGTTTCTTGGCGCGACATTTTGTCGCGTTTGGGACACATGTTTAATAAATATTTTAGCAGATATTGTTTATGTGTGCTTAAAATTATAAAAAAATATCTATTATAAAATACTAAGTTTATGCATGCTAAAAAGTTGTAATAAAATATCTATTATTTAAATAGTGAATTAATTTTTTTAAATAGATTATTAAATTAATTTTTAATATTAATTATTAACTTAAACTTTTAATATGATTTTTGGAACTTATTAACTTTTAATGTAATTTTGCAACTTATTTTTAATGCTTTGAAATTTATAAAAGTAAAGTTTAAATTAATTAATTTAATATATAAAATAAATTAATATAATTTGTAAAAAGGAGGAAATATTAGTAAATAACTAATATGAAGTAATATGGGTAAGAAAAGTAACAAAAAATCTGGTAGTGGTTTAGGACTTTTAACTGTAATTTTAATTATATTAATAATTATAGCAGGCACTTTGTTGGCTATGAAAATAATTCCAACTATGCAGAATTCACAAAATGTAGCTAATATGAATGATAATGAAAATATTAATAGTGAAGAACCAAAGCAAGAAGTAAAGCAACCAAAAACTTTTGCAGGCAATGAAAGACCAATAGCTTTTATGATAGATAATAACATTAATGCAATGCCACAAGCAGGACTTGAAAAAGCAGATTTAATTTATGAAATAATTGTAGAAGGTGGAGAAACTAGGTTAATGATAGTTATGAAAAATCAAGACCTAGATCAAATAGGACCTTTAAGAAGTGCAAGGCATTATTTCTTAGATTATGCTTTAGAAAATGATGCTATTTATGTACATTATGGACAAAGCCCACAGGCTAAATCTGATATAGTTACATTAGCAATAGCAGATATAAATGGAATTAATGAAAGCACAAAGAACTTTTGGAGAGTAAGTAGTCGTTATGCACCACATAATGCAGTTACTTCTACAGAAAGAATAGAAGCAATTATAAAAAGAGAAAAATATAGAACAACTACTAATAAAGGAACTGTTTTAAATTATGTTGCAGAAGACTTTGATTTGCCAGATATAAAAGAAGAAACTTCAAAGAAAGATACAAATAACGAGAAGAATTTAACAAATCAAGAAGAACAAACAGAAGCCAAAGTAACAAATATAGCAAATACTGTTACTATACCATATTCTTCATTTAATACTGTAAAATATACTTACGATAAAGAAACAAAAACATATATTAGATATTCTAGAGACAAGAAGCAAACTGACTGGAATACAAATAAAACAGTAAAAACTAAAAACATTATAATTACAAAATGCAAAAATACTACTTTAAATGATGGCTCTAATAAGGGAAGACAAACCTTAGATAATATAAAAACTTTAGATGGCTATTATATTACAAATGGAAAATATATTCCAATTACTTGTGAGAAAACATCTAGAAGCGGAAAAACTGTATACAAAGATTTAGATGGAAATGAAATAAAAGTAAATGACGGAAAAACTTTTATTCAAATTTGTCCAATAGATAGTAAAATAACTTTTAAATAAATTGTTTGCAAATTCGTTATTGATGAGTACAATTTTTGATACTCATTAAATAACGAATTTTTAAATATTAAGAGCATTGTTACAGTTCAGGTGCCCAATATTAATAATTGTAACAAAAATGTAAGAACATTTTTGTGTCGAATAAAGTCAAGTAAATATGCCACTTTTTAGAGATGCGCTTTACAAAGCGCATTAAAGCAACAATTAGGAATAGATAAGAAAAAATAAATAAATTATGTCGAAATTTGTTGCAAATAAAAAGAAAGCTTTGATATAATAACTATAACAAATAAAGAATAGAATAAATTAATAATTAAGTGGAGGGAAACATGGAAAAAAGTGAAAATAAAAATTGTTCGTGCATAGATAAAAAACTAGAAAAAGAACTAAAAGAAATTTTAGAAAAATATACAAATAGTAAAGATAATTTAATTACAATATTAAATGAGGTACAAATGAAATATGGATATATTCCACTATTAGCTCAAACAAAAATATCAGAATACTTGCAAATTCCAATGGCAGAAATTTATGGAGTAATTACTTTTTATTCTCGTTTTACACTAAAGCCAAAGGGAAAATATGCAATTTCAGTATGCTTAGGAACAGCGTGCTTTGTAAAGGGTTCTGAAAAAATAATGGAACGTTTAAAGCAAAGGTTAAACATTCAAGAAGGCGAAACCACACCAGATGGAAAATTCTCAATAGATGCTACACGTTGTGTAGGTGCATGTGGAATAGCACCAGTTTTTACAGTAAATGGCGAAGTATATGGAAAAGCCACAGTTAAAAAATTAGATGAAGTTTTAGACAGTTTGCAATGATTTTAAATAAAGATAGCTTGCAGTAATATTAATGCATAGCAAAACTTAAAAATCACTAATAGAAAGGAGCAAATAAAAATTGGATACCTTAGAAAAAATAAGAGAAATTAGAGAGTCAAAAAGAAAAGAATTAGATATAAGAGTAAATAGTCAAGTTGGAACAAAAGAAAAACATATTTTAGTATGTCATGGAACAGGTTGTACTTCTTCAAAATCTCCTAAAATAATAGAAAATTTTAGAAAAATAGTAAAAGAAAAGAAATTAGAAAATGTGCGTGTCATACAAACAGGTTGTTTTGGTTTGTGTGCAAAAGGTCCAATAGTTATTATCAGACCAGAAGATACATTTTACGCAATGGTAACTCCAGAAGACTGTGATGAAATTATTCAGTCGCATATTATAGAAGGAAAAGTAGTTGAACGTTTACTTTGCAAAGACGTAGATGGAAGTAAAGTTCAAAAGTTAGATGATTTAACCTTTTACAAAAAGCAAAAAAGAATTGCTCTTAAAAATTGTGGAAAAATAGATCCAGAGCAAATAGAAGAATATATTGCATTTGATGGCTACAAGGCTTTAGAAAAGGTTTTATTAGAAATGACTCCAGATGAAGTAATAGAAGAAATAGAAAAATCTGGCTTAAGAGGTAGAGGTGGCGCAGGCTTCCCAACAGGCAAAAAGTGGAGATTAACTAAAAATGTAGAAGAAAAGCAAAAATATGTAGTGTGCAATGCAGATGAAGGTGATCCGGGTGCATTTATGGATAGAAGTATTTTAGAAGGAGATCCACATTCTGTATTAGAATCTATGATAATTGCAGGTTTTGCAATAGGAGCAAATCAAGGGTACATATATGTAAGAGCCGAATATCCAATAGCGGTAGAAAGATTTAGTGTTGCCATTAAACAAGCTAGAGAATATGGACTTCTTGGAAAAAATATTTTTGGAACAAATTTTAGCTTTGATGTAGAAGTTCGCTTAGGTGCTGGAGCCTTTGTATGTGGAGAAGAAACCGCTCTTTTAGAATCAATAGAAGGAAAACGTGGTCAGCCTAGAGTAAAACCACCATATCCCGCAAATTCAGGTTTATGGGGAAAGCCAACTTTAATAAACAATGTAGAAACTTATGCAAATATTACTAGAATTATTTTAAATGGTGCAGATTGGTATTCTAGCATTGGAACAGAAGGTTCAAAAGGCACAAAAGTATTTGCACTTGGTGGAAATGTAGTAAATGTAGGCTTAGTAGAAGTTCCAATGGGAACAACTTTAAGAGAAATTATATACGATATTGGTGGGGGAATTCCAAATGGAAGAGGCTTCAAAGCAGCTCAAACTGGAGGACCTTCAGGAGGTTGTATACCAACAGAACATTTAGATACACCAATAGATTATGAATCTTTGAAACAAATTGGTTCTATGATGGGTTCAGGTGGTCTTATTGTAATGGACGATACCAAATGTATGGTAAATTTAGCAAAATTCTATTTAACCTTTACAGTAGATGAATCTTGCGGAAAATGTACACCATGCAGAATTGGAACTAAAAGAATGTTAGAATTATTGGAAAAAATAACTAAGGGAGATGGAACAATAGAGGATGTTCAAAAGCTAGAGGAACTAGCAAATAATATTCCTAAAACTGCAGTTTGTGGTTTAGGTCAATCTGCTCCAAACCCTGTACTTTCTACATTAAAATATTTTAGAGAAGAATATTTAGAACATGTAAACGAAAAAGTATGTAAAACAGGAGAATGTAAGGCATTAGCTAAAATTCAAATACATGAGGATAAATGTAAAGGTTGTGGAATGTGTAAAAGAAATTGCCCAGTAGAAGCAATTTCCGGAGAACCAGGAAAGGTTCATCATATTGATGAGGCAAAATGTATTAAATGTGGTACTTGTATTAGTGTTTGTCCTTTCCACGCAATCGGCTAGCTTCACTTTAAAGTAGCATCTTACTTTGTCAAACATCGCAAAAAATTTTTCAACATACAAATCGTATAGTTTCAAAATTTTTTGCTTGTTTTCCTCGTAATATACTACTTTAAAGCAAAGCTAAGTACAAGAGCATTAAAAAAATTGAATCAATGTGCAAAAAGCACACCTCATCAATTTTAAATGCTTGTTCCTAGCAATATAACCATTCTTTTAAAAATTAAAAATTGAAGGAAATTGTTTTCCTCGTAATATAATACTTTAAAGCAAAGCTAAGTACAAGATTAAAGCAAAGCTAATTAAATGAAACAGAAAGGAGACCAGAACATGGTAAATTTAATAATAGATAATAAAAAAGTAAGCGTACCAGAAGGAACTACTATTTTAGAAGCTGCAAGAAAAGTAAATATAGATATTCCAACGCTTTGTTTCTTAAAAGAAATAAATGAAGTTGGAGACTGTAGAATGTGTATAACAGAAGTAGAGGGAAGACATGGTTTTGCAACTTCTTGTATTCAAAAAGTAGAAGAAGGAATGGTAGTATATACTAATTCACCTGCAGTTGTTGAAGCTAGAAAAATGATATTAGATTTAATTTTATCTAATCATCATAGAGACTGCCTAACTTGTATTAGAAATGGAAATTGTGAATTGCAAGCTTTAGCAGAAAAGCTAAACATGACTGATGTTCGTTATGATGGAGTAAAAAATGAATATGAAATAGACGATAAATCTCCATCAATTGTTAGAGATTTTAATAAATGTATTTTATGCAGAAGATGTGTAGCAACTTGTAAAAAAGTTCAAAATATAGGTGCAATATCTGCTACAGGTAGAGGTTTTTCTTCTTGTATATCAACAGTAGGAAATAATAGTTTAAATGATGTAAACTGTACTTTTTGTGGGCAATGTATAGAAAGTTGCCCTACAGGAGCACTTCACGAAAAATATTCTATAAATGAAGTATGGGAAAAATTAAAAGACGAAAATACTTATGTAGTAGTTCAAACAGCTCCAGCAGTTAGAGTTGCATTAGGAGAAGAGTTTGGAATGCCTATAGGTACAAATGTAACAGGCAAAATGGTAACAGCTTTAAGAAATTTAGGCTTTGATAAAGTATTTGATACCAATACCGGTGCAGATTTTACAATTATGGAAGAAGGAACAGAATTTATAAAACGTTTTAAAGAAAAGGATAATTTGCCAATGATTACATCTTGTAGTCCAGGTTGGGTAAAATATATTGAAATGAATTATCCTGAAAATTTACCACATTTATCTAGTTGTAAATCTCCACATGAAATGTTTGGAGCAATTATAAAAACATATTATGCAGCTAAACACAAAATAAATCCAGAGAAAATATATGTGGTATCTGTAATGCCTTGTATAGCTAAAAAGTTTGAAAGACAAAGAGAAGAAATGAAAGAAAATGGCTTATATGATGTAGATGCAGTTTTAACAACACGAGAACTCGCTAAAATGATAAAACAAGCCAATATTGAGTTTACAAAGCTAGAAGATAGTGGCTTTGATGATCCAATGGGAGAAGCAACAGGTGCAGGAGCAATTTTCGGTGTAACTGGCGGAGTTATGGAAGCAGCTTTAAGAAGTGTATCTGAGCTAGCCACAGGAAAAGAGCTAGAAAAAATTAATTTTGAAGAAGTAAGAGGACAAAAAGGAATAAAAAGAGCTACTGTAAAAATAGGTAAAGATGAAATTAAAGTAGTTGTTGCAAATGGGCTTGGAAATGCAAGAACAATTATGGAAGAAATTAAACAAGGAAAAGCAGATTATCAATTTGTAGAAATAATGGCATGTCCAGGTGGATGTATTATGGGCGGAGGTCAGCCTATAAAAAGCTCTAAAATTAGAGCTACAGTAAATGTTCACAAAAAACGTGCAGATGCTATGTATACTATAGACGAAAAAAGTAAAATTAGAAAATCGCACGAAAATCCAGTTTTACAAAAAATATATAAGGAATATTTAGGAGAACCGGGTGGACACTTAGCACATGAAATATTACATACACATTATGAGGCAAAACCAAAATATAATATACAATAGAACAATAAAATATAAATAGTCAAGTAAAAATAGTAGAAAAAAAGAAAGAAAATTTTTACAAAAATCTACAAAAAATAAAAAGTAATAGTAGTACAATAATAAAAAAAGGAGCAAGCATGGAAAATTTTAAATCTGGATTTGTAGCACTTGTAGGTAGAACTAATGTAGGTAAATCAAGCATTTTAAATGATATAGCAGGGCAGAAAATAGCTGTAGTGGTAAACAAACCACAAACTACAAGAACATCTATTAAAGCAATTGTAAATAGGCCAAATTCGCAAATAATTTTTATAGACACACCAGGAATTCACAAACCAAAATCAAAGCTTGGTTTAACAATGAATGATACTGCATGGGCATCTATACCAGATGCAGATGTTGTTTTATTTGTAGTAGAAGCGACTTCAGGAGAAATTGGAAAAGGCGACCAAATGATTTTAGAAAAAATAAAAGAAGCCAAAAGCCAAGCAATTTTAATTATAAATAAAATAGATTTGGTTACAAAAGAACAAGTATTTAATTTAATTGAAACATATAAAGACCAGTATCATTTTAAAGCTATAATTCCAACTTCTGCTATAAAAAAGCCAGATGTGGAAATTATTTTAGAGGAAATAGAAAAAAACTTAAAAGAAGGTCCAGCTTACTATAATATAGAAGAATACACAGATCAAACCTTAAGAGATATAGTATCAGAAATAATACGTGAAAAAGCCTTAAAACTTCTTAAAGATGAAGTGCCACATGGAATTTTTGTAGAAATAGAAAAAATGAAAAAATCGAAAACAAGAGAAAACAAACCAATATTTAATATAGAAGCAACAATTTATTGTTTAAGAAATTCTCATAAGGGTATTATTATAGGAAAAAACGGGCAAATGCTGAAAAAAATTGGAACTTATGCTAGAGAAGACTTAGAAAAAGAATTGGGCGAAAAAATAAACTTAAAATTGTGGGTTAAAGTAAAAGAAGACTGGATTAATAATGAACAATTTGTTAAAAAATTTAAAACCACAGATTAATAGTGAAAAATGGCAAATTATGCTAAAGCAAAATAAGAATAAAATTCTAAAAAAAGTAAAACATAAGAAAAGAAGAAAAATAGTTTAAATAACTTTAAATTATGTGAATGTAAATTCATATAAAAAAACTTCTAGAACAGGAGCTCTGATGCACACATGATGGAAAATCAAATTAAAAATTTAGCATGGAATACTTTCAAACAAACAGGTAATATTAATACCTTTATGGAATTAATGCAGGTAGAAAATATAACAAAATCTAAACCACAAATAAAACTAAAAAATATAGAGGAAACGCAATATGGGACTTATCAAAACCAAGGGAATAATCCTTTCGGAAAGTAATATGAATGACTTTGATAAAATGGTAACAATACTTACTCCCAACGGAAAAATTGGGTGCAGTGCAAAAGGGGCTAGAAAACCAAAAAGCCTCTTAATGTCAGGCACCCAATTTTTGTGCTTTGGAGAATATTTAATTTATGAAGGAACAAGTACCTATCATATTAACTCCTGTGATATTATAGAACTTTTTTATCCAATTAGAACAGACTTAGACAAACTAAAATATGCTTCTCATGTATCTAAAATTATAAATGATGTTACCTATGAAAACCAAAATACTTATAGAATTTTGCAACTTTATTTAAACACTTTATATATGATTTCGCAATCAGATAGAAGCTTAGAATTTATACTTTCAGTATTTAAAATTAGGTTACTAACGCTTCTTGGTTTTTCACCGCAAATTAAAAATTGTACAAGTTGCAAAGAACAAGAAAATTTAAAATACTTTAGTTTAAAAGATAATGGCTTTAAATGTGAAGCTTGTGGCAAAATAGATAAAAGTGCAATTCAAATTTCAAATTCTACCCAAACAGCTATCAAATACATAATGTTATCTGATGCAAAAAAAATATTTTCTTTTCAAATATCAGACGAAAATTTGCAAGAATTGAACTTAGTAAGCAAATTGTATTTTAATGAAAAATTAGAAAGGGAATATAAGGTAGAAGACATATTTTAAAAGCATTAATAATATTAAGCTTAGAATTGGCAAAATTATTAATTTTAAATAAGAAAATAAAAAATTAAAATTTACAGATTAATAAAAGATTAAGATTTACAATAATTGAAAAATTATGTAATGTGTGTTAAAATAGATAAGGAAGAAAATAAGGCTAAAAAATAATTATAATTTCCTAACAAGATTTGTTCATCAGAAAGGAATAGTAGTAACTATGGAAATATATGTAGTTAGACATGGACAAACAGATTATAACGTTAAAAATATTTTTCAAGGACAAATAGATATACCATTAAATGCAACAGGAATTCAACAAGCAAAAGAAACAGCTAATAAGTTTAAAAATATTCCAATAGATGCAATTCTAGTTTCACCGCTAAAAAGAACACTTCAAACAGCTCAATATATTAGTGAAGTAACTGGAGTAGAACTTACAATTGCCAATCAGTTAATTGAAAGAAATTTCGGAGATATGGAAGGAAAACAAAATAGACCAGACTGGAATATACAAATGATGTTAGATTACAATAAAAATTATAGCAAGGAAAATATTGAACCAATTCAAACGGTATTTAAAAGAATTTATAACTTTTTAGATGAAATAACAAAAAAGTATAAAGGAAAAAAAATAGTATTAGTTACGCACGGAGGAATTTCCCAACCAATTGAATGTTATTTTAATGGAATGCCAGAAATTCCAGACTTTGAACACCTTGAAAAATTAACTCTAAAAAATTGTGAAGTAAAAAAATATACAAAAAAATAATAAAATTTGAAAATATATTATACAAGTAAATGAAAGAGTTCACAGTGTGAACATAACAGTTATGTTATAGATTATTTGTTATATAAAGGTTTATGGGTAACCTTTTAAAAACCTAAATATATTATACAAGGAATAAAAAATGAACAAAAAAAGAATTATATTTTACTATAAGCTATTTTTTGCAGGTGGCACAGAACACAGCATATTAAAACTAATTAGAAAACTTTATAAAAATTTTGAAATATTTGTTGCATATGATGAAGAAGAATCAACAAATGATGTACTAAAGGAAATAGCAGAATATGCTGAAATTATAAATTTGAATAAAATTGATTCTATAGTAGTAGATACTTGCATATGGTGTTCTCATCCTAGACAAGTACCATTTGATGAATTTTCAAAAAAAATAATAGCACGTCATTATTATTATTGGTGTCATATGTTATTATTTGAAGCATATCCAAATTTAGAATTTAGACAAGATCTTATGGAAAATATGGAAAAGTTTATCTGTGTAAGTGATGTAGTGAAAAAAAATATTATTTCAAAATATCCTAAATTAGAACAAAAATGTGAAGTAGTAGAAAATTATTTAGATATTCAAGAAATTAAAAGAAAGTCGAATGAGCAAATTAGCCTAAATGTAAATAACCAAAAGCTAAATATTATTAGTGTTTCACGTATTTCTAAAGATAAACGGATTTGGAAGAATGAAAGAATTATGCACTATTTTAGATAAAAAGAAAATTTCATATGATTGGTATGTGCTAGGTAGTGCTTTCAAGCCAGAAGATTATAATGAAATAACGGGATGGTTTAAGGAAAACAAAAATGTTCACTTTTTAGGATACAAATCTAATGTATATCCATACATAAAACAAATGGATTATTTAGCATTACTAACAGATAGAGAAGCATGGGGCCTTGTTATTACTGAAGCACTTATATTAGGAATTCCTTCTATTGTTACTAATTTTGAAGGGGTAGAAAGACAAATTACAGATAGAAAAAATGGTATTATTTTAAACATGAATAATGATGAAAATTCTTATGAAAAAAGAGTAGAAGATATCATTTCTTTAAAAAATGAATTAAAAGAAAATGTAAACAAAGAAGATTATAACAGAGAACAAATTTTAAATTATTGGAATGAACTTTTAAAATTATAATCTATGAAAAGCTCTATAGTAATGAAATAAAAACCGCAATTTGACATTATGCATTAAAATGTGATATAATTCTACCGTTGAGCAAGTCTAAAAGAAGGAGAAGAATATGAACAATGTAAGTGTTATTATACCAGCATACAATGAAGAAAAAACAATAGGACAAGTTATAGATAAAGTAAGAGAAAGTAAAATAAATACAGAAATTATAGTTGTAAATAATTGTTCAACAGATAAAACGGAAACAATTGCAAAACAAAAAAATGTAAAAACAGTATATTGTGGAAATAAAGGGAAAGGCTATGCTATGGAAGAAGGGCTAAAGCATGCAACAGGAAATATTGTTATGTTTATTGATGGAGATTTAGGAATTTATATAGATGATATAATAAGCTTAATGGTAAATCCAATTATAGAAGAAAAGGCAGGCTTTACAAAATCAGCTTTTAGTAGAGAAGGTGGAAGAGTAACTGAATTAGTAGCAAAGCCATTATTAGAATTACTATTTCCAAATATAAATAATTTTGAACAGCCATTAAGCGGAATTATAGCAGGAACCAAAGAAGCATTTGATAAAATAAAATTCGAAAAAGATTATGGTGTAGATATAGGTATATTATTAGACATGATAAATAATAAAGTAAAAATAGAAGAAATATATATAGGAAGAATAGATAACAATTCACAATCATGGCAATCTTTGCCTAAAATGGCAAAAGAAGTAGCTAGTGCAATACTAAAAAGAGCAAATGTAATATCAAAAGATTAGCCCAAATGGTTAATCTTTTCTCTTGTTGTGAAATACATAGTTGCCTTCAACCATCTTTGGTGCAAGAATGTTAAAAAAATCTTATTGTGAAACAACAAGCTTACTGGGTATTTACTCATAATCTTTGATTGGTGAGAGGGGTTCTCATAATAAAAATAAAAAAGGATGAATTTAAATGTATTTAATAGTAGGTTTAGGAAATCCAGAGCCAGAATATAGTAGAACTAGGCATAATATGGGATTTGATGTAATTAACAAAATAGCTAAAAAATATGAAATAGAAGTAACAAGAACTAAATTTAATGGACTATATGCAAATGCAATAATAGAAAATCAAAAAGTAATACTTTTAAAACCACAAACTTTTATGAATTTAAGTGGCCAAAGTATAGAAGCCTTTGTAAGTTTTTACAAAATTCCAATAGAAAATGTTTTAGTTATTTATGATGACATGGATGTTGAAATTGGAAGCATAAAAATTAGAAAAAAAGGTGGACCGGGCTCACATAATGGAGCAAAATCTGTTGTACATGAATTAATGTCAGAAAATTTTCCAAGAATTCGTGTAGGAATTGGCAAACCAGTAGATGAATATGATGCTATAGATTATGTTATAGGACCTTTAGAAGAAGAAATTTATCAAAAATTAGAAAAAGGCATTGAAAAAGCAAGTGAGGCAGTAACTGAATTCTTAAAAAATGGTATAGATAATACAATGAATAAGTATAACTAAAATGATATAAAAAATGGCATAGATAATACAATGAATAAGTACAACTAATTTGCTATAAAAATATAAATAAAATTAACCAAATATATAATTTTATAACATGTACAATTAGAAAGGATTTAATATGCAAGAAATCTTTATAAAACAAGAAGATATAAAAAAAATAGTTGCAGTAGTAGAGAATGGCAAACTTGTAGAAAAGTATGAGGAAAAAGAAGAACAAGAAAGACTAGAAGGAAACATATATTTAGGAAAAGTAGAAAACGTTTTAATAGGTATGCAAGCTGCATTTGTAGACATAGGAATAAATAAAAATACCTTTATTCATTTAAAAGATATAATTCCTAAAATTAGCAATGAAACAGGCAATAAAAATGAAAACTTAAGTAAATATAACATAAAAGATTATATAAGTACCGGAAAGCCAATTTTAGTTCAAGTAAAAAAAGACGCTACATCTAAAAAAGGGGCAAAAGTATCATGCCATATTAGTATGCCGGGAAGATTTATAGTATTAATGCCTGAAACAGAATTTATTACTATTTCTAAAAAGATAGAAAACCAGCAAGAAAAAAATAGGCTAAAAAATATTGTAAAAGAAAACTTGCCAAAGGGTTATGGAATAATAATAAGAACCTCAGCAGAAGGAAAAGAAGAAGATTTAATAAAACAAGATATACAAAGGGTTTTAAAACAGCATGAATTGGTCTTAAAAAATTTCGAAGAACTAAAAAATAATAAAGATTTTACTCCAAGTTTATTATATGAAAACGATGGAATTATTGGTAAAACATTAACAGATTTAGTAGATCAAAACTTAGTAAAAATTACTACAAATACTACAAAAATATATAATTATGTTAAAAACTTCTTAGAAGAAACAGGTATGCAAAAAAATATAAAATTAGAACTAAAAAATGATGATATACTTAAAATATATGATATTGAAGAGCAAATAGAAAAAGCAAGCTCTCATAAAATTTGGCTAAAATGTGGAGGTTTTATTACTATAGATAAGACAGAAGCCTTAACCGCAATAGATGTAAATTCAGGAAAATATGTAGGAATAAAAGACTTAGAACAAACAGTGTATACAGTAAATAGAGAGGCAAGCTTTGAAATAGCAAAACAAATAAGGCTTCGTGATATTGGTGGAATTATTATAATAGATTATATTGATATGGAAAGGCAAGAAACCAAACAAAAAATATTGCAAACTTTAGAAGAAGCTTTAAAAAAAGATCGTTCAAAAACACAAATTGTTGGCTTTACACCACTTGATCTTTTAGAAATGACAAGAAAGCAGATATGAGGAAATTATGAGAATAAGATATAAGAAGTGGGCAAGAAAAGAATTAGAAGAAAGCTCATTTTATAGAGAACATCCAGAAGAAATAATAGGAAAATGGAGGCAAGAATTTATAAATCCAAGCCATCCATTTTTTGTAGAGCTTGGTTGCGGAAAAGGAAGTTTCATTGCACAAAAAGCTGTTATGCATCCAGAAAACAACTATTTAGCAATTGATTTAGTAGATCCAATGTTAGGCTTAGCAAAAAGAAAAATAGAAGAAGTTTACAAACAGGAAAGTAAGCAAATAAATAATGTACTTTTAACGCGCTTTGATATTGAACGTATTTTGCTTATATTAAATGAAAATGATAGTGTAGATGGAATTTATATTAATTTTTGTAATCCTTGGCCACGAGGAAAACATCATAAAAAAAGGCTAACCTATACTAGACAGTTAGAAAATTATAAAAAGTTTTTAAAACCGGGAGCAAATATTTACTTTAAAACAGATGATGATAACTTATTTGAAGAAAGTATAAATTATTTTAAACAAACAGGTTTTGAAATAAAAAAAATAACACGAGACTTAGAAAAAGAGCTGAATTTTTGGGAAAATATTGAAACAGAGCATGAAAAAATGTTTAAGGAGCAAGGAATTAAAATAAAGGCTTTAGTAGCAGAAAATTTAAATAAAGAGCCTTAGTGATAGAAAACTTAAAAAAAGCTTTTGCCTTAAACAAAGTAAAAAAATAAAGTAGTATACAAAATAGCTTATAGTTAGCATTTAATAGAAAAAATTTTGAATAATAAAAAATTAAATAGGCAAGAATATAAGTAAATTCGAAAGGAGAAAATACGTATGTTCTTGCCTAAATCAGTTTATTATGAAAAAGAAAGTGAAAATTATGAACTTGGAAAAAGGCTATTACAAGAATATAGAGAAAAAAATATTCCATGTATAGAAATTGCAAATCATAACAACATAGAAGAAATGCGAAAAAAACAAAATAGTGAGTTTCCAAATATGAAACAAAACTTAATTATAGGAATTAGAAAAACACATAACTTTGTGCCAAATCACAAAACTTCAGATTTTTTAGTACCATATACTTCTTCAGGCTGTATAGCAATGTGCCTTTATTGCTATTTGGTTTGTAATTATAATAAATGCGCATATTTAAGGCTTTTTGTAAATAGGGAGCAAATGCTAGAAAAAATTATAAAAGTAGCTAATAAAGCAGAAAAAAATTTAACTTTTGAAATAGGCAGTAATAGTGATTTGATTTTAGAAAATACCATAACAGGAAATTTAAATTGGACAATAGAAAACTTTTGCACTAATGAAAAAGGATTTTTAACTTTCCCAACTAAATTTGATATGGTAGATCCAATTTTACCCTTAAAGCATAATGGGAAAATAATAGTGCGTATGAGTGTAAATCCAAAAGAAATAATTAGAACAATTGAAATAGGCACATCTCCTTTGGAAAAACGTGTGCAAGCAATTAATAAATTAGTAGATGCAGACTATAAAATAGGAATTTTAATAGCTCCAATAATTTTAGTAGAAAATTGGCGAGAAAAATATGAAGAATTAATAAAATATTTGAGTGAAAATTTAAGTAGTAAAGTAAAGCAAGAAGTATTTTTTGAAATTATTTTCATGACCTATAGTTATATACATCGTAAGATAAATGAAGAAGCTTTTCCAACTTTATTAAATTTATATAATCCTAATATTATGACAGGCAGAGGAAAGGGTAAATACACATATAAAAAAGAAGTAAGGCAGGAAGCTGAAACTTATTTAAGAGATCTTATGAAAAAATATTTTCCAAGTAATGAAATTAAATATATAGTATAAAAATTTTATTTGCCAAAGTTTAACCTTTTAGTGTACATTTAAAAGTAAATGAATAATCTTACTATAATATAATTTAAAAAAATCAAAATTTGGGCTGTATTTGTTCACACTCTAGACATAAACCAAAGTTATAATATATAATAAATATAAATATCTAACTTCGTACCTTTTAAAAAAGTAAAAAATTAATAATATAATAAGAAATTTCTAAATTTGTACCTTTGAAAAGAGTAGTAATTTTAGAATATAATTATTTTTTTAAGAAGCAAGAAAGGAATTGGTTTTAAAATGAATGATGTTACAATATTAGTAGTAGATGACGAGTCTAGAATGAGAAAATTAATTAAAGATTTTTTAATGCAAAAAGGCTATTCTATTTTAGAAGCGGCAGATGGAGAAGAAGCTTTAAAAGTATTTGAAGAGAATCAAAACAAAATAAACTTAATTTTATTAGATGTTATGATGCCAAAATTAGATGGTTGGTCGGTACTTCGCCAAATTAGGCAAACCTCAAAAATCCCTATTGTTATGCTAACTGCCAGAGGAGAAGAACAAGACGAATTATTTGGCTTTGAATTAGGAGTAGATGAATATATTTCAAAACCTGTTAGCCCTAAAATTTTAGTAGCAAGAGTTGAAGCTATATTAAAAAGAACAATGGAGAATAAAAAAGATGTGCAAGAATATGGCGGAATTATTATAGATTCTGATGGAAGAACTGTAAAAGTAGATGGAAAGCAAGTTGAAATGAGTCTTCGCGAATATGAGCTTCTAAAATATTTAGTAGATAATCAAGGAATAGCATTATCTAGAGATAAAATTTTAAATAATGTTTGGAATTATGATTACTATGGAGATTCTAGAACAATTGATAGCCATATAAAAAAAATTAGACATAAATTAGGAAAAAGAGGAAAATATATAGAAACAATGAGAGGCGTAGGTTATAAATTTGAAATAAAATAATATAACAATGAGAAGTATAGGTGATAAATTTAATAATAGAAACAATGAGAGGCGTAGTTTATAAATTTGAATAAAATAAAGGAATGATTAATTAGTATGAAAAAAATTAAGGACCAATTTAAATCAGTAAGAGTTAGGCTATTTGTTACCTTTTGCATCTTTGTAATGTTTTTGGTATTTTGCTTAATTGCAATAAACAGATTAGTATTAGAAAATTTTTATATGTATAGTAAAACAAGAACTATTAAGGAAGTATATCAAAAAATTAATGAATACTATAATAATCCAAGTTTAGATAACACCTTAGAAAGTGAATTAAAAAAAGTTGCATATAGAAATAATTTTGATATTTTAATAAAAGCAGATACAGATTTAATAGTTTTTTCAACCAATAGAGATTTCTTAGAAAATATAGATAAAATTACTAGCATTTTAAATGTTCAGCAACAAGTAAAAGGACCGGGTGTAATTTATACAGATGAAAATATGCAAATTAGAAAAATAACAGATACTAACAATTTAAATTACATATTATTAACAGGAAAACTTGTAAATGGATACAGTTTATATATAAGAATTCCAATAGCTCCAATAGAAGAAAGTGTTAAAATATCTAATGAAGCCTTAATTTTAATAGGATTTCTTACCATTATAGTTGCATCTTTTGCTATATCATTTATTACGCGTAAATTCACAAAACCTATATTAGAATTAAGTGAAATTACTAATCAAATGGCAAAGCTAGATTTTAGTAAAAAATATAGAATTACAGATTTTGATGACGAAATAAATGAACTTGGAAGAAATATTAACACCATGTCAGATAAACTAGAATCTACAATTAAACAACTAAGAGAAAACAATAAAGAACTAGAAAAAGATATTGAAGAAAAATCTAAAATTGATGAAATGAGAAAACAATTCATTTCAGATGTATCCCATGAATTAAAAACACCAATAGCCTTAATACAGGGCTATGCAGAAGGCTTAGTAGAAAACGTAAATAATGACGAAGAATCAAGAAAATTTTATGCAGAAGTAATTTTAGATGAATCTAATAAAATGGATCAGTTAGTAAAACAGCTTTTAGAATTAATGAAACTAGAATATGGAAAAAGAGAATTTAATGATAAAAAATTTGATTTAAATGAATTAATAAAAGAAGTAATTAGAAAATGCCATGTTATGCTTGAAGAAAATGGCATAGAAGTAATTTTTAGGCAAGAAGAACCTACATATGTATTTGCAGATGATTTCTTCATAGATCAAATTGTAACAAATTATTTTACAAATGCAATAAAAAATGCGGAAACTATAAATGGCAAGAAGCAAATTGAAATAAGAATAGAGCAAAAGGAAAATAAAGCAAGAGTATTTGTGTTTAATACAGGAAAAAATATAGATCAAGATGATTTAGATAGAGTTTGGGGAAGATTTTATAAAGTAGATAGCTCTAGAAATAGAGAAAATGGAGGAAGCGGAATAGGGCTATCAATAGTAAAGGCAATACAAACTAATTATCAAAATGGTTATGGGGTAGAAAACAAGGAAAATGGAGTAGAGTTTTATTTTGACATAAACCTTTCAAATTAATTTTAGAGAGTGTACTGGAATAATATAATTAAAATTTTATTCTAGTACACTTTTTTACAAAGCTTATGAAAAATTATTAATAAAAGGTAGAAGGTAAAATAAGTTCAATACTTTGTGTAAAAATCTTACACTGCAGAAAATGTCGTCAAGTGAAAAGTTAAATGCAATTCTGTAAAGTAAATGCAATTTGTACGATTAAATGCATGTTAAAAGGCAATATTCTGCAGAAAATGTCGAAAAAAGGCGATGAAAAGTTCTTTACAAATTAAGAAAAATGTTGTATTATAATTGTAATTTAAAAAATTGCAATTTTTTTAATTTATTAAGTTTTAATTTATCAAGTTTTGATTTACCAAGTTTTAATTAACTAAACTTTAATTTACTAAGCAAAATTAATTTAAGCCATATCAACTAAAATTTTATCAAGGGCAATTTAAAACTTACTTTATGTATCAAATTAATTCGAAAAAAAATTAATTTCTTAAACAAAAATTCAAAGCAAATTTAATATAAAAAAGGCAGGTGCAGTATATGTGATTAATTATACAAAAAGAAATATAATAATTTTAACTCTTATTATAACTTTAGTTATTTTTGTATTAGTTTATTTATGTTTTTTTAAAGAGAAAAATTCACAAAATCCGCAAAGTTCACAAAATTCTTTGTATAGCATTCTTGTTTCAAACTATTTTGTAAAAACTCCAAGTTATTATACTAAAAACATTCAAAAAAATTTTTTGTCAGGAAATAACTTATTAAAAAAATCTAATATGGAAAAAAGTACAAATTTTATAATATCCAAAAACTTATTAGAAGGTTCTGTAAATAACGTAGAGCGAAATAATACAAAATATAGTATTATTCCAAAAATACAGCTAATTAATAAAAATATAAGTATATTAACGTATAATAATTCTACAAGTAATTTTTTACAAGGAATTAATTCTCTAAATAATAATTCAAAAGAACTTAATTTTCAAAATAGTAATTTAAAAAGTAGTAATTCTGAAAACAATTCAAAAAACATTAATTCTGAAAATAACAATTTACAAAGCAGTAATTTAGAAAATAACAATTCAAAAAATGTCAATTCTCAAAATAATGCTTCAAACAAGAATACATCTAATAATACATCAAAAAATACATCAACATCTAACTCAAATAATTCAGAGGCAACAAAAGCAAAAGAAAAAACTCAAAGTCAAATTCTAGAAGAAAACAAAAATAAAACTTGGAGAATTCAAATACCAAAAATAAATTTAGATGTACACATTTCAGAAGGAGTTACCAATTCAGTTTTATTAACATCTGTAGGGCATTTTACAGAAACTAGCAAATGGCAAGGAAACGTATGCCTAGCAGCACATAACAGAGGATATAAATGTAACTTTTTTGAAAATATAAAAAATCTACAAGTAGGAGATGAAATAATTTATACAACTTTAAATAACAAAAAAGTTTACAAAGTTCAAACAAATAAAGTTATATTAGAAACAGATTGGAGTTATTTACAAACCACAAAAGATAATCGTATTACCTTAATTACTTGCGAAGAAAATAGAAAAGATTGCAGAAGATGCGTGCAAGCTGTAGAAGTTGCAAATTATATTAATTAAAAAATAAAATATAGAAAGAATATGCTTAGAAAATATATAAAAAGCATATTATTATGAGGTAAAAAATGTTTAAATTAAAAAGAATAATATATATACTAATGATGACAATAGTAATTTTAACAAGTTTTTCTATTTTTTCATGTCAAAATAAAGCAAAAGCTGTTGTATTACCAACAGGAAAAATAGACTTATATTCAAAAGGAAAAGCTAATTATTTTAATTATAATGGTAAAACAGTTGAAATGGAAGTAGTTTTTCATAAAAGAGGTGGGGTTGAAAATCCAGCATATAGTTTAAGTCAAACTAAAACTAAATTTTCAGCAGAAAATGATTACGATGTAAAAATAGATAGGTTAGAAACTAATCAAAAAGTTTGGAAAGCAATTACTAATGGCTATCCATTTAAAACTCTAGAAGATTTAAATTGTAGCACAATAAATCAAGCCTATGCAGCAACACAAATGGCAGTATATGATGCAATTTATACTTACGATTTAAGTAAAATAACACCAGCAACAGATGATGATGCAAATACAGTAGAAATAGCAAAGAAAATTATAAATGAAGCAAGAAGTCAAACGAAAACCAAAAAAATGGCACAGCTAAAATTAATAGAAGACTCTTCAAATTGGAAAGTTGATGATGCAAATAGTAATTATGTTACAAAAACCTATACAGTAAGTTCATCTGCACCAATTCAAAACTACAAAGCATATATTACAGGAGAAGATACCAAAGATGCTATAATAACAGATGAAAATGTTGTATCAAAGTTTAATTTTGAACCAAATGAAAAATTTAAAGTAGCAATACCAGTTTCAAGAATTCCGAATACTGTAGAATTTAGAATTAATATTACATCTTCTTTGCAAACCTATCCAGTTTATCATGCTAAAGATTCTGAAAATACATATGAAGACTTTGCCATTATAATAGGAGAATATGAATCAGCAGAAGCAACCTTTGCAAAAACTGTTGAAATAAATAAAACAAAAATAAAAATTTTAAAACAAGATGGAGATAGCCAAAAACCATTGCAAGGAGCGGTATTTAATTTGTTAGATAAAAACAAATCAATACTTTATTCAGAATTAATAACAAATTCAAAAGGAATTATAGAAATTTCAGATTTATTGCCAGATATATATTATTTAGAAGAAGTAATAGCTCCAAATGGATATTATGGTTATGAAGAACTAATAAAAATAGATACTACCGCTAAAGAAACTGTTGAAGTTGTAGTAGATAATTTTATAGATGAAGGAGAAAAAGTAGTTCCAGAAGAGCCAAAACAAGAACATTTCAGCAACAAGAAATTACCAGTAACAGGTTTTTAATAACGTCAAGTGAAAAGTTAAATACAATTCTGTAAAGTAAATGCAATTTGTACGATTAAATGCATGTTAAGGTTTTTAATAAAGTAAAAAAATTAGTACATTTATTGACATATAAGCAGATAAAATATATAATTATTTTATATAACTAGGTTACAGAAAAAAGGAGAATATATGATTTCACAACTAATTTTTTTAGCAATTTTAATCTTACTTAATGCCTATTTCGCGGCAACAGAAATTGCCTTTATATCACTAAATGATACTAAAATAGAAAAACAAGCAAAAGAAGGAAATAAAAAAGCAAAACAAATTCAAAAAATGTTAAAAAATCCAAGTAAATTTTTAGCAACAATTCAAATAGGAATTACCCTAGCAGGCTTTTTATCAAGTGCTTTTGCATCAGACGCATTTGCAGATGTTTTAGCACCAGCCTTAAATAACTTAATACCATTTTTAAGTATTTCAGTATGGAGAAGCATTTCTATAATAATTATTACCTTAATACTTTCGTTCTTTACACTTGTGTTTGGAGAACTTGTTCCTAAAAGGTTAGCTATGAAATACTATGAAAAAATTTCTTTTGGAACAGTTGGCGTTATTAGAGCAATTTCTTTATTTACAGCACCTTTTGTAAAATTATTAACAAGTGCAACTACCGTTATTTCTAAATTATTTGGAGTAAGTGAACAAGATGAAGAAATTGTTACTGAAGAAGAAATAAAAATGATGGTAGATGAAGGTGAAGAAAAAGGCTCTATAGAAGAAGCAGAAAAAGAATTAATAAATAATGTATTTGCTCTAAATGACATTGTTGCATCAGAAATAATGACACATCGTACAGAAGTATATGCTATTGAAATAAATCAAAATTTATATGATATTTTAAATGAAATAGATGATTATAAATATAGTAGAATACCAGTATATGAAGAAACAATAGATAACATAAAAGGAATTTTATTTTTAAAAGATATTTTAAAATTTGTTAATTTAAGAGAAGAAATTGAAATAAAAAATATTTTAAGAGAAGCATACTTTGTTCCAGAAACAAAACCAATAGATGAAATTTTTAAGGAATTACAAACTAATAAAATGCAAATGGCAATTGTTGTAGATGAATATGGTGGAACATCTGGCTTACTTACAATGGAAGACATTTTAGAAGAATTAGTAGGTAATATATTTGACGAATATGATGACATAGAAGTAGAATACAAAAAAATTGACAATAACACTTACTTAGTAGAAGGCAATATTAATCTTTATGAATTAGAAAGAATTTTAGATGTAAAACTTCCAGAAGGTGACTATGAAACCTTATCTGGCTATTTAATAGAAAAATTAGGAAGGTTACCAGAAGAAAACGAGAATCCTACAATAGAAGATGAACAATTAACATACCACATTGAGCAATATGAAGATAAAAGAATACAATGGGTTAAAATATGCAAAAATGGGCAAGAATTAATAGAAGAAGAAACTGAAGAATAAGATTAAAAAATGAGCAAAAAATAGTAAAAAACTAAAGAATAAAAGAAAAATTGAAAAACAGCAAGAAATAGTAAAAAAACTAAAGAATAAAAGAAAAATTAAAAAAATAAAAGTAAATAAAAAACTTGCAAAAGAAAGAAAGGAAAAATGGGGTTATGAAGGGAAAATTAAAATGGATTATTATAGCAATTATTATTTTATTAATAGCAGTAGCTACAACTATTACATTTATTCTAGTTATGGATAAATTAGATATGCAGTACACAATAGAAGAAATAAAAGAATATAATTATTTTGTTCTTACTGAAGCTTCTAAATATGGTGTTATTGATAAAAATGGAAAGGTTATTATTAAACCTAATTATATAGCAATTCAAATACCAAACCCTTCTAAACCTGTTTTTATATGTATTAGTAGTTATGATCAAGAAACTAAAACCTATGAAACTCAAGTTTTAGATGATACAGGCAATCCAATATTTACAGACTATGAAAATGTACAAGCAATTCCTATTAGTACAAATATAGATTCTAGCCCTTATGAAAAAAGTGTATTATCATATCAAAAAGATGGAAAATATGGTTTAATTACTTTAGAAGGAAAAGCTGTAACAAAACCAATTTATGATGAAATAAGCAGTATTAATTATAAAGAGGGAACCTTTTTAGTAAAAAAAGACGGTCAAGCCGGCGTTATAAACATGAAAGGAAAAGAAATTATCAAAAATGAATATGAAACAATAACCTCTGATAATTACTATAATGAAACTACTAAAAACAAAACAACAGGCTTTATAGTAAGCAAAAAAACTGAAGATGGATTTAGATATGGTTATATAGACTATAGCGGTCATACTATATTAAATACAGAATATACACAACTAAAAAGAGTTACACAAATACCAAGTGACGATGATATTTATTTTATAGCTTATAAAGATGGACAAGCAGGTTTATTAAAAAATAAGCAAATTATATTAAATCACGAATATCAAGAAATTTCTTATTATGCAGTTGATGATATATTTATTACAGTTCGAAATGGAAAACAGGGAGCTGTTACAAAAGAAGGAAAAACAATTTTGCATTCAGAATATGATAGCATTTTATTTGGAGGAATTTATTTAAATGCTACTAAAGGTAATGAAAATATAATGTTTGATTTAGAAGGAAATAAAGTAGAAACTACAAATGTTAGTATAATTCAAACAGATAATCCAAACTATTATATTGCAATAGATAAAAATGATATATATACTGTAACAGACGCAAATGGTAAGGTACTTATAGATGGCAACTATACTTATATTGGTTATTTACCAGGAAATTATTTTATTGTTGCTAAAAATGGTAAAAATGGAATTATAAATAGCAAAGGTGAAGTAATAGTAGAAATTAAATATACAAGTATATTCAAATTTAATGATACAAACTTAATTCAAGCAGAAATTGCAGATACAAAAACTATTGAACTATATAATATGAAAATAGAAAAAATAGCTAGTATGGATGGAGCAGTTATTGGAGAATATAAACCATCAGCAATTAATCCTAATAAATACATTATGCTAGCTTCTGAAAATAACTTTTTATATTATGATGAAAATGGAAATAAATTAGAGGCAAAAGATGTTTTTCCAAACAACAATTTATTAGCCCAAAAAGTAGATAATGAATGGGTATTTGTTGATAGAGAAGGTAATATAAAATTACAAAATAATTATGAAATGGTTACCGACTTTAATGAGTATGGCTTCGCAGGTATAAAAGTTAATGGTAAATGGGGAATAGTAAATACAAATGGAGAAGTAGTTAAAGAACCAACTTATGAATTAGACTGGTATCAACCAAGCTTTTTAGGTGATTATTATAAAGTTAATACGTGGTATACTGAGGCAAGATACAGTAGTGATGAAATCTAATATATGTGGTTATAGGTTTGTCCATATAAAAACCTAAATATAAATATAGGAAATAATGAAATGTACAAAGAATTTGGAATAAGTGAAAGTTTATTAGAATTAGCAGAAAAAGTAGAAGAATCTGTTAAAGAAGAATTTAAAAAAGTAAATAAAGTATGTGAATACAATAGTTTAAAAGTATTAAATGCTTTTCAAAAATACAATATTTCAGATATTCACTTTAATAGTACCACAGGTTATGGCTATTCAGATATTGGAAGAGATACAATTGAAAAAGTATTTGCAGAGGTACTTCACACAGAAGATAGCCTAGTAAGAAGTCAATTCATTTCAGGTACTCATGCATTAACTGTAGCCTTGTTTGCATTTTTAAGACCGGGAGACACCCTATTAAGTATTAGTGGCAAACCTTATGATACCTTAGATGAAGTAATTGGCCTTGTAGAAAACCCAAGTTCCTTAAAAGCTCATAATGTAAAATATGAACAAATAAATTTATTACAAGATGATTTTGATTATGAACAAATAGAAAAAAGATTACAAAAAAATGATATAAAATTAGTTGAAATACAACGTTCTAGAGGTTATAGCTTACGAAAAAGTATTACTATTGATAAAATAGAAAAAGTAATTAATACAATTCGTAAAGTTAACAAATCAGTTATTATTATGATAGATAATTGTTATGGAGAAATGGTAGAAACTATAGAGCCAAGTGATGTAGGAGCAGATATTATAGTAGGTTCTTTAATAAAAAATTTAGGTGGAGGAATTGCACCAAATGGAGCCTATATTGCAGGAAAAAAAGAATTAGTTGATTTAGCTGCACAAAGGCTAACTGCACCAGGACTTGGAAAAGAAGTAGGACCAACACTTGGAATAAATAAGCAAATATTACAAGGATTATATATGGCACCTAGTGTAGTAGCAAGTAGTCTAAAAACAGCAATATTTGCAAGTAAACTATTAGAAGAATTAGGATATGATGCAAGCCCAAAATATAATGAAAAAAGATCAGATATTGTACAAACTATTACCTTCCATAATGAACAAAAATTAATTAAGTTTTGTCAGGGTATACAAATGGGATCACCAATAGATAGTAATTCAATACCAGAACCATGGGATATGCCGGGCTATACAGATAAAGTTATAATGGCAGCAGGAGCTTTTACACAAGGCTCTTCAATAGAACTTTCTTGTGATGCACCAATTAGAGAGCCATATACAGCTTTCTTACAAGGTGGGCTTACTTATGAGTATGGGAAGTTGGGGGTTCTTAAAGCTGTACAAAACATTATGTTTGAAAAATAATCAGCATCTTGCTTCGTTAGATTTCGTTTAAAATCAAATCAACGTGCAAAAAGCACGCCTCATTGATTTTAAACTCATCTGCCTAGCAATATACTAATTCTTTTTCAAACTAATTAATATTGTAATTAATAAATATTAGTTAATTTTTAAATAAAATTTGCCTAGATTTTTTAACAATACTCGTTTTTTAATTAAATAATTTTTATTAGAATACGAAATATTAATAAGAATTTATTTTTTAATAAACAATTAAATTTCTAACTAAAAGAACTTAATAAATAATTCATTAAAAAAATAAACAATTAAATTTTTAACTAAGCAAAATATTAGTAAATAATTAATTAAAAAAATAAATAATTAAGTTTTTAACTAAAAAAATAACTAAGAGGATAAATAATGAAAGTAATTGTAATAGGTGGTGGACCTGCTGGAATAATGGCAGCCTTACATGCATCTAAATGTGGAAACGATGTAACAATATTAGAAAAAATGGATTCTATTGGAAAAAAATTATTAATCACAGGAAAAGGCAGATGTAATATAACAAGCAGTATTCCAATAGAAGAATTTATAAAAAACGTACCGGGAAATGGTATGTTTCTTTATAGTAGCTTTAGTAAATTTACTAATCAAGACATAATTAATATGCTAGAGCAAGAAGGATTAAAAGTAAAAGAAGAAAGAGGGCATCGTATTTTTCCTATTACAGATAATGCAAAAGATGTATTAAATGTATTTATAAAATTATTAAAAAAACAAAATGTAAAAATTCAAACAAATACAAAAGTAGAAGAAATAATTGTAGAAGAAGGCAAAGCAGTTGGTGTGCAAAGCCTTTTTTGTGATAAAAAGCAAAAAATATTAGCCGATAAAATTATTTTAGCAACAGGAGGAAAAAGTTATTCAGTAACAGGTTCAACAGGTGATGGATATTTAATAGCAAAAAAATTAGGACATAATATTACAGCAATAAAGCCATCTTTGGTACCATTAACAGTTAGCCAATCTTCACTTTCAATATGTAAGCAAATGCAAGGGTTAAGCCTAAAAAATGTTTCAATAAAAATAAAAGATACTGCAAATAACAAGCTTATATATGAAGACTTTGGTGAAATGTTATTTACACATTTTGGGGTTTCAGGACCTGTAATATTAAGTGGTTCAGCCCATCTGCTTAGATATCCAAAAGTAGAAAATTTATTAAAAGAAGAAAAAATTTGTCTTACAATAGATTTAAAACCAGCATTAACAGAAAACCAATTAAATCAAAGAATATTGCGAGATTTTGAAAAGCAAAAAAATAAAGAATTTAAAAACAGCTTAAATAACTTACTTCCACAAAAAATGATAGAACCAGTTATAAAATTGTCTAATATAAATGAAGAAAAGCAAGTAAATTCCATAACAAAAGAAGAGAGAATAAGTTTAGTAAAATTATTGAAAAATTTTGAAATTATAATAACAGGCTTTAGACCAATAGAAGAAGCTATAATTACATCTGGCGGTATTTCTATAAAAGAAATTAATCCAAAAACTATGGAATCTAAAATAATTAAAAACTTATATTTTGCAGGAGAAATAATAGATGTAGATGCATATACAGGAGGATTTAATTTACAAATTGCATATTCTACAGGTTATGTGGCAGGGGAAAACAATTAAAAATAAAAATTATATGAAACAGAAGTTAAGTAGAAAATTAAAACTAAAAGTTATATGAAATAAAAATTATAGAATTATAGTTTTGTACAAAATATAATATAGAAAGCTATAAAATAGAAGGTAGGGAAAGTTGAAAACAATTAATGAAAATGTAACAACACAAATTGTAGAAAAAAAGTCAAAATTTATTTGTGACTTAATTTATGTGAGCTCTTTAGCAGAAGCACAAGAAGCTATACAAAAAATTCAAAAAAAATATTATGATGCTAAACATCACACTTTTGCATATAGATTACAAACTAAAAATGGAATAGTAGAAAAATCAAGTGATGATGGAGAACCAACAGGAACAGCTGGAGCACCAATGTTAAATTTACTGAAAAAAAGTGAATTAGTAAATTGCATAGCAGTAGTAACTAGATACTTTGGAGGAATACTTTTGGGAACTGGAGGCTTAGTTAGAGCTTATTCAGAGGTTACAAAGCAAGCTATAGAAAACGCAAATATTGTAGAGGAATATTTGCGGACTAGAAATGAAAGTTACATTATTATATCAAGATTTTGAATCTTTTAAACATTATTGTAATTTAAATCAAATAAATATTACACAAACAAATTTTAATGAACTTATATGTTGTAATATAGAATTAACTTCTAAAGAAAAAGAAAATTTGTTGTCTGAAATAGATCAAAAACAGCTTAATATACAAAATATGGAATTTTTAAGAGAAAAAAACATTAAAAAATGTACTAAATAAGAAAATACATAAAAATGTAATAAACAAAAAAACTTAAAAATATTTTTAAAAAGTCAAAAGTTAGTGTTAAAAGGTAAAAAATATTAATAAAGTACAGCAAAAGAATAAAAAATATAATTAAAAAACATTGAAAAATAAATATTCTTAAAATAAAATGGAAAAAAATTCCAAAAACTATTGCAATTTAATTATAAATTTAATATAATTTCAAAAGTAAAAAATGTAAAAATTTTACAAATATTATTGAATAGGAGGAAAAAATTTTGAACGACAAAATTACAGTATTAGTAGCAGATGACAATAATGACTTTACAAGTACACTATCTAGTTATTTAGAAAAGGAGGAAGAAATTGAAATTATAGGAATTGCAAAAGACGGAAACGAAGCATATAGTATGGCTTTGGAACTAAAGCCAGATATCCTTCTACTAGATATTATAATGCCACACTTAGATGGTTTAGGAGTATTAGAAAAATTGTTTGAAACAGATATAGATAAAAAGCCATTATGTATCATCTTATCAGCTGTTGGACAAGACAAAATTACACAAAGAGCAATCAGCTTAGGAGCTCAATACTATATTGTAAAACCTTTTGATATTAATGTATTAATAAAGAGAATGAAAGAATTAAAAAATTATCAACCAACACAACTAAAAAATAATTTTATAAGTAGAGAAATAAAAAGCCAATATATAGACATAGCACCAGATAAAAAGAAAAATCAAGAAAATTTAGAAGCCTTAGTAACAAATGTTATACATGAAGTAGGAGTACCAGCTCATATTAAAGGTTATCAATATTTAAGAGAAGCTATTATGATGGTAGTTAAAGATACAGAAGTAATAAACCAAATTACAAAACAGCTTTATCCAGAAATTGCAGGAAAGTATCATACTACACCATCAAGAGTAGAACGTGCAATTCGTCATGCAATAGAAGTTGCATGGGGAAGAGGCGAGCAAGGAACCGTTGAAAACATATTTGGCTACACAGTATCAGCAGCCAAAGGAAAGCCTACAAATTCAGAATTTATAGCAATGATTGCAGATAAGCTTCGTTTAGAATTAAAAACTGCGTAAGCTCAAGAAATTTTAGTTTCTACATAAAACCTTAATATTTCAAAGAAAGTCAACTGCACGAGAATATCGTGCAGTTGAAAATTTCATGTCTTTATTATAAAATAATGATTTGTTCGCTTGATTTTTACAAACAAATGCTATATAGTATAAAATATAGGAAATGAGAATAATAAGTTAATTTTGTGCGTCGGAAAGGAATGTGTATAAAATGTTTATAGAAGTACCAGAAAAAGTAGCACAAAAAACAGTAGTAAAAAGAGATGGCAAAAAAGTAGAATTTGATGGTGCAAAAATTGCACTTGCAATTCAAAAAGGCTTTGGAGATGTTATAGAAATTGCTCCTGCTACTACTAAATATGATGAAACAGATGTAAACAAAGTATATAGTAAAGTTCTTTCAAGAATAGAAAAATTAGAAGGCGAAAGAATAAAAATAGAAGAAATTCAAGATTTAATAGAAGAAGAGCTAAAAAACAATGGTTATCAAGATGTTTTTGAAGCCTTTTCTAGCTATCGTGAAAAAAGAGCACAATCAAGACAGCTATTTTTTGATGAAAAAAAGCAACACAAATTTTTAAAAGCTTTGGAAAATATAGGTTTAAAAACTATACATGATGGCGATAGTATGGCTAATAATGAAGATAAAAGCACTTCCAGAAGTACAATGTTTCAATATGGAAGTACAATATCTAGGCAATTTGCCAAAACCTACTTATTAAAGAAAAAATTTTCCGAAGCACATGAAAATGGAGATATTTATATTCATGATCTTAATTTTCTACCAATGGGTACAACAACTTGTTGCCAAATTAACCTTAATAAATTATATGAAGATGGTTTTACAGTAGGCTACGGCTTCGTAAGAGAACCTAATGATATTATGTCTTATGCAATTTTAGCTGCAATAGCTATACAATCTAACCAAAATGATCAGCATGGAGAACAAGGAATACCTGCATTTGATTATTACATGGCACAAGGAGTTTTAAAAACTTTTAAAAAAAGTTTCAAGCAAATAGTATTTGATTACCTAGAATTAACTGACTTTGATAAATTTATTGCTATTAATGGAATAGAAAGAGAAATAGAAAAAATTAATACAATTCAATTTGATATTAGCATATTTGACAAATACTGCAGAGAATCAGAAGAATTAAAAAGAATGTTTAGAATATGCTATAAAAAGGCTATGCAAAAAACAGATAGAGCCACTTATCAAGCAATGGAAGCATTTATTCATAACTTGAATACAATTTACTCTAAAGCAGGAGAAGAAGTTCCATATTCTTCTATAAACTTTGGAACAGACATATCTCCAGAAGGAAGAATGGTAATTAAAAACCTTTTAAAAGCTATTGAGGCAGGGCTAGGAAACCACGAAACAGCACTATTTCCTATATCAATTTTTAAACTAAAAGAAGGCATAAACTATAACGAAAATGATCCAAACTATGATCTTTTTGAACTTGCTTGTAACATTTCGGTTAAAAGAATGTTACCACGTTTTAGCTTTTTAGATGTTCCATTTAACAAAACTTATCAAAGCGATAATTATGATACAGAAGTAGCATATATGGGAAACACCATTAGGGTAATAGAAAATGTAGTAGATACTAATAAAATAGTAACATCAGGAAGGGGAAATTTATCATATACTACAATCAACCTTCCAAGAATAGGAATTAAGCATGGAAATCCTACTAATGAAAAAATAGGACAAAAAGAATTTTTTGAAGAGTTAGAAGAAAAATTGGATCTAGTAAAAGATCAACTAATAGAAAGATTTGAAATACAATGTAAGAAAAATATAACAAATTTTCCATTTTTATTAGGTCAATTTGTATGGATAGACAGTGAAAAACTAAAAGATGCTGATAATTTAAGAAAAGTATTAAAGCACGGAACCTTATCAATAGGATTTACAGGCTTAGCAGAATGCTTAAAAGCATTAACAGGTAAAAACCAAGCAGAAAGTGAGGAAGTACAAAAGTTAGGTCTAAAAATAGTAAAATTTATGAGACAAAAGTGTGATGAATATTCTAAAAAATATAACCTAAATATTACTTTACTTGCTACTGAATCAGAAAAGCTATCAAGTAAATTTGTTAAATTAGATAAAGCAATTTATGGTAAAAGAAAAGGAATTACCGATAAAGAACATTACACAAATTCTTTTTTTGTACCAGAAAATACAAAAATCTCGTTGGAAAATAAAATAAAGTTAGAAGCACCTTACCACGAATACACAAATGGAGGTCATATTATTTATATACCATTAAATTCTTTAAAAGAAAATAACGTGCAGGAGCTTATGAAAGTATTAAAAATAATGAAAAATGAAGGAATTGGATATGTAGCAATTAGTTCGTAAGATTTAAAAAAATATGATATATATGCATAAGTGACTTAGAAAATATTATTCAAAGTTTTTGAAAGCATTAAATTATATATGTGTGAGTAAGTTAAAAATTTATTATGCAAAATATAACGTGTATGAAAAAGCTAAAAATTATTATGCAAAATATAACGTGTATGAAAAAGCTAAAAATTATTATGCAAAATATAACATGTATGAAAAAGCTAAAAATTATTATGCAAAATATAACATGTATGAAAAAGCTAAAAATTATTATGCAAAATATAACATGTATGAAAAAGCTAAAAATTATTACACAAAATATAATATGTATAAAAAAGCCAAAAAGTATTAAGCAAAATAATATATATATAAGCTAATAATTAAAATATAATTTCTAAATATTGAAAAGGATAAAGAAAAAATGGAAGAATTTGATTTAGAAAAAGCAGATGATCAAGAATATGTAGTAAAAATGATAAATGAAAATGGAAAAAATTTAGAATTTGCATCAGAAAAATTAAGAAATAATAAAGAAATTGCATTAACAGCAATTAGGCAAAATCCGGTAGCACTTGAATTTGTAAGTAATAACTTAAAAAACGATAAAGAAGTAGTAATGGAATCTGTAAAAAAAGTAGGATGGACAGCCTGTTATGCAAGTGAAAAACTTAAAGATGATAAAGAAATAATGCTATCTGGGGCAAAAGTAGATGGGCAGATTTTATATTATGCATCAAAAGAATTAAGAGACGATAAAGAAGTAGTATATGAAGCGGTTAAAAATAAAGGGTTAATTTTAAAATATGCAAGTAATAGATTAAGAAAAGATAAAGATATAGTATTAGCAGCTATTTCACAAGATAAAAGAGCTAAAGAATATATATCATCTGAAGAATTAAAGCAAGATGCAGATGTACAGGCTATTTTAAATCCACCAAAAACAGATTAAAAAATAAAAGCAGAATGCAAAATAAAAGTTGAGTAAAAATGAAGGCAAAGTAAAAAATAAAAGATGAGCAAATAATTGATTAATACTAAAATGCTTTATAGGAAGTACATTTTCCCATAAAGCATTTAAAATATTTAGTAAAGTTATTAGGAGAAAGAAATGGAGCTAAGAGAAAAACTATTTGAAGTTCAAGATAAAGAATATCAAAAATTTCAAAGTAAATTATGTCCAAATATCAATAATATTATAGGAGTTCGTATTCCTATTCTAAGAAAAATGGCAAAACAAATAGCAAAAGAAAATGCGGAAGAATTTTTAAACAATACAAAAATAGAATTTTATGAAGAAAAAATGTTGTATGGTTTTGTAATAGGCTACATGAAAGGAAATTTAAGCGAAAAACTAAAGTATTTAGATAAATTTGTACCCATGATTGATAATTGGGCAATATGTGATTGTTCTATAAATACCTTTAAATTTGTACAAAATAATTTAGAGGAAATTTGGAATTACTTGCAAAAATATGTAAAAGCTAATAAAGAATATGAACTTCGTTTTGTAATAATAATGTTAATGGATTATTACTTGGTAGATAATTACATAGATAAAGTATTAGAGCTTTATAACCAAATAAAAAATGATGGTTATTATGTAAAAATGGCAGTAGCATGGGCTATAGCAGAAGCATATATAAAATATCCTGAAAAAGTAATGAAAATTTTAAATGAAAATAATTTAGACAATTTTACATATAATAAAACTTTGCAAAAAATGATAGAATCTTATAGAATTGATAAAAGTGTAAAGGACACTTTAAGAAAAATGAAAAGATAGAGCAATAAAAAAATAAATGAAATAAACTATGTTAATATATAATAAAACTACCAAATAGTATATATTAAAAGATATATAAATACGAAAGCATAACATATATTATTGAAAAATATATAAAAAAGCATAACAGTATATTATTAAAGTATAACAATATATTATTGAAAAATATATAAATAAAAGTATAATTGTATAAAATTGAATAAAAAATAAAAAAACATCAAAAACTAAAATTAGTAATGAAGTTGAAAAAAATCAACTTGAAAGGACTAATGGTAAAAATGAAAATTTCTTGGATAAAATATGAAAAAGACAAAGAAAGTTTTCGTTTGCCACAAGCTTTAGGATTTGATGTTTTTTCTTTGTCTGATTTAGAAAAAACAGATGAAACAATGAAAAAATTAGTAAAACAATATGACACAATAGTAATTTCAAACGAAGTGGCAGGCTTTTCAGAAGATATTATAAAAAAATATAAAAACAACAAAAATATAAAAATAGTAATTTATTTAAATAAAAAGTAATACAGATAAAAATGTAAAAATAGTTATTTATTTGAACAAAAAGTAATACAGATAATATAGAAAAATTTATTATATAACAACAAATAAGGTTTATAGGTAAAATCCAATTGAAAAACCTAAATATATTATAAAAAGGTAAGCAAAATTAGTGGAGAACATATTCGTTTGCATAGGTACAAATAAAATTTTAACAGATTCTTTCGGACCAAGAGTTGGAGAAAAATTGCAATATATATTTAAGGAAAATCCTAATATAAAAGTATATGGAACAATGACTTCGCCAATACATTTGAAAAACGCACCAAAACTAAGCTATTATTTGAACAAAACTAATAAAAATCAAATAATATTAATAGATTCTGCCTTTGGCAAACAAGAATATATTGGAAAAAGTTTTATAAATTTAGGTGGAATGAAAATAGGAAATGCTTATGGAACAGGTTTCTATTTTCCTGCCAGTATAAACATAAAAACTGTAGTAGCGGCAGAAAACTATTTACCAGATTGGAATGTAGAAAAAATGGACATACTTGCACAAAATTTTTCTAATAATATTATAAATTGTTTGCCTTTATGTTAGCCTTTTAAAAACAAAAAATTAACCACTGCTTTAAAAGTATTTTCTATTATAAAATTAGCTATTAACTACTGACATAAGAACGTAAGCCATCAAATGCAGAAAGAAAAAAGTTATGTGAGAATATGTAGTTTGAAATAAATTAAAACTTCATCTCTATGAATTTGAACGAAGCGAAAAAAAATGAAATTTAAAATGAAGTATTACTAAATAAACTAAAATTACTTGTATAAAAAAATGAAAACTGGAAAAAATTTTAATATATAGAAAAAAAGTGGAGGAAATTAGAAATGGATACAAGTAGTTTAAAGAATATTGTGGTTTTAAAAGATTTGCCATCTAATATAGTAGAAGAGGCAATTGTAGTGTTAAAAGAAAATCAAAAAATACAAAAATTAGAGTTAATAGATAAATCTAAAAAAATGGCAAAAGAACAAGCCGGAGAAAAAGTAGTAGAGCAAGGAAAAAATTCTAAAGATTATGTTATAAAAGAAGCGCAAATGCTAATAGCAGAGTATATATCAAGAATAGAAAATAAAAACAAAATAGAAAATCAATCTATTCAAACCTTAAAAAAGAAATATAAGAAATTAAAAACAATAAATCATATGTTAGCACTAGCATTAATATTTGCTACTATAATTCAGTTTATAATATAAAACAAGATATGAAATATAAGTAAAAAAACATCATAAATTTAAGCAATCTAAACTATTTAAATAATTTAAAAACAATTTAAACTATTAAATTTTAAATAAAAATTTATAAATAAAGAATAAAACATCTCTTTCAAACATATACATTAAAAAAACATTACTACAAAGGAAGAGGTGTATTTTTGTGGAAAAAATAATTTCTCAGGAAGAAAGAATAAGAAGAGCCGAAGAAATTTATTACCGTAGAAGATTAAACAATAATAATGTTAGAATGCCTAGTTCTCAAGTGAAGCAAGGAAGAGAAAATAGGCAGTTTTCACTGTATAAAAAAATGATCTTACAAATTTTAATTTGCATATTTATTTACCTTATATTTTCTCTTATAAAAGAAACTAATTACATATTTTCAGAAAATGTTTTAAATAAAACAAAAGAATTTTTAAGTGTAGATCTTAATTTTACACAAATATCTGCTCAAATAGGCGATTTCTTTCAAAACAATAAAGATAAATTTAGTTTCTTAACTAAATGGAGCGGTGGAGAAGATTCGGAAAATAAAGAGGAAAATACCAAAAACATTGAAAATGACGAAAATAAAAATGAACAAATAGAAAATAAAAACGAAGAAAATAATCAACAAAATAATGATGCAAATAATGAAGAAAATAAGCAGGAAGGTGATAATGCAAAAGAACAAACAAATAGTAATCAGCAAGAAAACAATTTAGAAAATGCAAATATAGAAGGAGAACAAGCATCCATAACTCAAGAAGCAACTGGAATAGGTGGAAGTAAAGAAAATACACAAACAGTACAAGTAGCAGCTAAAACTACTATTGAAAAAACTCAAATGGAAATTGACGCAGAATATATTAAAAAAAATTTTAGCTTAACCTTACCAGCAAAAGCAAAAATTACATCACCTTATGGAAAAAGAGAACCCACAGAAATAATATCAGAAAATCATCAAGGAATAGATATTGGAGTAGTAGTAGGAACGCCAGTAGTTGCTGCAATGGAAGGAACCGTATCAGTGGTATCAAACATTGGAGATTATGGAACACATGTAAAAATAGTAAATAAGGATGTAACAACAATTTATGCACATTGCAGTAAAATTTTAGTAAAAGAAGGAGATAAAGTAAAAAAGGGACAAAAAATAGCTTTATCTGGAAATACAGGAAATACAACAGGTCCGCATTTGCATTTTGAAATAAGAAGAGATGAAAGAACAGTAGATCCAGAATTAATACTAAGTTGGACATAAGAAATACCTTAATAATAGTAAAAAATAAATAGTTAAGCTAAATACTAAGGATAAAGAAATTAATAAGAATTACACGTTATATTAACAAATGATGAAGAATTAATAAGAGTTACATATTATAATAGGAGAAAACATGAGTGTAAAAATAGACTTAAAAGTTTTTTTATTTATTTTTTTATTTTGGTTAACATCACAAATTGAAATTTATGCAGTATTAATGATATTTGCTTTAATACATGAATTAGCACATTTATTAGTTCGGTTTAACACTTGGTTTTAAACCAAACAATATAAAAGTAAATCCATTCGGCTTTCAAATTCACTTTAAAGTAAATACTGAAGACTATAATAAAAAAATAAAAAAAGGAAATGAATTATGCGTAAAAAAAATAGTAATAGCTTTAGCAGGCCCCGCTATAAATTTAATTATTGCAATTATATGTTTACTAATATCTATGTATTACACTAACATAGCCATAATTGTATATACCAATTTACTACTTGCAATATTTAATTTACTGCCAATATATCCATTAGACGGAGGAAGAATATTACAAGAAATAGTAAATATTCAAAAAGGAAAGCAGGAAGCCTATAGAATAACAAATTCTATTTCAAAAATTACAGTAATAATATTAACTGCAATAGTAAGTATTGTTATTTTATATATACATAATATAGCTTTTATATTAATACTTATATATTTATGGTTTTTAGTTATAAAAAATGAAAAACAATATATTATTAAAAATAAAATATATGAACAAATAAAATCATAAATTTACAACATTTTCTTCTTGCACTTTAGCCAAAACTGTGGTAAAATAATAACGTTAAAAAAGGAAAAAAATTCCTTACTTGCAAACAAATTGCAGGTTTATATCCATAAGGAGGTGAAATATAATGAACAAATACGAAAGTGTTGTCATTATTGATCCATCTGTAGAAGAAGAAAAAGTAAAAAACTTATCTCAAAAATTTACAGAAATAATCAATCATGACGGAAAAGTAGAAAAAGTAGAAGAACTTGGAAAGAAAAAGTTAGCTTATGAAGTTAAGAAAAACAAAGAAGGTTACTACTTAGTAATAAACTTTGAAGCAAACCCAAGTTTAATTGCAGAATTAGAAAGAAATTACAGAATCATTGATGAAGTAATTAAATTCATTACTGTAAAGGCAGAGTAAAAAAGCTTTAACAAAAAGATAAATAAGGGGCTTAATTAATAGAAAGGTAAGGTAAAAAAAATGAACAAAGTAATTTTAATGGGTCGTTTAACAAGAGATCCAGAAGTAAGATACACACAAACAAATAACACATTAGTAGCTTCTTTTAGTTTAGCTGTAAATCGTAGATTTGTAAAGCCGGGAGAAGAAAGACAAGCAGATTTTATAAATGTTGTTGCTTGGAGTAAAGTTGGAGAATTTTGTAGCAAATACTTCAAAAAAGGACAACAAGTAGGAGTAATTGGTAGAATTCAAACCAGAAATTGGGACGATGATCAAGGGCAAAAACATTATGTTACAGAGGTAATAGCAGAAGAAACATATTTTGCAGATAGCAAAAGAGAAGGCGATGCAGGTACATCAGGTAACTTTGATGCAACTTTTGGAACAATGCCTACTGCTAACTCTGGTTCAGATTTTGAAATCTCTTCAGGGGATGATTTACCATTCTAAGTAAAGAAAATTGTAAATTAAGCTATAGAAATTTAAAAACAAAAAAGATAGGGGGTAAACAAAATGGCAGATAAGAAAAATAACAAAAAAAATGTTAGAAATAATGATGAAGATTATAATCCTAAATTTAGAAAAGTAAGAAAAAAAGTATGCCCATTATGTGCAGATAAAAACTTAAAATTAGATTATAAAAATGCAGACCAATTAAGAAAATTCATTAATGATAAAGGAAAAATACTTCCAAGAAGAGCAACAGGAGCATGCGCTATTCATCAAAGAGATATTACATTAGCAGTAAAAAGAGCTAGACAAATCGCAGTATTGCCTTATACACAAGAATAATAAAGTAAGAATTTATGCTTACTTTTAACAAGCAAATTATTGCATATAGGTAATTGCAAATTTGTTATTTTACAATAAAAACTACTAACAATTTTAGTTAGTAGTTTTTTTCTAAGCTCTTGCGTATTGAAAAACACTAAAAATTATGTTATCATTAAATGAAATAAAAAAAGGGGGAAAACTAGCTTGAATAAAAAAGTAAAAATTATTTTTACTATAGTTATTATATTTATATTAATAGTTACATTTGCTATAATTAAAAATAATAATCCAAAAAAAGAGAATACTAATTTAAAAATAGTAAGTTCTTTTTACCCAATTAATATAATAACAATGAATTTAACTGAAAATGCTCGAAATGTAGAAGCAGTATGTTTAACACAAAATGACGTAGGATGTTTACATGACTATACACTATCTACTTTAGATATGAAAAAAATAGAAAATGCCAATATTTTTATACAAAATGGACTAGGCTTAGAGAATTTTATGAACAAAATATTGCAAGCAAATCAAAATTTAAAAATTATTGATAGTAGCATAGAAGTTACAAACATTATAAAAAATAACGAGAATATAAATTCAAAGCAAAATAATGAAACTGTAAATCCTCATATATGGACAAACATTGAAAATTATATAAAGCAAGTAGAAACAATTTCGCAAAAATTATGTGAGTATAATCCAGAAAATAGCTTAATATATACAAAAAATTGTGAAAAATATACACAAGCTTTAAAAGAGCTAAACTCAAGCTATAATGAACAACTATCAAAATTAAATTCGCAAAAAGTAATCTGTTTAGATGAAGCTTTAGTATATTTAGCAAATAGCTTGGAAATGGACATTACATATATTGAAACAAATCACGAAGAAAGTACATTATCAGCAGATGCAATGAAAAAAACAATAGAAAAAATGAAAGAAGAAAATATTAAATTAATATTTATAGGTGAAGAAAATAATTTAAATAATGCGCAAACTTTAGCCAATGAAACAGGAGCACAAATAGTTAAGCTAAATCCAGCCCTATCAGGAAAAATAGATAAAAATGAATACATAAATGCAATGACAGAAAACTTGAATACCTTAAAGCAGTTAAATATTAATTAATAAATGTATATTAGTGAAAAGTACACACTTAAAATAATTTAATTATTATATTATAAAACAAATATTAATAAAGTTAAAAAATAATATATAAAGAAACTAGGTGAAAATTAATGGGAAAACCAGTAGCTTGTGGACTTCACTGCACAAAAATAAATAATATAAGTGTGAAATTTGGCAAAGAAGTTGTATTAAAAAATGTAAATATTCATATTCATTGTGGAGAGCTAACTGTTATTATTGGTAGGAACGGTGCCGGAAAATCAACTTTGTTAAAAGCCATTCTAGGAGAAGTAGAACATACAGGAAACATTACTTTTATGGATATAAAAGAAAATGTTGCAAAAAGAATAAAAATTGGCTATGTGCCACAATCCATCAATATAGAGAAGCATATGCCAACTACAGTATACGATTTATTTGCATCATGTATTTGCTATGTACCAGTTTTTCTAAAAAAAGATAAAAAAATATATCAAGAAATAAAAGAACAATTAAAAGTATTTGGAGCAGAAAAATTAATAGATAAAAGCATAGGCGATTTATCAGGAGGAGAACTTCAAAGAGTATTATTAGCAATAGCAACAAAACCTGCACCTAATCTATTAATATTAGATGAACCAGTTTCAGGAATAGATAAAAATGGTACGCGAGATTTTTATGAATTAGTAAATAATTTAAAAACAAATTATGATATGTCAATTTTGTTAGTATCACACGATTTTGAATTAGCCAAAAAATATGCAGATAAAGTAATTTTATTAGATAAAGAAGTAATTAAAGAAGGAACTCCTGATGAAGTATTTAATAGTTTAGAATTTCAAAATCGTTTTGGAAGTGAAGCAATATAATAACAAAATAAGTTTATAAATAACAAATGTGCTTAAGCAAATATATAATTTTGCAATTAACGAATAAATATGTAATTTTGTATTAAATGAAGTTATTATAATAAAAGTTTATAGGTATACCATTAAAACCTAAATATAAAAGGAGTAAAAGATATATTTATTATGTTATATGAAAAATTGTCATATAACTTAAGTAAATATTATCATTAAAGCAATAATGGAATTAATATATAATTTATTAGAAACAATTTTACCATTTGAATTTATGCAATACACATTTATGAAAAATGCACTAATTGCCATAATTTTATCAACACCAATTTTTGCAATATTAGGAACTATGATAGTAAATAACAAAATGGCCTTTTTTTCAGATGCATTAGGCCATTCAGCCCTAACAGGAATTGCATTAGGAATGGTACTTGGAATTACAAACATGAATATATCAATGATTTTCTTCGCAGTTATTTTTGCGTTATTATTAAATTTTGTAAAAAATAAAACTACGTATGGGGCAGATACAATTATTAGCGTATTTTCATCAATAGCAATTGCTTTAGGTTTAGCATTGCTTGCTACACGGAGGAAATTTCAATAAATATTCTAGTTACCTAGTTGGAGATATATTAAGTATTAGTAGTACAGAAATACTATATTTATTTTTAGCCTTTATTGCAGTATTTGTATTTTGGTATTTTACATTTAATAAATTAAATGTACTTAGCATAAATGAAGCACTTGCAAAAAGTAGGGGAGTTAACACAAAATTAATAGACAATGTTTTTGTTGTATTAATAGCCGTTATGGTTATGATATCAATTCGCTGGATAGGAATATTATTAATTAATTCCTTACTTATTTTGCCATCTGCATCTAGTAGAAATATTGCCAAAAGTATGAGAAGCTATCATTTATATTCAGTAATATTTTCATTATTTGCTGGAATAACAGGTTTAATTATTTCTTATTATTGGAATATACCTACAGGACCAATGATAGTATTAATTTCAGGGGCAATTTATTTTATAACCTTTGGGCTAAAGAAAATAGTAAAAGAATAGAAAAATACAAAGCTTTTGTTTAAATAATTTTTTTATTGTTACTTAAACAAAAGCTTAATTTAACTTTAAAGTGCTTATTCTAATACTAACTTTCTTGCCCTTTTAACATCATCTATATTAGCTGTTCTAACACCATCTAACGGATATTTAAGCCCTAAATTTTCCCACTTATAACGTCCCATATCATGATAAGGCAAAAATTCTACATTTCTTATGCTATCTAAAGAATTAATAAATTCTCTTAATTTAAGTAAATCATCTTCCTTATCAGTTATTCCCGGAACTATAACTTGCCTAATCCACATATCCTTTTTAATACTGCTTAAATACCTAGCAAAAGCAAGCTCTTGCTTATTAGAAACACCGGTTAAACTTTTGCAAATTTCATCATTAATACATTTAATATCTAATAAAAATAAATCAGTTAAATCAATTAACTTTTTAATATCTTCTGTAATAATAAAGTTACCAGAAGTATCAATAGCAGTATGAATATTTTCCTTTTTTAAAATAGTAAAAAGCTCAGTAACAAATTCTAGCTGTAGTAAAGGCTCACCACCACTAACAGTAACGCCACCGCCAGAAGGCATAAAATAATTTTTATATTTTTCTATCTTTTCTAAAACTTCTTCTAAGGTATATTGGGTACCACCACATAAATCCCAAGTATCTCTATTATGGCAATATTTGCATTTAAGGCTACAACCTTGCATGAAGATAACGAACCTTATTCCAGGTCCGTCAACTGTTCCAAAAGATTCAAATGAGTGAATTCTTGCTTCCATTTTTTTCCTTTCTGTCGCATTGGGGACGTTTCTTAACGCGACATTTTGTCGTGTCTGGGACACATCTTATTAAACATCTGTCCCTAATGCGACATTTTGTCGCACTAACAAACGTCCCTAAGACGACATTTTGTCGCATCAACAAACGTCCCCAATGCGACAAAACAATTTAAATCCTCTCGTGAATAGTTCTATTAATAACGTCTAACTGTTGCTCTCTAGTTAATTTAGTAAAGTTAACAGCATAGCCAGATACACGAATAGTAAGTTGTGGATACTTTTCAGGATGCTCCATTGCATCTAATAATAACTGTCTATCAAAAACATTAACATTTATATGATGTCCTGTTTGAGTAAAGAAACCATCTAACATGGTAACTAAATTATTTACCTTAGAAGCATCATCCTTACCTAAAGTAGAAGGGGTTATAGAAAAGGTGTAAGAAATACCATCTTCTGAATATTCATAAGGAAGTTTTGCAATAGTATTCATAACTGCCAAAGCTCCGTTAGTATCTCTACCGTGAAGTGGGTTAGCGCCGGGGCCAAAAGGTTCACCATCTTTTCTACCATCAGGAGTATTACCAGTATTTTTACCATAAACTACATTAGAAGTAATAGTTAAAATAGAAAGGGTAGTTCTTGAATTTCTGTAAGTATGATGCTTTTCTAGCTTTTTCATAAAAGTTTTTATTAAGCTAACAGCAATATCATCTACTCTATCATCGTCGTTACCGTATTTAGGAAAATCTCCTTCAACTTCATAATCAACAGCTAATCCTGTATCATCACGAATAACCTTTACTTTTGCATATTTTATAGCAGATAAAGAATCAGCAACAACAGATAAACCAGCAATTCCGCAAGCCATAGTTCTTAAAACATCTCTTTCTCTATCGTGCAAAGCCATTTCTAAAGCTTCATAAGAATATTTATCATGCATATAGTGAATCATGTTAAGAGCTTTAATATATGTTTTTGCTAAATATTCCATCATATTATCAAATTTAACCATAACCTCGTCATAATCTAAGTATTCAGAAGTAATAGGTTCAAATCGTGGTGTAACTTGTTTTCCAGATTTTTCATCTCTACCACCATTAATTGCATATAAAAGGGCCTTTGCTAAATTTGCTCTAGCACCGAAAAATTGCATTTGCTTACCAACTTTCATAGCAGAAACACAGCAAGCAATACCATAATCATCTCCTAAAGTAGCTCTCATTAAATCATCGTTTTCATACTGAATAGAAGAAGTTTTAATAGAAATTTCAGCACAGAATTTCTTAAAACCTTCAGGCAAATTTTTAGACCATAATACAGTTAAATTTGGCTCTGGTGCAGGACCTAAATTTACTAAAGTATGAAGCACTCTAAAAGAATTTTTTGTAACTAAAGTTCTACCATCAATGCCCATACCACCAATACTTTCTGTAACCCAAACAGGATCTCCGCTAAATAATTCATTGTATTCTGGAGCGCGCAAAAAGCGAACCATTCTTAGCTTCATAACGAAGTGATCCATTAGCTCTTGAGCAACTTCTTCTGTTATAACACCATTTTTAATATCTCTTTCAATGTATATATCTAAGAAAGTAGAAGTTCTACCTAAGCTCATAGCAGCACCATTTTGATCTTTAATAGCACCTAAATATCCAAAATATAACCATTGAATAGCTTCTTTAGCATTTCCAGCAGGCTTAGATATATCAAAACCATAGCTTGTAGCCATTTCCTTTAATTCATTTAAAGCAACTATTTGGTCATGAATTTCTTCTCTTTTACGAATAATTTCATCAGTCATTTCGTCAGAATCAGTTGTAGCAAATTCATCTTGTTTATCTGCAATTAAAACATCTACACCATATAAAGCAATTCTTCTATAATCTCCAATAATTCTACCACGACCATATCCATCTGGAAGACCTGTAATTAAATGCGAGCTTCTAGCAGCTCTTATTTCAGGTGTATAAACTGCAAAAACTCCGTCATTATGAGTTCTTCTTAAATTATGATATATTTTAGAAACTGTATCATCTAACTTGTAACCATAACTTTCACAAGATTTTTCTACAATTCTAATACCACCATTTGGCATAATTGCTCTTTTTAAAGGTTTATCTGTTTGAAAACCAACAATTTCCTCTAAATTTTTATCAATATATCCGGGAGCAAAACGATTAATTCCAGAAGGTGTTTGTGTATCTACATCTAGCACATTATTATGCTCTTTTTCCTCTTTATAAAGCTCCAAAATTTTATTCCATAATTTTGTAGTTTTTTCAGTTGGACCTACTAAAAATGAACTATTTCCTTCATAAGGTGTATAATTAGCTTGAATAAAGCCTCTAACATCTATTTCTTTAGTCCATTCGCCTTGTTTATTAAAATCATTCCATTGTTCAAAATTCATATATAATCAATCCTTTCTAGTTTTATTTTGAAGGTAATTTTATGAAAATTCAATTGTTTTCAAATAAAAATACCTTTAAATTAATATAAATATTTATATTAAAATTATTTGTAGTTGTCTTGCTAAATTGTATATACAAAAGGCACAATAAATTAATCTTTATGAATATAAAATTGGTACCTTGCATACAATAAAATAAATGCCAAAATTTAAATCTTATATATAATACCATAATGAATAATATTTATCAACAAATAATAATTATTAAAAAAATTTAAAATTAAGCATGTAAAAAAATAAAAGTAAGAAATAAAATTCTTACTTTTAATATAACCATATTTGTTAAAAACTATTCTTCCTCACTGATTACCTTTGCTATTTTATAAATCAATTTTTGCTTTTCAGGAGAAACAGAAGTTAAAATTTCATTAAATTCTGAAGTTAAATAATTACTAGATTTACTAGAAACACCATTTAAAATAAAACCTTCAGAAACTTCTAAAATATCACAAATTTGAGTTAATCTTTTTAAATTAACATGAGAACTGCCTCTTTCAATTCTACTTAAAAAGGCAATTGAAACATCTAACTTTTCAGCTAAATTTTCTTGAGTCATTTTTTTATCAATTCTAGCTTTTTTTAATCTTTGACCAATAATTGTATAATCAAGCGCCATGTTTTTTTCCCTCCATTTTTTATATACATATATATAACATTTTTCTGAAAAATTTCAAAGAAACCAATTAGTAAATATTTTACAATAAATTTAGGAAAAATAACACTTATTGTAATAAATATAATGCTTTGCAAGTGATAAAAACACCAATTTTCCATCAAAAAATTAAAAAAAGGGAAAATTCATTTGAAATCCAGCAAAAAAACATAAAAAATAATTAAATAGTAAAAAAGTATTGACAAGTTAAAAATATTGTTTTATAATCGAACAAAAGTTTTTAAAAGGAAGCGATGTTAATGGACTACAATAAAGTATTTAAAATTTACACAGATGCAAGTTTTGATAATAAAACTAAAATTGGAACTTATGCTATTGTTATTACACAGGAAAAGAAAATTGTTAAAGCATTTGGAAAAAAATGCAAAATCAAATTAGAAAATTCAACAGAATGTGAACTATTTGCAATATTTCAAGTGCTAAATTTAATAGATTCTAATTTAATAAAGAATAATATAGCTCAAAAATTTTATATAAGAACAGATTGTAGTGTCGCAATAGAAATATTTATAAAAAATAATAATGTAAAATTATTTAATAACAATACAAGATTATTGGATGACATGAAGAAGTCTTATAACAAAGTAAAAACACGATTAAATAAAGAAAATTCATATTTTGAATTACAGTGGATTTCAAGAAAAACAAATAAAATAGCCCATAAATATTCATACAATGCCTTTAAAAAAATAAAAATGCAAGAAAGCAAAAATAATATTTCATTATCAGAAATAAAGAATTTTTTAAAGTTATTACAAAGTAATAAAGCAAATCAATATAAAATTATAGCATATTTACTACAAAAATCAGATGAAAAAAAGTTTATACTAAAAACGCAAAACGAAGTAGCAATTGCTTTAGAAGTTCCAATACATACTGTTAACAAAATTTTCAAAGAATTTATTAAACTAAATGTAATACAAAAGGTAAAAAATGGAAAATATCTATTGCTAATATAAGTATTATACATAGAAAAAACTTAAAAATGTGAATTCTTAGTGAAAATGTTCTGGTAAAAATAAAACAATTGAAAAAAACTTAAAAAATTGACTATTCTAGCATTTTATGCAATAATTATAACTATTATGAAAACAAAATTAATGCATATTATTATAATTAACAAAAATGTAAGCTATGAAATACATTAAATAATTCACAAAAGCTGTAAAATCTGAAATGTATTAATAGGAGAACCAATAAATATGATAATTGATGTAATAGACCTAAACTTAAAAACACTTCAATTCGCACAAAAATATGACTTTGAAAGACGTAGAAGAGGAGAGCAACTATTTAAAAGAGAATATGTAGAAATACGAAAAGTTGAAAAAATCGATGATAATAATTATTCTGTAACAGCATATGTAGAAGGAAACTATGATTTGTATAATACAAAAATAACAATATGCGGAAATACTATAACAGAAAGTATTTGCACATGTAAAGACTACGAAAATGGAAATTTGTGCAAGCATATTATTGCCACCGCTCTAGAAACAATAAATCCACATAATGCTACTACAAATGAAGGCAGAAAGAAAATAGAAAAGAAAAGAGAAGAAGAAAGAAAAAAAGCCTTAGAAGAATTTAGGAAAAAGCAAGAGCAAGAACTAAAAATGCGTGAATATCAAGACAAGTATAGATATGGGCTTGAAATGATAAACATGTATAAACCAAATAGTAACACTCCTCAAAGTTTAGATCAGTTTGATATAATGAGTTTATATAATAGAGCATTATTATCAAAAACAGCAACAACATCAAATCTTGCAACAAACATAAAGCTAGAATTTTTATTAGAACTATATGATGAACAAACGTTAAAAGTAGTTTTTAAAATAGGTGAAACCCGTATGTATGTGCTAAATAATATTAGCCATTTTTATGAGGCATATAAAAATGGAACAGAAATATATTACGGAAAGCAATTAAGATTTATTCCTAAAAGAGAAAATTTTAGCGAAAGTTCAAAATGGCTATTTGACTATATAATACAATATGCTGAAATGGTACAATATTACGACAGCCTTAATAAATATGGATTAAATACTGTAATAGAAAAACAAATACTACTAAAGGGAGACAAAATAGATGAATTCTTCAGTATGGTACCAAACAAAAAAGTATTATTTCACTGCTACGAAAATAGTGGAGAAAAAGGAAATGAATTATGCACTCTTACAGAAGAAGATTTAGAAATTTCATATAATATAAAGAAAGAAAAAGTAAGAACATATAGTTACTATTATTGGGATGATGAACATGAAAAAATATCAGAAGAATATGTATTAAGGCTTAATATATCCAATTATCTTGTATTTTTTTCAAACAAATATATTTACATATTTTATGACAAAAAAATATATAAAAAAGAAAAAGAACCTAATCTTATTAAATTATTTAGGATAATAAATAGAGATGAATACGTACTTATTCCAGAAGATAAATTAGATGAATTTAGCAAGTTTGTTATGCCAAAAATAAATATACAATCAAATAATTTGCCAGCCGAAATAGCAAAAGAAGGTTTAATAGTTAATAAATTAGCATCAAAAGTTTTACTAGATGCAGATGATCAAGGAAATATTATGCTAGAACTTAAATTTTGTTATCTTAACTATGAATTTAACATATTAGAAAATAGCCATAAAGACTATGTTAAACAAAATAATATTGTAAGAGATATCCCAGCAGAAAAAGAAGTTATTAAAAGAATATTTATGGATGGCTTTGAACCAATTATTGGCCAAAAGTATTTTTTAATGAAAAATACAGATGACATTTATGAATTTTTATCACAAAAAATTCAAGGATATATGAACGACTTTGAAGTTTTAGTAACAGATAAATTTAAAAATAAGCAAATAAAACAACCTAAAATTTCAAATATTGGAATAAAAATAGACAATGGCCTATTAGAATTAGATATTTCAAAAATCAATATAGATATAAGCGAAATAAAAAATATTTTAAAAGATTACCAAGTAAAGAAAAAATACTATAAATTAAAAAATGGAGATTTTCTAGACTTAAAAGAAAATGAAGATTTAAATTTATTAGATGAATTAGAAACAACTCTAGACATAGATTATAGCAAAATAAATAAAGGAATAGTTAATCTTCCTATAAATCGAAGCTTTTATTTAGAAAGATTAGTAAACACCAAAAAAGATATTAATGTAGCAAAAAATGAAAAATTTACAGAATTAATTGATTCTATTCAAAATTCTGAGCTAAATATTGAAATAGACAAAAATTTTGAAGAAAAATTAAGAGATTACCAAAAAGTAGGTTATAAATGGCTAAAAACCTTAGCTACATATCAATTTGGTGGAATACTAGCCGATGACATGGGACTTGGAAAAACAATTCAAATAATAGCCTTATTGAAATCTGAAATAGACAAAAATAATAAAATAACATCAATTGTAGTATGCCCAAGCACATTAGTTCTTAATTGGAAAGCAGAAATAGAAAAATGGTGCAATTCTATAAAAGTGTTAATTGTAAAAGGAACAGCAGAAGAAAGAATAGAGAAAATAAATAATTATGAAGATTATGATTTAGTTATTACATCATATGACTTACTAAAAAGAGATATAGAACACTATGAAAATATAAAATTCAAATATATAATAGCAGACGAAGCACAATATATAAAAAATTCAAATACCCAAAATGCAACATCTTTAAAAAGTTTAAAAGGTGAAATAAAATTTGCTTTAACAGGTACACCAATTGAAAATTCTGCAGCAGAACTATGGTCTATATTTGATTATATAATGCCGGGATACTTATACAATTATAATAAATTTAAGAAAAAATTTGAAGAGCCAATATTAAAGGCAGAGGACCAAGAAGCACTAAAAAGGCTAAAAAAATTAATTAGTCCATTTATATTAAGAAGAGTAAAGAAAGATGTTTTAACAGAATTACCAGAAAAAAATATAACAGTAATGAAAAATGAAATGGAAAGTGAACAACAAAAATTGTATTTGTCATATTTAGCACAAACAAAACAAGAAGTAGCTAAAGAATTAAATGATAACAACTTTGAAAAAAGCAAATTCAAAATTCTTATGCTTCTTACAAGATTAAGACAAATATGTTGCCATCCAAGTTTATTTATAGAAAACTATAAAGGTAGTAGTGGAAAGTTAAAACAATGTTTAGATTTAGTAGTAGATGCAATAGAAGCAGGTCATAAAATACTAATTTTTTCAAGTTATACTTCAATGTTTGAAATAATTGAAAGTGAATTTAACAAGCTAAATATAAATTATTTTAAACTAGTAGGAAATACCCCAGTAGGCAAAAGAATTGAAATGGTTGATGAATTCAATAATAATGAAGATGTAAAAGTATTTTTAATTTCATTAAAAGCAGGAGGAACAGGATTAAATTTAACATCAGCAGATGTTGTAATACATTATGATCCATGGTGGAATATATCAAGCGAAAATCAAGCAACAGATAGAGCATATAGAATAGGACAAAAAAATAGTGTACAAGTATATAAACTTATTACGAGCGATTCAATTGAAGAAAAAATAAATAAAATGCAAGAGAGAAAAGAAAAACTTTCACAAGATATACTATCAACAGAAGAAACCTTTATTAACAAATTATCTAAGGAAGATATTTTAGATTTGTTTGAATAATAAAAGTTTATCATAATACAAACTCCCCTTGAATACAATGTACAAAACAGCGTTATTTCAAGGGGGTTTTTCATTTGGAAAGAAATGTATTAATAGAAGAAAGAGCTGTTCATTTAGCGCAATATATAATAGATAGTAAAGACACAGTAAGAGGAGCAGCAAAAAAATTTGGGGTAAGTAAAAGCACAGTACACAAAGATGTTAGTGAAAGACTACTAAAGATAAATCCCGTTTTGGCACATGAAGTACGCGAAATATTAAATGAAAACAAAGCAGAAAGGCACATAAGAGGAGGTATGGCAACAAAACTAAAATATAGTCATAATAATCAACCAAAAGCAATATAAATTTAGGGTAAAATAATTCTCTTACAGAAATTACCAGAAAAAATAAAGAAAAATATTAACTTTTTTGATAAAATATCAGAAAAAAAAGATGGAGATATTGAAATAAAAAGGTTAATAGAAATTTTTGAAAACAATTGACTTTTGTTAATAAAATAGGTTATAATGAATATAATAGTAGTAGATATTTAATATCTGCTATAATTAAAATGTGAACCGCAACCCTATTTGCGAAATA